>JBKPCH010000154.1:0-12526 GCA_046727275.1 Candidatus Dormiibacterota bacterium
AGGGCCGGGCCGGCGCCGGCGGCCGGCCGGACCGTGAGCCAGCGGAGGCCCGGGAGGCGGCAGACGGCGATCCGCAGCACCGGCTCGAACCCGGCGCCGGCCAGCGCCGCCTCGGCGCCGCCCTCCAGGCTGCCGATCCAGAGGCGCGACAGCCGCTCCCGGCAGGCGGTCGCGGCGACGTGGAGGAGCAGCGCCCGGAAGTGGCCGCTGCGGCGGTGGGCCGGCAGGGTGAGGCAGTTCCAGACGTAGGCCTCGCCCGGCCCAGGCCGGACCTCCAGCTCGATCTCGCCGATCCACTCCGGGCCGCTCGAGAGCCAGCCGTAGGCCAGCACCTCCGGGCCGCGGCGGGCGACGAAGCAGCGGCAGCCCCGCGCCAGCCGCGGCCCGACCAGATCGCCCTCCTCCGCCATGGCGGCAGCCAGTGGCCCGGCCGACCCGCGGCCGACCTCCTCGACCTGGACGCCGGCGGCCGGCGGGGGCGGCTGGCCCGCGCCGCGCGGGTCCGCCGCCCAGACCGTCGCCCTTAGAGGGTGCGCGGATAGGCCCCGACGGATCTTTGGCGCCAAACCTCTCGCCGCTGCCTATCCGCGCACCCTCTTAAGAGCGTCAGAAGCGGAAGAAGAGGTGGCGGACCTGGTCGATGACGTCGGGGTCGCCGGTGGCCGCACCGCCCGGGAAGCGCCCGAACACCGTCAGCACGAAATCGGAGGGGACGTAGCGGAACAGGGCGTCGCAGCCGTCCCAGCCGCCCGCCTCCGGCGCCGCCGCCCACTGGCCGTCCCGGACGGTGACCCGCCAGCGGCCGCCCCACGGCCCGGAGACGTCCATCCCGTAGACGCAGTCGACGCCGCGCGCGGACTCCGGGTCGACCGTGTACTGCATGATGATGTGGCAGTAGGGGATCAGCACCCCGGCGGTCGCCTCGTCGAGCTCGGCCAGCTTGTCGCCCAGCCCGTACTCGATGTCGTACGGATGGATGCCGTAGTCCATGATGTGGAACGCCGGGTAGAAGCCGGCCGGCACCGGGCCCATGTAGGGGTGCGTGACCATAAAGCCGGTCCACTCCTCGGGCGTGAGCGCCTCGAAGATCGCCATCACCCTGTCCCGGTCCGCCCTGAGGCGCGCCAGCGCCTCTTCCCGCGGGAGGCTGCGGAACTCCAGCGCGTGGTCGTTCAGCCGCTCACCCATCACCTGGAGTCCGAGGGCGTCGGCGCTCTCGCCCCGCTTCGCCACCTCCCAGCGCGAGAGGTAGCCCTCCGTGACGTCGATCATGTGGCCGACCAGGTCGCGGACCTCCCACTCGGTGCAGCGCGTCTGGACGTACCAGTTGTCGGGGTTCTCGACCAGCTCGAAGAACTTGCGCATGTCGCGGCGCAGGATCTCCAGGACGGTGTCCTTGCCCTCCGGGGCCATCGGGTCGACCGGCGCTACCAGCGTGCTCATTCCTGCTCTTCCTCTCCTGACTGTGATGTCCTCACCGCCCGGACGCCACGCTCAGCGTTCCCCGTGCGCTCCCGCGAACGTGGGGACCTGGATCGGGGGCAGGTCGAAGGTCAGGGTCTCGCGCCGGTCCTCGTACTGCGGCGGCAGCTGGAGGGCCGAGCCGAGCGCCTCCTCCGGCTCGTCGACCGTGAAGCCGGGCCGGTCGGTGGCCATCTCGAAGAGCACGCCCCCCGGCTCGCGGAAGTAGATCGAGTGGAAGTACTTGCGGTCGATCACCGGCGTCACGTGCCGGCCAGTGGCCACCAGCGTCTCCCGCCAGGCCGCCTGGTTGGCGTCGTCGCCGGCCCGCCAGGCCACGTGGTGGACGGTCCCGGTCGCCTCGCTGCCCTCGGGCGTGTCCGGCCGCTCCAGGAGCTCCAGGAGGGCGTGGGGCCCGCCCGCGCCGGTCGCGTACCGGGCCCGGCCCGGCTCCCGGCCCACCTCCCGGAAGCCCAGCGTGTCCCGGATGAAGTCGGCGGTCGGCGCCTCCTCCCGCAGGCACAGCCCGACCGAGTGGAAGCCGCGGATCTGGTTCTCCGCCTCCACCGGGCCGCCCGGCCAGGGCACCCAGCGGTCGTCCGAGGCCTCGCCCACCAGCTCCAGGAGGATGCCGTCCGGATCGCGAAGGGCGAGCACGCCGGCGTCGAAGCGCCGCTCCGGCGCAGCCTCCACCCCGAGCTCGCCGAGCCGGCGCCGCCAGAAGTCGAGCGACGCGGCCGGGACCTGGAACGACACCGCCAGCACCTGCCCGGCGCCCTGCGGGCCCCAGGGGAGGTGCGGCCAGCCGAAGAACGTCATCGCCGTCCCGGGCGTGCCGACCCTGTCCCCGAAGTAGAGGTGGTACGTGTCCGGGACGTCGAAGTTGACCGTCTTCTTGATGAAGCGGAGGCCGAGGACGCCGACGTAGAAGTCGACGTTGCGCTGCACGTCCCCCGTGATCGCGGTGACATGGTGGATGCCGGCGGCGCTGGCGGGCATTCGGCTACTCCTTGAACGCGCAACCTTCCGGGGCCCAGGGACATGTTATTCCCCATCGTGGAAGGGTGGAGCGGCCTCCTCCTCGGCCCGGCGCCAGATCTCCGGCGCCAGCGGCTCGTCCAGCTCCTCCTGCAGGTGGGCGACCAGCCCGATCGCCCTGGCCATCACGGCCAGGCCCCGGCAGACCCGCCAGGGGATCTCCAGCTCGCTCGCGATGGCGCCGATCGCGCCGGTGGCGTTGACCGGCAGGTCGCGGCGCAGGGCCGTGCTGGCCTCCTCCGCGAGCACCTGGACCAGCTCGACGTAGCGCCCGGCGAAGCCGTTCTCCGCCGCCACCTGGAACAGCCGGGGCACCCGCGGATCGCCGGCCCGGTGGGTGGGGTGGCCGAGGCCGGGGATGAGCCGGCGCCCCTCCCGGTGGCCGGCCACGATGGCCCTGGCCACCTCGCGCGCCCCCGCGTCGGGGTCGGCCGCGGCCAGGGTCTCCTGCAGCACGCGGGCGACCCCCTCCACCGTGCCCCCGTAGCGGGCGCCGAGGCCGAGCAGCCCCGCCGCCACGGCGCCCTGGAGCGACTCCGGCGCCCCCAGGTACGTCAGCCGGGCGGCGATCGCGCTCGGCGTCAGGCCGTGCTCGACCAGGGTCACCGTGATGGCGTTGAAGACGACGGACTCCTGGCGCGTGGGCAGGCGGCCCTTCAGCTCCAGGAAGGCGACGTCGCCGAGCGAGACCCGGCCGATCAGGTCGACCAGGTCGTGGCCGCGCACGACGATGCGGTCGGGCGTGCTGTAGCCGACGTCCGAGCGCAGCCGCCGCCGCTCGCTCACGTCCGCGTCACCGTCAGCGGCGTCTTGTAGCCGCTCGCCCCGAAGACCGACTCGGGCACCAGCGCCACCCCGGCGCGGAAGGTCAGCCGGGCCCGGATGGCCGCCTCCAGCTCGGCAGCGAGCGCGGCGTCCACGGCGCCGTCCGGGACCTCGACCTCGACCGGGACGGGCGGTTCGACGGCGACGCGGCCCTCCGGCCGCACGACCCGGGCCCGCCCGGTGGTCCGGGGGCGGAGGTCGCCGACGACCGCCAGGATGGCCGACGGGTAGACGTTGACGCCGCGGACGATGAGCATGTCGTCCAGGCGGCCGGCGCAGCGCATTCGGAAGCCGCTGCGCCCACAGCCGCAGGACGTGCCCTCGATCCGGACCACGTCGCCGCCGAGGAAGCGGACCACCGGCATCGCCTCCCTGGTCAGGTGGGTGTAGACGAGCTCGCCGGTGGCGCCGGGCTCGATCGCCAGGGGCTCCCGCGTGTCCGGGTCGACCAGTTCCGGCCAGACGTGGCCCTGGCCGCAGAAGTGCATGCCCTGCTGCAGCGGGCACTCGCCGAACAGCGAGGGGGCCACGTCGCCGATTCCCATGATCTCGTTGACGGTAGCGCCGAAGGCCGCCTCGACGTGGTCGCGCACGGCCGGGATGCCGCCTCCGGGCTCGCCGCCGGTGACCACGTGGATCAGCGCCGAGCCGGGCCCGGGGAAGCGGTTGGCCAGGTGCTGGGCGAACGAGGGGGTGGCCAGCAGCGTGTCGGCGAGGCCCGCCCGGAGCGCGAAGAGCACCCGTTCCGTGTCGCCGGCGCCCACGGGGACCACCCGGCACCCGATGCGGGAGAGGACGAAGCTGGTGTGCCCGGCCACGAAGGGCCCGGCTCCGAACGTGCTCAGGACCGCGTGGTGGTCGTGGATGCCGGTCGCGTAGTAGGTACGGGTGCCGATGTCCGTCCACGTCCGTACGTCCGCCTCGGACAGCGCGATGACGCTGGGCGCTCCGGAGGTCCCGCTGGTCTGGTAGACGCGCTTGACGCGGTCAGGGGGAACGCCGGTGTTGCTGCCGAACGGGGGCGCCTCGTCGACGCCCTCCTTCAGCTCCTGCTTCGTGGTGAAGGGCAGGTGGGCCAGGTCCGCGAGCCGGACCGGCCCCTCCCCCACCCCCGCCTCGCGCAGCTTGCGGGCGTAGAACGGCGAGCGCCCGGGGAGCCCGGCCAGCTGGCGCTCCCAGGCGGCCGCGGCGCGCGCTTCGGCCTCCGCGGGCGGCGCGGTCTCGGCCTGCCGGTCCCACATCCAGTCGCGGTCGCAACGGTCGCCGGGCAGCCGGCCGGCCATTTCCATCCCGACCAGTACCCTAGGCCACCGTGGGCGAGGGCGTCATGCCGCCGCTGCCGGCCACGGTCGTGGGCAGCTACCCGCAGCCGGACTGGCTCGTCGACCGCTCGCTGCTGGGCAGCCGGCTGCCGCCGCGGACGCGGGCGCCGGAGATCTGGCGGATCGCGCCCGAGCTGCTGGAGCAGGCGCAGGACGACGCCACGCTGCTCGCGATCCGGGACATGGAGCGGGCCGGGCTGGATGTCATCACGGACGGCGAGATCCGGCGCGAGAGCTACTCGAACCGCTTCGCGACGGCGCTGGAGGGCGTGGACCTGGAGCACCCGGGCGTCGCGCTCGACAGGACCGGTCACCCCAACCAGGTGCCGCGGGTGGTGGGGCCGCTGAGGCGCACGCGGCCTGTGCTGGTCCGGGACCTGGAGTTCCTCCGGGCCAGCACGGACCGCCACGTCAAGGCCACGATCCCCGGGCCGTTCACGATGTCGCAGCAGGCGCAGGACGACCACTACGGCGACGAGGAGGCACTGGCGATGGCCCTCGCCGCGGCCGTGAACGAGGAGGTGCTGGCGCTGTTCGCCGCCGGCGCCGACGTCGTGCAGCTGGACGAGCCGTACCTTCAGGCGCGGCCGGAGCGGGCGCGCCGGTTCGCGGTCGGCGCGATCAACCGGGCGCTGGAGGGGGTCCGGGGCACGACGGCCCTGCACACGTGCTTCGGCTACGCCCACGTCGTCCACCAGCGGCCCCACGGCTACCCGTTCCTGGAGGAGCTGGCCGACACTGCCGTCGACCAGGTCTCGCTGGAGTCGGCCCAGCAGCGCGTCGACCTGGGCGTCCTCTGCTCCGTGCCGGCCAAGCAGTTCATCGTGGGCGTGCTGGACCTGGCGGACGAGAGCCCGGTCGAGGACGTCCAGGTGGTGGTGGACCGGATCCGCGAGGCTCTCCGTCACGTCCCGGCGGACCGCCTCCTGGTCGCGCCCGACTGCGGCATGAAGTACCTGCCGCGGGACCGGGCGTTCGGCAAGCTGCGCGTCCTGGCCAAGGCGGCAGCGAGGGTGCGGGCGGAGCTGTGACGGGATTCCTCTCCCTCCCCCCCACCCCGGCCCTCCCCCGCCGCGAGGGAGAAATCCCTACACCAGGTCGTCGAAGGCCGGCGCCTGGTTGGCGGCGCCCAGGCGGGGCAGGCGCAGCAGGTCCTCCGCCGTGGCCAGGAGCGAATAGTGGTCGTACGGCCGGTCCGACCGCTGCGCTTTCAGAGCCGGTGAGGCGACGATCGTCGCCACCTGGTTGCCCGAGCCGCCGTCGTCCTCGTCCCACGTCAGCAGCAGGACGCCTCCCCTCGCCCACGCCGGCGAGGCCAGGATCTTCGGGACCAGCTGGCTCAGGAAAGCGTCCGCGGCGGCGGCGGAGCAGTCGTGGCCGTCGTGGCACAGGTCCGGCGTGATCCAGACGTAGCGCGGGGTGTCCCGGCCCGCCAGGTCGCCGTCCAGTGGAGCGAAGGAGACGACCTGCTTCGGGCAGGCACCCCCGTAGTAGGCGAACGGATCGTGCTTGAAGGCGTAGCGGCCGTGGTTCTGGCGGCAGTCCCCGGTCAGGCCCTCCATGTAGGCGCGCCAGCTGACGCCGCGCCGGCCGAGCTGCTCCCCGATGCCCGTCAGGGACAGCACGTGGTAGTCGTCGTCCTGGATGCCGAAGGTGGACCCGGACGTCAGCGCCAGGTAGTTGGGCAGGCTGGGGTGCGCGACCGCCCGGTAGCTGGCGGCCAGCGCGAAGCGGCGGGCCAGCCCCGCCGTGTACGGCTGGGCCAGCGCCACCGCCGCCGGCTTGTTCTCCATCAGGACGACGAACACGCTGGCGCCGGCGGGCAGCGTTCGGGCCGGCGGCGCCGGGGACCCCTCGACGGGTGCCGGCGCCGGAGGCGGGGACGCCCGGCCGCCGGAGCAGGCCGGGAGCGGGAGCATAGCGAGCGCGGCCAGGACGAGGGCCCGGGAGCTGGTGTCCAGGCCATCGATGCTAGTCGCGCGCCGCCCGCCGGCGGCGGCCGGGTCTACGATAGCGACGGCCATTCGCCCTCGCCCGGGCCAGGCGCGGGGCGAGGCGGACGACGAGGACAGAGAGGAGAGAGCCGTGAGAGGGATCAGGCCCGCCGCCGCGGCGCCGCTGGTGCTGTTGACGTGCCTCGCTGCCGCCTGTGGGGGCGGCGCCAGCCAGCCGTCGCCGGCCGCCTCGCAGGCGCCGGTGTCCCTGACCGTCGGGGTGATCCCCATCGTGGACGTCGCGCCCATCTACCTCGGCGTGAAGCAGGGCTTCTTCAAGGAGCAGAGCCTGGACCTGAGCCTGCAGCAGGCGCAGGGCGGCGCCGCGATCATCCCGGCGGTGGTCAGCGGCCAGTACCAGTTCGGCTTCTCCAACACGGTCAGCGAGCTGCTGGCGGTGAGCAAGGGCCTCAAGCTGAAGATCGTCTCGCAGGGCGTCCAGGCCACCGACAGCGCGGCCAGCGACTACGGCGCCGTCCTGGTCAAGCCCGGCAGCCCGATCAAGGACTGCCGGGGCCTGGAGAACAGGACGATCGCGGTCAACACGCTGAAGAACATCGGCGACGTGACGATCAAGGCGGCCTGCGAGAAGCAGGGCGCCGCCGTCTCGACCTACAAGTTCATCGAGATGAACTTCCCGGACATGCTGCCGGCCCTCCAGAAGGGCACGATCGACGCCGAGTGGACGGTGGAGCCGTTCGTGACGCAGGCGAAGCAGGCCGGCGCGCAGGTCATCACGTACAACTACGTCGCGACCGCCCCCCACCTCACCGTGGCCACGTACTTCGCCAGCGGCGACTACGTCAGCCAGAACTCGGGCGTGGTCAAGCGGTTCACCACCGCGATCAACAAGTCGCTGGACTACGCCACCGCGCACCCCGACGCGGTCCGGCAGATCGTCACGACCTACACGAAGATCGACCCCGCGGCCACCCAGGCCATGGTGCTGCCCTACTGGTCGCACGACCTCAACAAGGCGTCGATCGACCAGCTGGCGTCGCTGATGGCCAAGTACGGGCTGACGACCGCCAAGCCCGACGTGTCCAGCCTCTACGCGAGCTGAGCGCCAACAGCCGGGGCCGGCTGCTCGGGGCGTGCGGCGTGGCCGCCGTCCTCGCTACCTGGGAGCTCCTCTCCCGGGCGAACGTGCTGCCGCGGCAGGCCTTCCCGCCCATCTCGGTGATCGCGGCGACCCTGGCCAGGGCGCTGGCCGGGACGGAGCTGTGGACGGACGTCGCGCAGACGCTGGAGGGCTGGGCGCTCGGCCTCGCCCTGGCCGCCCTCCTGGCGGTGCCGCTCGGCATCCTGATCGGCTCCTGGCGCCTCGCCTACGTCATGGCGCGGCCGCTGATCGAGTTCCTGCGCCCGATCCCCTCGGTGGCCCTGATCCCACTCGCGGTCCTGGTCTACGGCACCGGGCTCCAGACCAAGCTGTTCCTCGTCACGTTCGCGTCGTTCTGGCCGATCCTGTTCCAGGCCATCTACGGCGTCCAGGACGTCGACCCTGTCGCGCTGGACACCGCGCGCTCGTTCGGGCTCGGGCCGCTCCGGCGCCTCTACCGCGTCACGCTCCCCAGCGCCGCGCCCTACCTCGCGACCGGGCTCCGCATCTCGTCGGCCGTGGCGCTGATCCTGGCCGTCACGGCCGAGCTGGTCGTGGGCGCGCCGGGCCTGGGCAAGACCATAAACGCCGCCCAGGCCGGCGGCGCCTACCCGCTGATGTACGCGCTGATCGCGGTGGCGGGCCTGCTCGGCCTGCTGCTCAACGTGGCCTTCCGGGCGCTGGAGCGCCGGCTGCTGCGCTGGCACCCCTCGCAGCGCGAGGAGCTGGCCGCGTGAAGCGGGTGGCCCTCGAAGCGGTGCTGCCGGCCGCCTTGCTGCTGGCCTGGGGCCTCTGGTCGGCCGGGGCGCACAGCTTCTTCTTCCCGCCGCTGCTGGACATCCTGCGCACGTTCCGGGAGACATGGCTGTTCGCCCGCTTCGGCAGCGACGTCCTGCCCAGCCTGGAGCGCATGGCCGCCGGGTACGGCCTCGCCGTCGTCCTCGGCGCCGGCGGCGGCCTGCTGATCGGCTCGTCGCGCCCCGTCCGGTCCCTGACCGAGCCGGTCATCGAGTTCCTGCGCGCCCTCCCGCCGCCCGTCCTCGTCCCGCTCGCCATCCTGGTCTTCGGGATCGGTCCGTCGATGAAGGTGTTCGTGATCGCCGCCGGCTGCGTCTGGCCGATCCTGCTCAACACGGTGGACGGCGTGCGCGGGCTGGACCCGATGCTGGCGGAGACGGCCCGCGTGTACGGCATCGGCCGGGCCGACCGGCTGCTCCGGATCGTGCTCCCGGCCGCCAGCCCCCGCATCTTCGCCGGCCTGCGCCTGGCGCTGTCCCTCGCGCTGATCCTGATGGTGATCAGCGAGATGGAGGCCAGCACCAACGGCATCGGCTTCTTCATCCTGCAGTCGCAGCGCTCCTTCGCCATCCCCGAGATGTGGTCGGGCATCCTGCTGCTGGGCCTGCTCGGCTACGCGATCAACGCCGGCTTCGCGCTGGTCGAGCGGCGTGTCCTGCGCTGGCACCGGGGGGCGATGCGGAGCGCGATGGAGCAGCCGGAGCCCCGGCGGGCGGAGGCGGCCTGATGCTCGAGGTCCGCGGCCTGCGCCGTGCCTTCGGGGACACGCTGGCGATCCGCGGCCTCACCTTCCGGGTCGAGGCGCGGGAGTTCCTCTGCGTGGTGGGGCCGTCCGGCTGCGGCAAGACGACGCTGCTGCGCTGCATGTCCGGGCTGCTCCCGGCCAGCGCCGGCGAGGTCGTCCTCGACGGCCGGGTGGTGACCAGCCCGCCGCCGGAGATGGCGCTCGTCTTCCAGGAGTACGGACGCTCGCTCTTCCCCTGGCTGACCGTGCGCCAGAACGTGGCGTTCCCGCTGCGCGGCAGGGGCCTGCCGCGGCGGGAGCGGGAGCGGCTGGTGGAGGAGGGCCTGGCGGCGGTGGCGCTGGATGGCTTCGGCGACCACTTTCCGTGGCAGCTCTCGGGCGGGATGCAGCAGCGGGTGGCGATCGCCCGCGCCCTCGCCTACCAGCCCCAGGTCCTGCTGATGGACGAGCCGTTCGCGTCGGTCGACGCCCAGACGCGCGCCGACCTGGAGGACCTGATCCTGCGCGTCTGCCGGGAGTTCGCGGTGACGACGGTGTTCGTCACGCACGACATCGACGAGTCGATCTACCTGGGCGACCGGGTCCTCGTCCTGGGCCCGCGGCCGACCGAGGTGCGCGAGGCGGTGCCCGTGGACCTGCCCCGCCCGCGCCACCAGGTGACCACGAAGGCGCTGCCCGAGTTCGCGCGGCTGCGGGCACGCGTGTACGGGCTGATCCGCGCCGGCGCGGACTGACGTCGCCGGCGGCCCCCCGGCGCTTCCTGGCAGCGACAGGCGGCAGTGGAGCACAATGCAGGCCCGGGGGAAACTTGCATGGGTTCGACGGCACCTGGTGGCGGGGATCGGAGGCAGGGTTTCGGCACCACGCTGGCACAGCGCGCCGCGGAGGTCTTCGTGAAGGCCGGCCTGGAGGCGCTGATCGCGAGCGGCGTGCTGGCGGCCGCCTTCCTGGGCGGCCTGGCGGTGATCGTGCACGACCTTCCCTTCGTGCTGACGGCGGCCGGCATCCTCTTCCCCGTCCTCTTCCTGGTCGCGATCGTCGCCATCGCGGCGCAGCGCCACCGCCACCGCGGCCTGGTCGTGCAGGAGGCGTCCGACACGATGCTGCAGGTCCGGGTCGCCGGCCTGGAGACGCTGGTCCAGCAGCTGCGGGCCGTCGACCTGGAGATGACCGCCCTGCGCTGCCACGGCCGGACGGACCCCGAGCAGAGCCCCGAGGAGGCCCGGCGGGACTGCGCCAGGGTGGTGCTGCGGCCGGTCTACAACCAGCTGCTGAACACGAAGCCGGGCCACGTCAGGGTCGCCTTCCACGTCTGGGACGAGGCCACCCAGCGCTTCCGGCACGTCGTCGGCACGCCCGAGTTCGGGCCGGCGGAGCGCGACGCGGTCGCCAGGCTCGGCAAGGACAGCGCCGCCGGCTGGGCGCTGGGGCAGGGGGAGCCCAACATCATCCCCGACGTGGCGTCGCCGGAGGCCCGCCACCAGGGCTGGCGGCCGCTCCCCTTCCAGCACGTGACCGGCTCGTCCCTGCAGGTGCCCGTGTACCGGATCGGGGGCCGGACCTACGGCGAGTGGCTGGGCGTGATCTCGGCCGACTGCACCGCGGTCAGTGCGTTCACGCATGCCGACGGCAATCTGCTGCAGGAGTTCGCGGTCAAGCTGAACGTGATCTACGAGGGCATGTTCGAGCACGGCAACTCCGTGGACGCCGCGACGGCGACACCGTAAGCTGGGGCACGGCACATGACGTCCTCCGAGATCGACGCCGGCCACCCCGAACGCTCGAACGCCGACATCTGGAGGCTGGTGCGTCAGCGAGCGCACCAGCTGGCGACGCTGAGGCGCCACCCGACGGACCGCGAGCTCGACGACTTCACGCGGCTGGTCGAGCGGCTTCCGGCGCCGGGAGCCTATCCCTCCGGCGACTGAGCCCCCGGTCCCCGCGGGCGTCAGCCCAGGTTGTGCCGGACGGTCTGCAGCAGTCGAACGAGCTCGGCGCGCTCGCGCCCGTCGAGTGAGGCCAGGGCGCGCTCGTCGAGCTGCCGCATCTCGCGGTCGATGACCGCCTCCAGCGCCCGGCCGCGCTCCGTCAGGACCAGGCGCACCAGCCGGCCGTCGCGCTCGTGCGCGCGGCGCCGGAGCAGGCCCGCCGCCTCCATCCGCGCCGTCGCCCGGGTCACCGTCGGCGTGGCCAGGCCCAGCCGCCGGGCCACCTCCCCCGGCGTCAGCCCGTCCTCCTCCCACAGGCAGCGCAGGACGTACTGCTGGCCCTCGTGGACCCCGTGCCGGGCGAACGCGGCCGCCGAGGCCAGCGCGAGGACGCGCTTCGTGGCCCAGAACACGGACTGGAATTCCTCGCCGACCTCGTCAGACACCGCGACCAGCCTACTCCGGACCCTGGTCGAGAGCCGGCTAATGATATGATCGTGAGCCGGCTAGCGACTTTCCCAGGAGGTGGCGAAGGATGTCCGGCGAACGAAGGGTCAGCTTCGGGATCAAGACCGTCCCGGTCGACTACGACCAGGTGCTGCGTGTCTGGGAGGAGGCCGAGACGGTCCCCGAGATCGAGCACGCGTGGCTCTGGGACCACATGCTGCCGCTGCGCGAACCCCGCTCGGGGCCGATGCTGGAGGCGTGGACGCTGCTCGCCGCGCTGGCCGCGCGGACGCGCCGGCTGCGCCTCGGGGTGATGGTCACCGGCAACCTGAACCGGCTGCCCGCCGTGCTCGCCAAGATGGCCGTGACGGTCGACGTGATCTCCGGCGGCCGCCTGGAGTTCGGCATCGGCGCGGGCGGCGGCACGAACTCCATCGCCCTCACCGAGTACGAGGCCTACGGCATCCCCACCGTCTCGCAGGCGGAGTGCGTCCGCCGCCTGGACGAGGCCTGCGAGATCATCCGGCGGATGTGGACCGAGCCGGCGTTCGACTACGACGGCCGCTACTTTCAGCTGCGCGGGGCCATCTGCGAGCCCGGGCCCGTCCAGAGGCCCCATCCCCCGGTCGTCATCGGCGGCAGCGGCGAGCGGCTCACCCTGCGCGTCGTGGCCCGCCACGCGAACACGTGGAACTTCCCGACCCTGGACCTGGGCAGCGCCCTCGAGCAGTTCCAGCGCAAGAGCCGCGTGCTGGACGAGCACTGCGCCGCCATCGGCCGCGACCCGGCCGAGATCGAGCGCCAGCTGTACGCGGTGATCGACCTGCGCGACCCGGAGGCGACGCGGGAATCGCTGCGCTCGCTCA
>JBKPCH010000155.1:0-8998 GCA_046727275.1 Candidatus Dormiibacterota bacterium
TCGAGGCTGCCGTGGAGCAGGAGGCCGTCGGCGAGGGTCAGCTGAAGGGACGCGAGCGCGTTGGCGCAGATCGTCCTTCAGCTCGTCGGCCGCCACCGCGGCCTCGACGCGCGAGCGGATTTGCACGAGCCGCCGCCGCACCACCTCCGCGTCCGCCCTGAAGCAACCGTTGGTTGCGCGTCATGCTACAATCCCCACGAGACGCAACCTAGCGTTGCATAACCCAAGGAGTGACCGTGCAGGACCGAATCGAAAAGGAGATCGTGATCGGAGCGCCGCCCGAGGTTGTCTGGAGGGTGGTGACCCAGCCGGCGCACATCGAGTGCTGGTTCAGCGACTCGGCGGAGTTCGAGCTGAGGCCCGGAGCCGAAGGGACGCTGACCTGGGGGGACAAGGCGACAACATCGCCGACCACCGTCCGCTTGAAGATCGAGGAGGTTGACGAGCTTCGCTACTTCGCCTTTCGCTGGGACTACCTGGAGCACGAGCAGGCTGTCGAGGCTAATTCCCTGCTGGTGGAATTCAGCCTCACCCCAGAGGGGCCCAACACCCGGCTGCGGCTGGTCGAGAGCGGCTTCGCTGCACTCGAGCGCCCGGACGCCGACAACGAGCGCTACATCGAGCACCACACCCAGGGCTGGGCAGCCCACCTCGTCCGCCTCACCGGGTGCGTGGTCAAGGAACGCGGCCGTTCGCCGGTCCGATGAGCGGGCGCATCGTCGCCGAGGAGGAGCTCTGGGCGGCGGTCGGGGAACCGACCCGGCGCCTCCTGCTCGATCGGCTGCTGACCGAGGGCGAGTCCACCGCCACTCGCCTGGCGGCGGGTCTGCCGGTGACGCGTCAGGCCGTGACCAAGCACCTCCTCGTGCTCGACCGAGTCGGGCTGGTGGAGTCGCACCGGCGCGGCCGCGAGGTCCGCTATGCGGTCAGGCCGGCCCGTCTCGACCTGGCGACGCGATCCATGAGGCGCGTTGCGGCGGACTGGGACCGGCGTCTCCAGGCCATCAAGCAGATCGCTGAACAGGCACACAGGTCGGCAATCACGGAAACCGAAGAGAGGAGATGAACATGCGGAACTTGATCGCTGCGATGAAGGTTTCCGTCGATGCGAAGACGGAGGGGCCGGAGGGCTATGCGGACTGGGTCGAAGCATGGTCGGACGACTACGGCCTGACGTCGCAGGTGGATGCGTGCGTGCTGGGGGGAAACATGTACCCCGGCTACGAGCAGTACTGGAGCACGATACAGAACGAGCCGGACAAGGTGCACCCGCTCAGTGGCAAGGTGCCGACGACGGCTGAGATCGAATGGGCGCGCCTCGCCGCGCAGACCCCGCACTACGTGCTGTCGAGCACTCTGACCTCGGCTCGGTGGCCGAATACGAGCTTCATCCGGGGAGTCGATGAGATCGCCGGCCTCAAGCAGCAGCCCGGCAAGGACATCTACCTCATGGGAGGGGCTCGGATCGTGGCGAGCCTGATCGACGCCGGGTTGGTGGATGAACTCCGGCTCATCGTGTATCCGCTGATCGCCGGTCAAGGGAAGGCGCTCTTCGCGGCGACGGAACGTCGTCGTGGACTCGAACTGCGGAAGGTTCAGCAGCTTTCGGCTGGCCTCGTGAGCCTGGTCTACGGAATCTGCTGACGGGAGCCGGCCGGCTTCCGCCGGCGTGTGCGGGCCGCCCGGCATGTGCCGGCGGCCCGTGCCGGCGGCGTGGACGGTCGCAGTCGGGAAGGCGCGGCGTCGCCTCTGTGCATTGGAGGAGATCATGGCAGGCACGGCTCCGGTCGGGGTCAACGACTTCGACACGAGGATCATCGAGGAGTTCCGTGCGAACGAGGGACGCGTCGGCGGGCTGCTGAAGGGCGCCACGATGATCCTCGTCCACCACATCGGCGCCAGGTCCGGGATCGAGCGGGTCTCGCCGCTCGCCTGCTCTCCTCAGGGTGATGGCCGCTACGCCATCGTCGCCTCCAATGGAGGATCGCCAACCCACCCCGGCTGGTACTACAACCTCAAGGGCAACCCCAGGATCGAGGTCGAGGTCGGTACGCAGACGTTCATGGTGCTGGCGGAGGAGTTGGATGACACCGTCCGCGCCGAGCTATGGCCGAAGCTGGTCGCGGAGTCTCCTGCCATCGGCGAGTTCCAAGCCAGGACGGCGCGACGGATTCCGGTGTTCATGCTGACCCGCCAGGACTGAGCCCGGGGCGGTCCCGCGGATCGTCTCGGGCGCGGCCGCCGCGGGTGCGCGTAGACCCGGGGTGGTTCAGGAGGTCCATTTGGTGCAAGCCGCCCGGTGAGCAGCGGCGCTCCGACTCGAACGGGACTCGCCGGCTGCAGCCCTGGCCCGACGGGCGCACGGCGGGAACGGCCAGGTCGCCCACGAGGCGGCCCAGCGGGTGCTGTGTGGAGACGCGAGCACGTGTTCGCCGATCAGCCTCCGTCGGCGAGGTGATCGAATGCCGCCCTTACCTCCGCCGACGGTGCCACGAACAGGGTTCGACAAGTGTCCCGGGCGGCCGACCAACCTTCTTGAACTCGAAGCCCTTGGACTTCGGTCACGTTTCGGTCACATCCGGAACGCCCAACCCTCCAGGCAGTTTGAACTGCCCTGACCCCGGCGGTGCAGCAAGTCCGCTGACGGGCGGGCAGACCGGCTGCCAGGTGGCCCTATCCAGGCTGCCGGTGGAACCCCGGCACGACCAGTCCGGATTCGTAGGCGGTGACGACCGCCTGCGTCCTGTCGCGTAGTCCGAGCTTGCCCAGCACGCGGCTCACATGGGTGTTCACGGTCTCCTCGGTGACGACCAGGTGGTCCGCGATCTCCGGGTTGGACAGGCCGCCAGCGACGAGCCGCAGGACCTGCGTCTCGCGCGGCGTGAGAGTCGCGAGCGCGGCCGCCGACGAGGCATCCGGCGTGGGGCGCAGCCGGGCGAACTCGCCGATGAGGCGGCGGGTGACGGTCGGCGCGAGCAGGGCATCGCCGGTCCGGGTGGTCGCCGGTACGGCGGCGCTCCTCGCGGTCACCGCCGTGCTGGCGCTGGCCGTCGGCACGGTGGTCCGGCGCAGCGCCGCCGCTGTCACCACCGTCATCGTGGCGATCGTCCTCCCGTACGTCCTGGCGATCGCCGCGCCTCTGCCGGAGAGCGTGTCGGAGAGGCTGCTGCGACTCACCCCGGCCGCGGGCTTCGCCATCCAGCAGAGCCTCCCGCAGTACCCGCAGGTCATCGCAGACTACACGCCATTGTTCGATTTCTATCCGCTGGAGCCGTGGGCCGGCTTCGCTGTGCTGTGCGGCTACACCGCCCTCGCCCTGGCCCTGGCCGTCCTCGTGCTGCGCCGGAGGGATGCGTGAAGCAGGCAGTGCATGCCGAGTGGACGAAGCTGCGCACCGAACCAGGAACCGCCTGGCTGCTGCTAGCCTGCATCGCGCTGACCGTGGCGCTGAGCGCGACGGCCGCCGCCGCCGTGACCTGCACGTCCACAGGCTGTGATCAGGACCCCGCCAGGATCAGCCTCCTCGGGATCGACCTGGGCCAGGCGGTCGTCGTCGTCCTGGCCGTCCGGGCGGTGAGCGGCGAGTACAGGACCGGCATGATCCACGTCACCCTGGCGGCGGTCCCACGCAGGACCACCGTCCTGGTCGCGAAGGCGGCCGTGCTCACGGGCATCGTGCTGGCCGCCGGGACCATCGCCGTGCTCGCGTCGGTGATGGTCGGGCGGCTGATCCTACCCGGCCACGGCTTCACCACAGCGCACGGCTACGCGCCGCTGTCGCTGGCCGATGGGCTGGTGCTGCGGGCCGCCGGCGGCTCGGTCCTCTACCTGGCCCTGATCACCCTGCTCACGCTCGGCGCCGCTGTCGTCGTCCGGGACTCGGCTGTCGCCATCGGTGTGGTGCTCGGCCTGCTCTACGTGCCTCCGGTCATGGCCGCGGTGATCACCGACCCGGACTGGCGGCAGCGCCTCCAGCAGTTCGCGCCCATGACCGCCGGGCTCGCCATCCAGGCCACCACCGATCTCCGGAGCTTGCCGATCGACCCATGGCTCGGACTCGGCGTTCTCACCGCGTGGGCCGCGACCTCCTTGATGGTTGGTGGGCTGCTGTTCCGGCTGCGCGATGCATGAACGTGGACGCTCGGACCCCGGCGGTGTTGCCCCGCTCCAAGCACGGCTTCAGCTCCCGGGCCCAGATCGCTGCCTGGGTCACGGAGCACTCGTCCGCTCGTTGGGCCAAGACGTAGGCATCCCCATCCGGCTCCTATCGTGTTCGAGGCGCGGCCCGCTGAGGGACCGCGCCTCGAGGGATCCTTAGAAGCCCATGCCGACGAATAGGTCGGTGGAGTTGTTGCCGCTCGGCGCAGTGCTGGCCGGTGCCACGACAGACGTGAGGGCGCTGCACGACAGGCTCGCCCCGCACGAGCCGGCAACGAAGGCCGGCAGGAAGCTGGCGCTCTGACCGGCATCGCTGGTCACCAGGCCCTCGTAGTCGCCCACGAAGTAGCCGCCCGCGAATGGCGCGTCCAGCATGTTGAACGGACCGAATACGCCGGTCGCCGACACGCCGGTGTCGAGGCTGTGCGGATCGCTGGAGCTGGCCGCCGCGCCGCTGAATCGCTTGATGAAGACAGAGGTCGGCGCCGTGCCGGGGGAGTGGGGCTGAGCTGGTAATACGTGACCCCGACCGTGCCGGCCACACCTGCGGTGCCGCTGTCCGTCACCGCCGCGACTGGCGTGAAGGCGGGCAGACCGGTCGGGCTGTTGACGCGCTTGGGCGTACTCCAGGTGGCGCCGCCGTCTGTGGACCGCGTGATCACGGTCTCGTCGCTGCCGCTGAACCGGGCGTCCTCCCAAACCACGTACAGGTCACCCGTCTCGGGGTCGATCGCCGGGGCCGGTATGCCATCGCCGACCCGGAACGGAGCCGGCGCCTTGTTGGTCCTGGGGTCGACGTTGTTGGGATCGACGACGCCGATGTCCAGCATCGGAGAGATCAGCTGAGGGGCGGCCCAGGTCAGGCCGCCGTCGGTCGACTTCTGGAACGCTGCGTTGTCGCCGTGGACGCCGAGGGGGTTTCCGCCCGAGTTGCTGCCCGTGTTGAAGATCTGGTTGAAGAAGTCGTACAGCGTCCCTGTCCGGGGATCGACCGCGATGATGTTGCCGATCGTCTGGTTCTTCGTGGTGGTCGGGTTCGCGCTGGTGTTGATGATCCGCACGGGCGACCAGGTGGCGCCGAAGTCCGTCGTCCGCGAGAACAGCGTGTCGTCGGTGAACGAGGCCGAGTGGATGTCGGACTCGATATTGGCGTTGGGCCCGATCAGGACGTCCCACACCGCGTAGGCGGTGCCCGGCTCGTTTGGATCGGCGGTCACCGACTCCTTGTCGTGGAAGAACTGGAAGTTGCTGTCAGGGACCGGGATGGGCACCCCGCTCTGCGCGTCGGCGTGCAGCGACTGGGCGTGCGCCCAGGTGAAACCGCCGTCGTACGAGGCGGCCACGCCTACGGTGTTGCCGTTCTTGCCGGGACTCTGCTTGAAGGAGATCGAGATCGAGTAGGCGGTCGCGCCTGCACGGGGATTGCCGGGCGCGCCGGGGCCGACCGAGATCCACGGGTCGGACGCCCGCTCGTACTGCAGCCAACCCCGAGGCGGGCGAGCGCCGCGACGGCTCCCCGCTGGCCGTTCAGGCCGCCGGCGTGCTCCGCCACCTGGGGTACTTGCGTCGCCACCCGCGTTCCTTTGAGCACCTGCCAGCCGGTGGTATCGCGCCCGGACCCGACTCCGGCACCCCGGCGGGGAACGTGAGGAGAGTCGAGTGCACACGAGGCCGCTGAAGTGGATCTGCGCTGTCCTGACGGGCGTCTGGATGGCGCTCGCGTCATCGCCGGCGCACGCCGCCGATAACCCTGCCATCACGAGCATCGCAGTCGACTCCAAGGCCTGTGCGAACGTCTGCTTCGTGGTGTCGGTCGACAACCCGGCGCCGGGGACGATCACGCTGAGGCTGACGGGTCACACCCCCTCCGGAGGCAGCGAATGGGTGGATATCGGCGCGCCTCACGTCGTTCTCGACATCGTTTCCGGCACGCCCAGCTATCGGGCCTGCTTCGGCGACGTGAGCCAGCTCATCGCCGGCAAGGGATTCAACAGCCTGCGCGTCGACGTGGTCTCCTCGACGGTGCCGGGCCTGACCGGCACGACGACCAAGAGCGATAGCTTCTCCTGCACGGGCGGCTCGGGCGGCTCGGGCGGCGGCTCGGGCGGTTCCGGCGGCTCCGGCAGCTCGGGCGGGGGTTCGTCCACGACCGGCGGGGGGACCTCGACCGCGGCCCTGGCGAACACTGGTGGCTTCGACTACCGCTTCCCGCTGGTCGGCCTGCCGGTCCTGGCCTCCGGGCTCCTGCTCCTCGTGCTCACCGCGAGCGGCAGGCGCCTGAGCCGGCGCTGACGCCGGTCGGCGGCGCGCTCGTCGCCAGTCTCGTGGGATCGCCGCCGCCGGCCCCCGACATCAGCTACCGAGCCGGGGACAGGCAGGACTTCGATCGCCTCTACCAGGCGACGTACCAGCGCATCTTCCGCACGCTCGTCTCCATCGTCGGGGACGTGGCGAGCGCCGAGGACTGCACACAGGAGGCCTTCCTGAAGGCGTTCCGGGCCTGGAAGTCCTGGAAGGGGGACGCGCCCGCAGAGGCGTGGCTGCACCGCATCGCCATCAACGTCGCGATCTCCCACCGCCGGCGGCAGGCGCTGCTCGACGTGGGCGAGCTGGTGCGCCGGCTCGGCCGGCCGTGGGAAGACCCGGCCGACCACGCGGTCGGCAGCGACCTGCTCCACGAGCTGCGGGCACTGCCGCCCAAGCAGGCGGCGGCGATCGTCCTGCGCCACCTCCACGGCTACACGAACCGCGAGATCGCCGCCGCGCTGGGCGAGCCGGAGAGCACGGTCGCCACCCGGCTGATGACGGGCAAGCGAACGCTCCGCGCCCGGCTGGGCAAGTTGGAGCTCCCGATTTCCGATACTTCGCGCCTCCTGCGCGTCCCTCGAATCAGATGAACGCGGACAGCGGCGACGGCTCCGATTTCGATGCGCTTCTGGAGCGAGAGCTCCGGCGCCGGCTCGGCCAGCTGCAGGGCACCCGTCAAGCGGTCGGTCAGTCCGCATACCACACCCATGCAGCCGGAGGAAGGAAGATGTCGCTCTTGTCAACGCTCACCGCGGCCGCTTCGCCCAAGGCGACGGCGGCGGTATTCGCCACTGCGGCGGCGATCGTCGCAGGCGGCTCCGCTGCGGCCGCCGCCACGACCCACAGCACCGACCCAACCGTATGGGGCAGGACGGTCACCAGCGCCGTGACGACGTGCAAGAGCCAGCTGAAGGACGGCCAGCACGGCATCGGCCAGTGCGTCAGCGCGACCGCCAGCACGAAGGGAGCCCAGGAGCGCGCCGCCCACTCGGCGAGCGCGGCCCGGCAGAACGGGCCGGCCGCAGCCGCCGGTCAGCATCCGGCGGCGGCCTCCACCTCGCACGCGACCGGCGCCCAGGCGTCGCACCCCACCGGGGCTCCCAGCTCGCACCCGGATGGCAGGCCCACCGGCGTTCCGGCCGGACCGCCCTCGCCCCACCCGGGCTCTGACGGTGTCCACCCGACGGGAGCTCCCGTGACGCCGCCGTCTCCCCGCTAGGCTCTCTTGGCCGCCTCGGCCTCCTGCTCCGCCTCCGCCACCTCGACCGCGAAGCCGAGGGCCCTGGCGATGTTGCCGGATGCGGTGACCACCCGGGCCGTGCCGGCGATTGGGGCGACGGCGATGAGCAGTCCCCGGACGTCGTCCAGAGTGATGCCAACGTCCACGGCGGCGCCGGCGTTGAGCAGGTAGGACGCGGGCGGCGCGTCGGCCGCCACCAGCGCGGCGAGGCGGACCAGCATGTGGTCGCGGGCTCCCAGGCTGCTGCGGTTGATCGCAACGGCTGTGATCTCGGCGAGCGCGTCTACGAGCGGTCGGTCTTCTGGCATCTGAGGCCTCCTTGCAACCTACGGTCGTGCGTCGGGATGGCCGATCGCGTCCCGAACGTATGGCCCCCGAGCCAGCGCCGATCACCGATGGTCGGAGGCGACCTAGACAAATGCTGACGCACGCCGACGCACCAGGCTGGCCTCGACCGGCCCCGGCCTCCAGCAGCGCGCGAGCGGTGGCCAGGCCTCCGAAGAGGTCGGCGGCCAGCACCCGGGCCCTCGGCGTCCGGCTGCCAGACGCCCTTCTCCCGCGCCGCGGCGGACGCCAGCAGCGGCCGGGACGTTACTCGGCAGGAGTGCGCTGGCCGCAGCAGCTCGCCCTCGGCCACAGCGTTCGCCGCGCCGGCGCCCGCGTCCAGCAGCGCGCTCCGCGCGCCACGCCTCCGCGGCCGCCTGGCGGTGGGCCGGGAGGACGGAGGCGGCACTCGCGTCCCCGACCGATGCGCTAATTCAGGATCCGGTACCGCAGGTGCGTGGCGTGGCGGGACTCGATCACCTCGGCCCGCTCCAGTTGGATCGGACCGCCGAGGTGGTCGAACAGCCGGGTACCGCTGCCCAGGATCACCGGGGCGACATGCAGAAACAGCTCGTCGACCAGCCCGGCCGCCAGCGCCTGCTGGATGATGCTGGCGCCGCCCATGATGTGCACCCTTTTGTCCCCAGCGGCCGCCTTCGCCTGCTCGATGGCGTGCTTGACGCCCTCGGTGACGAACGTGAACGTGGTCTCGCCCTTCACGACCACGTCGTGCGGGCGGTGGGTGACCACGAACACCGGCATCCGGTAGAACCCGTCGGTGCCCCAGCCCCCGGTCTCGTCGTACACCTTTCGGCTGGTGATGACCGACCCGGCGATCTGGCGCTCCTCCCCGATGGCGAAGTCCATACTCCGGCTCTCGTCGATCCAGGCATGCAGGATCTCGCCGCCCTCGCCCAGGCCGGGGTACCGGTCGAGGTTCGGGCCGGTGACGAAGCCGTCCAGCGACAT
>JBKPCH010000156.1:0-4971 GCA_046727275.1 Candidatus Dormiibacterota bacterium
GGTTGGGACGGTGGCCGAGGCGGTGGGCCAGGCCCACCCGCTCCAGCGCCGCGCCGGCCAAGGCCCGGCGCCGGCGGGCCGGCAGGCCGCGGTAGAGCAGACCCGAGGCCACGTTGTCGAGCACGCTGAGGCCGTCGAGCAGGAAGAACTGCTGGAAGACGAAGCCGAGGTGGTGGGCGCGGAGGCCGGACAGCTCGACGTCCGAGAGGCCGGAGACCGGCTGGCCGGCCACCAGCACCTCGCCCTGGCTGGGCCGGTCCAGGGTGCCCATGACGTGGAGCAGGGTCGTCTTGCCCGAGCCCGAGGGCCCCACGATCGCCAGCAGCTCGCCCTCCTCGACGGCCAGGCTCACGTCCCGCAGCGACTCCACGGGCGGCTCGCCCGGATAGCGCTTCCACACGCCGCGCAGCTCGAGCACGGCGCTCACCGGGCCGGCACCTCGACCACGTCGCCCTGGCTCAGCCCGGCGCCGGTCACCTCGACCAGCCCGGCGTCGCCGAAGAGGCCGGGCTGCACGGTCACCAGGCGCCGGCCACCGCTCGCGTGCACGGCCACCGCGTAGTCGCCGTTCGGCTGCGCCAGCAGGGCGGTCACCGGGACCGCCAGGACGCCGCGCCGGGAGGCGGTGGTGATGGAGACGTAGACGGGCGCCTGGTCCAGGCTGCCGGCCGCGGCCTCGTCGGCGAGCGTCACGGTCACGGCGACCGTGGGCTGCTGGCCCTGGCCGCCACCCTGGCCCTGCCCCTGGCTCGCGGGCTGCGTCGCCACGCGGCTCACGTCGGCCACGGTCCCGGTCACGCTGGTGTGGCCGTCCGGCATGAGCACGGAGACCTGGTCGCCCTGCTGCACGAGCTGCTGCCGGCCGGCGTCCAGCTGGGCGGTCACGGTGTGCCGGGTCGTGGTCAGGTCGACGACCGCCGTGCCCGGCTGCGCGGCCGCGCCCAGCGTGGCGCGCACGCCCGCCACCCGGACCGGGCCGGCCGTGAACACGACCTCGCCCAGCCTCACGGTGCCGGTCCGGGGCACGCCCAGCGCGGCCTGCCAGCGCTGCACCGCCGCGGCGTCGGCGCCGGTGAAGTCGCCGTCCACCGTCAGCGTGGCCGCGGTGGCGAAGCCCAGGTCCAGCAGGTCGCGCTCGAGCTGCCGGACGTCGTCGCCGCTGGCCCCCGGGGCGAGCTGCCGGTACGCGGGCTGGCTGCCGTAGAGCAGGACGACCGGGTGGCCGTCCACGGCGTAGAGCGCCTGGCCCTGCTGGATGGCGGCACCGGCCGCCGGCAGCGCGGTGAAGCTGCCCTCCAGGCGCGCGCCCGCCTGCGCCAGCTGCAGCGTGGCCTGGTCGGCGGCGAGCCTCACCCGGGCCGTGGAGACCTGCGCGTCGGCCTGGTGCTGGGTCTGCTGGGCGTGCTGCTGCGCGGTGGCCAGCTGCTGCTGGGCCTGGGCCAGCGCGCCCGGGCTGCCGGCGGCCGAGACGGCCGCCTGGGCCTGGTTGACGGCGAGCTGGTTGGCGCCGGCGGTGTCGGCCGCGGCCTGGACGGTGGCGGCCAGCGCGGCCTGGTCCTGCGTCACTGCCGTGGTCGCCTGCAGCAGGTGCTCGGGCGTGACGCCGCCAGGCGCGCTGATCGTGTAGGTGCCGCCGTAGTTGAGGGTGCCGTTGACGCGCTGCCGGGACACGATGTCCGTCCGCGTCACGTGAGCGGTGCCAACCGGCACGGCGGTGGCCGCGGCCGGCGTGGGCCGGCCCCTGGTGAGGAGCACCGCGGTGCCCGCGGCGACGAGCACCGCCACGGCGAGCAGCGCTCCGGCCGCGAGCCGGCTCACGGCGCTCCCTCGATGTGGCCGCTCGTGTTGTACTTCTTGCAGGGCCCGTCCCACGTGGCCCGGATCTGGGGCCAGCGTGGGCTGGACTTCAGGTTGGCGAGGTCGGGCGGGAAGTGGAAGCGGCCCTCGGCGTCCGGGTCCGGCCAGTCATCGATGCCCTGCTCGCGCATGCACTGGGCGAACCGGCGCATCATCGCCGGGTCGGGGTGCTGGTCCTGCTGCCTCGCCGGCCTGACCGAGGCGGGGAGCTGGTCGAGGATCGAGGCGCACGCGTTCATCACCTCGGCGGATGGCTTCTGCACGCCGTCCGGCAGCTGGGGCCGGCCCTGAGAGTCCACGGTCGGGTCCGGGAAGTCGGGCCGGCCGTGGTCGCGGACGCACTGGGCGAACTGCCGGTAGACGCGTGCGACGTCGACCGGGGAGCGCGCGGCGGTGGGCTGCTGGCCGGTCGCGCAGCCGGACAGCGTCAACCCGGCGAGCACGACCAGCAGGCCGGCGAACGGGAGTTTGCTGCTCATGCCGGCAGGCTAGGCGCGACCCCTCCCCGAACACATCACCGGCCGCGGGGAATCGCGGCCCCGAGACCTGGGGAGCCGGAATCCCCCCCTCGGGGGACGGCCGGCGGGCGGATCCCGTCATATGATCGGCCGGCGAGGAC
The DNA here is from genome assembly GCA_046727275.1 of Candidatus Dormiibacterota bacterium. Taxonomy (GTDB): domain Bacteria; phylum Chloroflexota; class Dormibacteria; order Dormibacterales; family Dormibacteraceae; genus CF-161. Next base: position 2,477 of record JBKPCH010000156.1, read on the forward strand.
ATGAACCCATTGCGATGGCCGGCCGGCGGCCTGGGCCTGCGGGCGCGCATGGCCGCCTCCTACGTGCTGGCCACGCTCGCGGCGGTCGTCCTGGTCGAGGGCCTGGCGGCGGCCCTGGTGCTGCCCAACGTGAACCAGGAGCAGGACCTGCGCAGCCGGGTGCTGAACACGGCCGGCGACTACGCCAGCCGCTACCAGGGGCTGCTGGGCAAGGTGTCGACGAGGATCGCCAGCGCAAAGGCGGCCGGCGCCGAGGCGCAGCCGGCGGCGGAGCAGATCGCGACGATCGTCGGCGGCCAGACGCTCGGCGACCCGGGCGTGGCCGTCAAGCCGGGGCTGGCCGACGTCCGCGACAAAGGCGTGCTGATCCCGCAGGTGAACGGCGAGGCCGGCGGCGCGGTCTCGATCGCCCTCATCCTGGATCCCGGCGGCCAGGTCTACCTGAGCTCCTACCCGGCGCGCTATTCACCGGGCTCGCAGGCGGCCGGGTGGCTGCCCGGCGGGTGGGACAACTCCGGTACCGGCGTGGCCAAGCTGGCCGACGGTGGGGTGGCGTGGGCCTCGGTGCCGATGTGGCAGGACCTGGAGGCCCTGGGGAAGCCGCCCGGCGTCGCCGGCAAGGGCGGCAAGGGCACGGCGAAGCCGCCCCTCCTGGGCTACGCGTACGTTCAGGTCCCGATGCCGGCCAGCGCGCCGTCGTGGTCCACGTTCCAGCCGTTCCTGCAGTCGGGCGTCGTGTTCCTGCTGGCCACGATCCCGGTCGGCGCCGTGTTCGGCCTGCTGACGACACGGGGGACGATCCGCCGGCTGCGCCGCCTGGCCGCGGCCACCGAGGGCGTCGCGGCCGGCGACCTGGGCCGGCGGGTGCCCGAGTCGCGCGGCGACGAGGTGGCCATGCTGGAGCGGCACTTCAACCGGATGGCCGGGCGGCTCCAGGACTCGATCGCCGGCCAGCGGGCGCTGGCGGAGCGGAACGCGCGGCTGGCGGAGCGCTCGCGCATCTCGCGTGAGCTGCACGACTCGATCTCCCAGGACCTGTTCTCGATCGGCGCCCTGGTCGGCGGCCTGCGCCGGGCGCTGCCGGAGGGCGCGGGGGTGCAGCCGCAGCTGGAGACGCTGGCGGCCACGGCCGACTCGACCATCCGGGAGATGCGGGCGCTGCTGCTGGAGCTGCGGCCCACCGCGCTCGAGGAGAAGGGGCTGGTGGCGGCGCTGACGGACCTGTGCGAGGCCTACGAGGTGCGGGTCGGCGTCCGCGTCCGGCCGGACCTGGAGCCGGTGGCCCTGGACCCTGCGGCCGAGCAGGCCCTGTTCCGCATCGCCCAGGAGGGCCTGTCCAACGCGGTCCGCCATTCCGAGGCGGCCGAGATCGGCGTCCGCCTCCGGCAGCGAGGAGGCGAGGCGGAGCTCACGGTCGCGGACGACGGTCGCGGCTTCGACCGGGACCGGGCGGCGGGCCACGGGCTGGGCCTGAAGCTGATGGCCGAGCGGGTGCGCGAGCTGGGCGGGTCGCTGGCGGTGGAGAGCCGGCCCGGCCGGGGGACGGAGCTGCACGTCCTGCTCCCGGCCCCGGCGCCCGGCTGACGTGCGCATCCTGATCGTCGACGACCACAACGTCGTCCGGCAGGGCCTGCGGTTCCTGCTCGAGCACGAGCCGGACATCGAGGTGGTCGGCGACTGCGCCGATGGCGAGTCCGCGGTGCGGGCCGTGGAGGACCTCGTGCCCAACGTCGTGCTGCTGGACCTGCAGATGCCGGGGATGGACGGCATCACCTGCCTGCGCCGGGTCAAGGCGAGCAGCCCGGCCACCCAGGTCATCGTCCTGACCTCGCATCACGGCGAGGACCTGGTGCTGGACGCCGTCCGCGCCGGCGCCACGTCCTACCTCCTGAAGACCGCGGGGGTGGAGGAGGTGGTGCGGGCGGTGCGCGGTGCGGCCCGGGGCGAGAGCGTGCTCGACCCGAGCGTGGCGGCCCGGGTACTGCAGGAGATGCGGGGCCGCGACCGCCAGCCGGTGGACCAGCTGTCGCGGCGGGAGATCGAGGTGCTGCGGGCGCTGGCGCGGGGGCGCTCCAACAAGGAGATTGCGTCGGCCCTGGGGATCGGCGAGGAGACGGTCAAGACGCACGTCTCGAACATCCTGTCCAAGCTGCACCTGGCCGACCGCACCCAGGCGGCGATCTACGGCCTGCAGCGCCGGCTGGTGCCGCTGGACGAGGCCCTGGAGTCGGGCGAGCCGCCGGGCTAGCCAGCGGGCGGTACAGGCCGGTACGCCAGGCCGGTACGCCAGGCCGGTACGCCAGGCCGGTACGCCAGGCCGGTACGCCAGGCCGGTACGCCAGGCCGGTACGCCAGGCCGGTACGCCAAGCCGGTACGCCAGGCTGGTATGCCAGGCTGGTACGCCAGGCTGGTACGCCAGGCTGGTACGCCAGGCTGGTACGCCAGGCTGGTACGCCAGGCTGGTACGCCAGGCTGGTACGCCAGGCTGGTACGC
>JBKPCH010000157.1:0-13496 GCA_046727275.1 Candidatus Dormiibacterota bacterium
CCTCGGAGAGGACGCACGCCGCGAACGCGACGGGCGCGCCGAGCTGGCCCTCGCGGAGGGCCTGGCGCAGCACCGGGTGCAGCTCCAGCAGGCCCACCAGCCGGCGCAGGCGGCCGCGGCCCAGCCCGGTGAGCCGGGCCAGGTCCTGCTCGTCGGCGCCCGCCTCAAGCAGGGCCTGGAGCGCGTCCGCCTGGGCCGCCACGTCGGCCGGGCGCGCCTGGTTCAGGACGAGGGCGAGGAACGCCGCCGAGGCGTCCGTCAGCTCCAGGGCTCGGACCGGGATCCGGTCCAGGCCGGCCTCGCGGGCGGCCCGGATCCACGTGGCGCCGCTGAGCACCTGGTAGTCGCCGTCCTCGTCCTCCTCCTCGCGGGCGGCGACCAGGGGCCGCTCGGGGAGGCCGAAGCGCCCCACCAGCCGCACCAGGGCGGCGCTGAGCCGGGGGCCAGCCAGGTCGTAGGGGAGGCGGCCCTCCTCGACCAGGAGGTCCGCCGAGGCGGGCGGGTCCCCGGGCAGGATGCTGTGCTCGAGCCGTTCGAGATCGTTGACTGCGGTGTGCTCGGAAGCCATGCCGGAAAGGGTAGAGTGCCGGCGGCAGTTCGTTCGCCCGCGCGCGGGCCCATTCTGTGCCGTACATTCGTCGCACCCCGGGCCCCAGCCCCGGAACTGAGGAAGAGGAGGAGCGGGTGGACACCACACCGGCCGAGCTCGCCGGCAAGGCCCCGTCGCGGATCCACGGGTCGCGGCACCTGGCCCTGGGCAGCTACTGGTTCGGCCAGTTCTTCGTCATCACGCCGCTGTACACCGTCCTGCTCCAGTGGCAGGTCACCCAGCCCGGGGTGGTGCCGCGCGGGAGCCAGGCGACCGCCATCGGCGTCGCCACGGGCATCGGCGGCCTCCTTGCCCTCGTGGTGCCGCCCCTGGTCGGCGCCTGGTCCGACGGCCTGACCACACGGTGGGGTCGCCGCCGGCCGATCATGCTGGCCGGCACGCTGGGCATCGCAGCGGCGCTGCTGGTGCTGTTCGGGTCGAACACCTACCCGCCGATCCTGGTCGGCTTCGTCCTGGCCGTCGCCTTCATCAACGTGGCGGGCGCGGCCTACGTGGCGGTCATCCCGGACACGGTCGACGGCTCGGAGACGGGGCGCGCCAGCGGCGTGCTCGGCTTCTTCGTCCAGCTCGGCAGCGTGATCGCGCTGCTGACCACGCTGATCTTCGCCCGGTCCGGGGCCGGCAACATCCGGTACACCTACCTGGCGCTGGCCCTGGTCGTGATCCTCACCCTGCTGCCGACCCTGTGGGCGCTGGCCGGCGAGGGCACGCGGCCGGCGCCGCCCCGCGAGCGCTACTCGCTGCGCGAGTTCCTGAGCCCGCTCTGGACCGGCGACTTCGGCTGGGCCTTCCTCACCCGCTTCCTCAACCTGTCCGGCCTGTGGACGACGCTCCCCTTCCTCTTCATCGGCTTCCGCGACCTGCTGGGGGTGCCCAACCCCGACCAGTTCACGTCGCTGTTCATCCTGCTCGTGACCGCCGCGGCGGTGCCGGTGGCCTTCGTCTGCGGCGGCCTGTCGGACCGGCACGGCCGGAAGCGCTTCGTGTACGCCGCCAGCGCCATCCAGGCGGCCATCCCGCTGTGCTTCCTGGTCGGGTCGCTGCTGGCCCCGCCCGTCGTGCTGCTGCTCGGAATCGTCTACGGCCTCGGCTACGGCGCGTACAGCGCCGTCGACTGGGCGCTGGGCCTCGACACGCTGCCCGACCGCGACCGGCCGGCCAAGGACCTCGGCCTCTACCACGTCGCCGACGCGCTGCCCCGGGTGCTGCTGCCGACCGTGATGGGCGTGGTCCTGGACGCCTTCAACCGGGTGTCCCCCAACATGGGCTACCGCGTCACGTTCGTCATCGCGGCCGTGCTGTACGGGGCGGGCGGGATCCTGGTGAGCCGCATCCGCTCGGTGCGCTGACGCGCGCAGAGGGAGGCAGGCCTCCCCCTCCGGACCCCCTCCGGGGCGGTTGGACTTGTCCAGACATCCGGGGAGCCTTCGGCTCCTCCCTTCGGGCCTCGAGGCATCGCCGGCGATCTCGGGGAAGGGCGACTCACACGCTCGGGCGAAGCCCTTGCTTACGGCCACCCCGACCCTCCGGCGGGGCGGCTATGACATCTCGCGCACGGAGCGGTTCGTGGTCGACAGCGCAGCGACGGCGACGATCGCTGCCGCGCACAGCCAGAGCAGGAGCGTCAGGCTGCGGCCCGCGATGGCACCGCCCGCGGCCAGGCCGATCGGCTCCGCGCCGACCGCGGCGAGCATCACCATCGCCATCACCCGCCCCATCATCTCCGGCTGCACGCGCCGCTGGACCCAGCTCAGCAGGTACGTGTTCACGACGCCAATGGCGAGGCCGATCGCGACCATCGCGACGAGGACCGCGGGCAGCGTCTGGGCGAACGCGATGACGGCGATGCCGAGGCCCATCCAGGCTGTGCCCGCGACCATGAGCCAGCCGAGCCGGCGCGGCGGCCTCCTGCTCCCGGCCACGACCGCGCCCGCCGTCGCCGCCAGGCCCATGGCGGTGAAGACGAGGCCGAGCGAGATCGCTCCGCTGAGGTGCTCGCGGGCCAGCACCGGGAGGCCGACCTCGAACGCGCCCAGGGCGACGAGGTTGATCACGGCGATCACCACCCACGCGGTCCGCATGGGGACGTCGCGCCAGACGAACGCGATGCCCTCGCCGATGCTGGCCAGCGGGCTGCTCTTCTTCGTGGCCGTTGCCGAGGCGACGGTCGCGGGCACGAGCAGCGCGAACACGCCGGCCAGGGCGTAGCCGCCGGCGTCCCCGAGGAGCGCCGCGCCCGCCCCGAACGCGGCGACGACGATCCCGGCGAGCGCCGGCCCGACGATCGCGGCGAGCGCGTTGTTGAGCTGCATCATCGCGTTGCCCGCCTCGAGCTGGTGCGGCTCGACGACGCGAGGCAGGAGCGCCGGCGGAGCGGGAATGAAGAACGCCGAGATGGCGCCGATCAGGAACGACCCGACGAAGAGCTCGGGGAGCGTCACGGCGTGGGCCAGCGTCAGCCCGGCGAGCACCGCCATCACGACCGCCCGCACGAACCCGGACATCACCATCGTCGTGCGTGGCGAGAGGCGGTCGTTGACGTCGCCGCCGAGCAGCATGAGCAGCGCGCGCGGCACGGCCGCCGCCGTCAGGACCGCGCCCAGGGCGAGCGACGAGCCGGTGAGCTGCAGCACGAGCCAGGCGATCGCGACGTAGTTGAAGAAGTCGCCGATCAGGCCGGTGAGCTGCCCGGCCCACAGCGCCAGGAACCGTCCCCGGCGCAGCAGCGCCCACCGGCTCTCCGCCGGCGCCGGCTCGGCGGTGACGGCCTCCGGCTGCGGCTTGTTATCGGTGTCAGCATACGGTGTAGACATAGAGCCATCATAGGTATGCACCGTACACTTTGCAAGCGATGACGTCCGAGGGCCCCTCCCGCCCGTCCACCCGGGGCCGGCGCGGCCTGACCCGGGACGCGATCGTCCAGAGGGCGCTCGAGATCGGCGACCAGGAGGGCCTGGAGGCGGTGAGCATCCGCCGGGTCGCGTCCGATCTCGGCGTCACCTCGATGGCGCTCTACCGTCACGTGCGCGACAAGAACGACCTCTACAACGCCATGCTGGAGGCGGTGATCGCGGACTGGGACCCGACCGCCGGCATCAGGCCAACGATGCCGTGGCAGCAGCAGGTCCGGCGTGGGCTCCAGAACGCGGTCGACCTCCTCACCGCGCGGCCCGTGACCCTGCCGCTGCAGATCGCGTACCAGGGCCCGCTGACCCCGAGCATCGCCCGCTCGCTGGAGGCGTCGATCGGCGTCCTCCTGCAGGCGGGGTTCCGCCCCCGCGACGCCATCGTGCTCGCCCGCATGCTCCCGATCGTGCTCGCCGGGCTGCTCCTCCTGTACCGGGTGGCGGCGGTCAGCCCGGAGCAGCGAGACCGGCTGCGTCGCCAGGGGGAGCTGCAGCTGCTCGACCTGCCCGCGGATGCCTTCCCGATCCTGCGACGCCATGCCCGACTCATCGGGGAGACGTTCTTCCCCGACACCGACCGCTGGCTGCGCCAGGCGATCGACCTGATCGTCGCCGGGCTGGAGGCGACGCTGGACAGTCAGAAGAAACGAGCGGACGGCTGACGAGGGCGCTGGCCGGTCCGGCCAGCGCCCCCGGCCAGACCCTCTACAGGCGGCCGGCCAGCGCGATCTGCCGGCGCAGGGCCAGGCGGCTCGCCACGTTGACGATCAGCGTCAGGACGATCAGGACCAGCGCGGCGCCCCAGGCCGTGTTGACCAGCTCGTCGTAGGGCTGCTGGGCGTCGTCGAAGACGATCAGCGGCAGCGCCGACATGGCGTGGTTGGGGTCCGCGTTCAGGAACCGGTTGCCGAAGGCGGTGAACAGGAGCGGCGCCGTCTCGCCCGCGGCGCGGGCGACCGCCAGCAGGCAGCCCGTCACGACGCCGGGGATGGCTGCCGGCAGGATCAGCTGCAGGGCGACCCGCCAGCGGGGCAGCCCCAGCGCCAGACCGGCCTCCCGCAGCTCGCCCGGGACCAGGGCCACGGCGGTCTCCGTGGTCCGGATGATCAGGGGCAGCATCAGCACGGCCAGGGCGACCGAGCCGGACCAGCCGGAGAAGTGGTGCAGCGGCGCGACGAGCACGGCGTAGATGAACAGGCCGATCACGATCGACGGGATGCCGACCAGCACGTCGCAGGCCAGGCGGACGAAGTCGCCCACGCGGCCCGTGCCGTACTCCACGAGCCCGATGCCGCCGATCACCCCGACGGGTATGGACATCAGGGATGCCAGCCCGACCATGACGATCGTCCCGATGAACGCGTGCGCGATGCCGCCGCCGGGGATGCCCACCGGACGCTCGACGTTGATGAAGAAGTCGATGTTCGAGACGGCCGCCAGGCCCTTCGTCACGGTGTAGATCAGGACCAGCGACAGCGGCACGAGCGCGATCGCAGCCATCACGTAGACGATCAGGCCGGCGAACCGGTCGGCGAAGAGGCGGCGCGCGTTGCGGCTCATGCTCGCGGCCCCCTGGCGACGGAGCGTACCAGCAGCAGGGCCAGCACGTTGATCGTGAGCGTGACCAGCATGAGGACGAGGCCGAGGAGGATCAGGGACGGCGGGTACAACGGGCCCGTGGCCTCCCGGAACTCGTTGGCGATGACGCTGGCCAGGGTGTAGGCGGGCGCGAACAGCGAGGCCGTGATCGACGGCCGGTTGCCGATGACCATGGCGACCGCGATCGTCTCGCCGAGCGCGCGGCCCAGCGCCAGGACGCTGGCCCCGAAGATGCCGGCCCGGGCGGCGGGCAGCACGACCCTCCAGATCGTCTCCCACCAGGTCGCGCCCAGGGCCACGCTGGCCTCCTTCATCCCGCCCGGCACGGCCCGGATCACCTCCCGGGAGATCGAGCTGAGCGTGGGCAGGACCATCACGGCCAGCACCAGGGAGGCGACCAGGAGGTCGGTCTGGCGGGCCGGTCCGGCGAAGAGCGGGAACGCCCCCAGGCGCTCGGAGACCGGCCGGCTCACGTGGGTCAGCAGCCAGGGCGCCAGCACGTACAGGCCCCAGATGCCGTAGACGACGCTCGGGATGGCGGCCAGCAGCTCGACCCCGACGCCGATCGTCCCGCGCACCCTCGCCGCCCCCTGCTCCGCCAGGAAGATGGCCACACCGACCCCGATGGGCGTCGCGATGAGGAGGGCGATGAAGCTGGTCACGACGGTGCCGTAGATGAATGGCAGCGCCCCGAACTGCTGCTTGACCGGGTTCCAGCTCTGCGAGGTCAGGAAGCCGGGGCCGAAGTGCTGGATGGCCGGCAGGGCGCTGATCCCGACGACCACCACGATCAGGATGAGCACGGTCGGGGCGGTCAGGCCGGCCACCGTCGTGAAGGTCCGGAAGCCGTCGGGCGGCCGGATCGGCTTGGGCGGCCGGGCCGCCCGGGCCCTGGGCTGCGCCACCGCCATCAGATCGCCACTTGGGAGGTGCTGAGCCGGTCGAGCCGGTAGCCCGCGCCGCGCACGGTCACGATCTCCAGCGGCACGCGGCCGGCGAACTTCTCACGCAGCCAGCGCACGTGCACGTCCACGGTCTTGCGGTCGCCCATGAAGTCGACGCCCCAGACCTGCTGGAGGATGACGTCCCGGGACTGGACCCGGCCGGAGTGGGCGACCAGGAAGGACAGCAGCTCGAACTCACGGGCCGTGAGCTTGACGTCCTTGCCGTCCACCAGCACGCGGCGGGCGGGCCTGTCGATGACGAAGTTGCCGATCTCGTCCCGCTCCGGGATGGCGCGCTCCGCGGTCTCGGCCCGGCTCCGCCGGATGACGGCGTTGACCCGGGCCAGCACCTCGCGGACCGAGAACGGCTTGGTGATGTAGTCGTCGGCGCCGAGCTCGAGACCAACGATCTTGTCCACCTCCGCGTCCTTGGCGGTGACCATGATGATGGGCACACGGCTGCTGCGCCGGAGCGCCCGGCAGAACTCCATGCCGCTCATGCCCGGCAGCATCAGGTCGAGCAGCACCAGGTCGGGCCGGGACGTGCGGGCCAGGCGCAGGCCGATGGCGCCGTCCCGCGCCTCGGTCACCGCGTAGCCGGCCGCCACCAGGTGGTACTTGAGCGTCTCCCGGATGCCGTCGTCGTCCTCCACGATGAGGATCCTGTCGGTCATCTCAGTCCAGCTCCACGACCAGGCCCGAGTTGAGGAAGATGATGTCCTCCGCCACGTTCACCACGCGGTCGCCGATGCGCTCCAGGCTGTGGGCGATGTTGATGAGCGTCACCGAGCGCAGCGCGTCCTCGGCGTCGACGCCGGTGCCCATCTCCTCGATGAGCGCGTCGAACACCCGGTTGTAGAGCCGGTCGATCTCGTCGTCCTTGGCGGCCACCTCGCGCGCCCGCTCGGCGTCCTCCTCGATCAGCGCGTCCAGGATGTCGCGGACCTGCTGGCTGGCGAGCTCGCCCATCAGGCCGAACTCAGGGCGCAGGGTGCCGTGGGCCAGGCCGGCGAGCGTCTGCGTCCGCCGGGCGATCCGCACGGCGTAGTCGCCGATGCGCTCCAGCTCGATCGCGATGTACTGCACCCCCATCAGGGTCCGCAGGTCGTGGGCGACCGGCTGCTGGGTGGCCAGGACCTGGAAGACCTGCTCGCGGAGCTGCCGGAACAGCTCGTTGATGGGCTGGTCGTTCCGGCGCACGCGCTCCGCCACGGCGCGGTCGAACTCGCGCAGCGCGCTCAGCACGTCGTCTATCTGCGCCTCGACCAGGCCCGCCATGCGGAGGAGGGACTCACGCAGGAGCGCGAGCTCGCGGCGAAAGGCCTCCCTGGTGACGTGGGGGAAGTCGGCCGTCGTACCGGGGCTACCCGAATCGTCCGGTGATGTAGTCCTCAGTTCTCTTGTCCTTCGGCCGCTGGAAGAGATCGACCGTGGGCGCGAACTCGACCAGCTCGCCATAACGGTGCTGCGGATTCATCAGCATGAATGCCGTGTAGTCCGCCACCCGCGCCGCCTGCTGCATGTTGTGGGTCACGATGACGATCGTGTAGTTCTCCGTGAGCCGCCCCACCAGGTCCTCGATCTTGAGCGTAGCGATGGGGTCGAGGGCCGAGGCCGGCTCGTCCATGAGGAGGACGTCCGGGTTGACGGCGATGCAGCGCGCGATCGAGAGCCGCTGCTGCTGGCCGCCCGACAGCGAGGCGCCCGGCGTGTTCAGCCGGTCCTTGACCTCGTCCCACAGGGCCGCGTCCCTCAGGCTGCGCTCGACGGCCTCGTCGATGTGGGCCCGCTTCCAGCCCAGCAGGCGCGGCGCGAACGCCACGTTGTCGCGGATCGACATCGGGAACGGCTGGGGACGCTGGAACACCATGCCCACCTTCTGGCGCAGCCTCAGCAGGTTCCGGGTGGTGATGACATCCTCGCCGTCCAGCATGATGTGGCCCTCGGCACGGCTGCCGGGGACCAGGTCGTACATGCGGTCGAACATCCGGAGGAGGGTGCTCTTGCCGCAGCCGGAGGGACCGATCAGGGCGGTGACGCGCTTCTCTGGGATGTCCAGCCGAATGCCGTTGAGCGCCTGGAAGGTGCCGTAGAAGAAGTTGACGTCCTCGATGGCGATCTTCGTCGGCGACGCTCCTGGCAGGGCCCTGACGACAACCGGGGCTCCCTCCATGCCCCTCGTGGCCGTCTGGGTCGGCTGGCTCCGCCGTGGTTGCTCCACCCGGCCGACGATAAGATGGCTCGATTAAGCAGAAGTTAAACGATCGTTAATGGTAATGGGCATAGGGATCGCCAGGCCGAACACCTGGCCGCCCTCGCGTGCGGCCTTGGTCCACACCCGGCCGCCCTGGGCCAGCACCAGGTGCTTGGTGATCGCGAGGCCCAGGCCGGAGCCTGTCGTCGCCCGCCCCGGCCCGGCGTCGCCGTCGCCGGCCGCGCGCGACCGCGCCTGGTCGACCTTGTAAAACCGCTCGAACACGCGCGGCCAGTGCTCCGGCGAGATCCCGGGCCCGTGGTCGCGCACGGTCAGCCGGAACTCGCCGGCCTCCAGGCACGCGTCGACCTCGATCGGCGAGCGCGGGGGCGAGAACTTGTCCGCGTTGTCGAGCAGGTTGTCCAGGACCTGCGCCAGCTTCGTCCGGTCCGCCGTGACGTGCAGGTCGGTGGGGATCCGCAGGTCCAGGGGCCGTTCCAGGCGCAGGCGGTCCGCCACCTCGGCGACCAGCTCGCGAACGTCGAACCAGGTGAGGCTGAGGGCGATGCGGCCGGCCTCGATGTGGGCCAGCTCGCGCAGGTTGGCCACGATGGTGGTCAGGTGGTCCGTCTCCTTCAGCGCCCGGGCCGCGAAGCGGCGGCGCGCCGCCGGCGGCGGGGCGGGCTCGCCCAGCAGGCTCTCGACCGCGAGCCGGAGCGAGGTGAGCGGCGTCTTGAGCTCGTGGGACAGGTTCGCCACGAACTCCTGGCGGACGGTCTCCAGCCGGCGCAGCTCGCTCACGTCCCGCAGGAACAGCAGGGTGTCGCCCGGCTTGGGGCCCGGCGACAGCCGGACGTGCACAGTCCGCTGGCTGTGGGCGAGGCGGACCTCGCTCTCGGGCGTCCCGGCCCGCAGCGCCTCCAGCAGCCGGCCCTCGCGCGTCGCGTCCAGCAGCCCCAGCGGCAGCTGCGAGGCGTCCAGCCGGAAGAACCGGCGGCCGGCCTCGTTCGCGGCCAGCACGCGCCGGTCGCGGTCGAGCAGGAGGGCGACGACCGGCGCCTCCTCCAGGAGGTCCTCGAAGGGCCCGGGCGGGGGTGGCAGCGGCTCGCCTTCCCCCCTGATCCGCTCACGCCATCTTTCCCACACCACCAAGCCCGGAGTATACGGACGCCCCGCGGACACTCGGGCGCACCAGACGAGGCTTAACCGCTACGTAACCCCTGGTTAACCGAGGCGCATTTAGCTTGGCGGCATGAGCATAGTGCGACTGTCCAGATGGCTGGTGGCTGCCGCCGCCCTCGCCCTGGTCGCCTGCGGAGGAACCGCGACTTCCTCCAACCCGACGCCAACGGCGGACGTCGGCAGCGGCCAGCTGCAGGGGGCGGGCGCGACCTTCCCGGAACCGTACTACACGCGCGCGTTCTACGCGTACACGCAGAAATATCCGTCGGTCACGGTCAACTACCAGCCCATCGGGTCGGGCGGTGGCATCCAGCAGTTCACCAAGGGCACCGTCGACTTCGGCGCCTCCGACGTCCCGATGACGGATGCCGAGGTCACCGCCGCGGGCGGGCCGGACACCCTCGTGCAGCTGCCGACGATCATCGGCGTGGTGGCCATCTCCTACAACCTGTCCGGCGTGGACAAGCTCCAGCTGGACGGCACGACCCTGGCCAGCATCTACCTGGGCACGGTCAAGAAGTGGAACGACCCGGCCATCAAGGCCCTGAACAGCGGGGTCAACCTGCCCAGCACTGACATCACCGTGGTGCACCGGTCGGACGGCTCCGGCACCAGCTACGGCTTCACGGACTACCTGAGCAAGGTCAGCCCGGACTGGCAGAGCAAGGTGGGCAAGGGCAAGTCCGTCTCCTGGCCGGCGGGCGTGGGAGCCAACGGGAATGCCGGCGTGGGCCAGCAGGTTAAGTCCACTGATGGCGCCATCGGCTACGTGGAGCTCGCGTACGTGATCCAGAGCAAGCTCCAGTACGCGTACCTCAAGAACAAGTCGGGCAAGTACCTCCAGGCCTCCCTGGAGGGCGCGACGGCCGCCGCGGCCTCGCTGACCGGCGTCAGCCCGACCAACTTCTCGATCACGAACGCGGACGGCGCGAACGTCTACCCGATCGCCAGCTATTCCTGGGTCATCCTGCGGACCAACCAGACCGACGCCACCAAGGGCAGGGCCCTCACCTACCTCTGGAAGTGGGTGACCGCCGACGGCCAGCAGTACGGCAAGGAGCTCGAGTTCGCCAGCCTTCCCACCGAGGCGAAGGACTTCGCGCAGGCGCAGCTCAAGAAGGTGCAGACCGGCGGGAAGCCCATCCTGACCTAGACCACCACCTCTTTCTCTCCCGTCCTGCCGGGGCGTCCATCGTGGCGCCCCGGCGCTTTTTCTTGTGCGGCGGAGCGGCGGGCGGCGACGCAGAGCGGACGGGCCGGGCCTCCCGCCAGACAGGCTCATCGCCCCCCGCACCCCGGATTTCCGGCAAGATTACTATCGCCTTTCCTGAGATTCGGAGGCATGTATGCGCGTCGAGCAGCCTCTCCACCCCGTCAGCGGCCGGCCGGCGAGATCAGGCATCATCCCTCGGGTGATCGTGAGCCTCAAGTCCTGGCGCCGCCGGGACCGGGTGGTCCTGCCGCTCCTCGTGGCGACGCTGCTGGGATCGCTCGTCTTCTACATGCACTCCTACTACGGCCACGGCGACATCACGCTGTACCACCGGTACGCCCAGGCGTTCTGGCTCCACTGGCCGCCCTTCCGCTCGCTGCCGGCCGAGTACCCGCTGCTCTCGATGGTGCCCTTCACGCTGACGCTGCTGCCGCCGGTGGGCGACTACACCTCCGTGTTCGGCGTGTGGATGCTGCTGTTCCTCGCCGCCGGCTACCTGGCGCTCCGGCGGCGCGAGTCCCCGCGGACGGCCGAGGTCTGCGCCGTCTACCTGGTCCTGGGCGGCTTCGCCACCGTGCTGGGCCGCTACGACCTGGTTCCGGCGGGGGCCACCGTGGTCGCCTACTGGGCGGCCCGCCAGCGCCGCTTCGGGCTCGCCTACGCCATGCTCGCGGCCGGCACCCTCCTGAAGCTGTACCCGGTCTTCCTGCTGCCGGTCCTGGTGCTGGAGCACTACCGCGTCCTCGAGCTCCGCCCGTTCCGCAGCCGGCCGCCGCGGGCGGTGGTGGCCGGCGCGTCGCTGTTCGTGCTGTCCGTGGCCGGCGTGTTCGCGGCGTCCGCGCTGCTCAACCCCGGCGGCTGGCTGGGCCCGTTCACGTACAACTCGCACCGGCCGCTGCAGGTGGAGTCGGTGCCGGCCTCGCTGCTCTGGCTGAGCGGCCTGGTCGGCCTGTCGACCGCGCCCGACCACTCGTTCCACTCGTACAACCTGGTCGGCCGGGCGGACAGCGTGCTCAGCATCGTGACGGAGCTGGCCCTGGTCGCCGGCTGCCTGTGGGTCTACCTGCGCCAGCTGCAGGGGCGGCTGAGCTTCGGCCGGGCGCTGACGCTGTGCCTGCTGGTCGTTCTCTGCACGAACCGCGTGTTCAGCCCCCAGTACCTGATGTGGGTGCTGCCCTTCGTGGCCATCGCGGAGCGCGACTACGACCCGGTGTGGCTGGTCGTCTGCGGGCTCACCACGGCGATCTTCCCGTACGGGTACGACCTGGCCGGGCTGCACGGGACCGGAACGCCCGCCAGCTACCCGCTCTTCTTCCCGGCGCTGATCGCGGTCCGCAACGCGCTGCTGGTGGTCGCCGCGACGCGCTTCGCCCTGCGCTCGGCGCCGGCAGGCGCCCAGGCGCCGCAGCTCAGGCCCACCGCCTCCTCGGCAGCATAGGGCCGCTCCCGAGTGGACCGCGCCCCGAGCTGGATCGACCGGTGGCAGACCCCGGTCCTGGTGGCCTGCGTGGTCTCGCTGTTCACCGCCGCGTGGTGGCCGGTCATCGCGGGCAGCCAGGTCCTGATCGGCAGCGACTCGCTGCTGACGTTCCCACCGTGGAAGGCGTCCGCCCCGGGCTACCGGCAGGCCAACCTGACCGTCAACGATCCGGCGCAGCAGTTCCTGCGCTGGCAGACGGCCGTGCGCGATCAGCTCGGGCACGGCAAGGTGCCGCTCTGGAACCCGGACGCGCTGTCCGGGTCGCCGCTCCTGGCGAACGACCAGTCGGCGCCGCTGTCGCCGTTCACCTGGCTGGCCCTGCCCTTCCCGCCCGCCATCGGACTGAGCCTGGCCATGCTGGCCAAGCTGTGGGTCGCGGCCGTCGGGATGGTGGTGCTGCTCCGCCTACTGGGCGCGAGAGGGCCGGCCGCGGTGGCCGCCGGCGTCGGCTACGCGTGCAGCAGCTTCATGGTCGTGTCGCTGGCGTCGCCGCACACGGCGGTGGCGGCCGTGGTGCCCTGGACGTTCGCGGCGGCCGAGTGGTACCTGGAGCGCGGGCGGGCCCTGGCGCTCGCCGCCCTGGGGGGCAGCGTCGGCCTGCAGCTCCTGGGCGGTCACGCCGAGACCTCCCTGCACACCGGTGCGGCGCTCGCCCTCTTCTGCGCCCTCCGCTGGCTGCTCGGGCCGCGCGACGTCCGCCGCCTGGCCGGCCTCGGCCTGGCCGCCCTGCTGGGCGGCATGCTCGCGGCGGCCCAGCTCCTCCCGTTCGTCCAGGACCTGCAGGTCTCGACGCTGGTCTCGGAGCGAGCCAGGCTCCAGGTCGGGCTCGCCCACCTCGACCCCGGTGCGCTGGGCACCTGGCTGGTCCCGAACCTGGCCGGCAACCCCGCCCTGGACGGACGGCTGGGCGTGGCGCCGAACTACAACGAGGGAACCGGCTTCGCCACCGCGACGATGCTGCTGCTGGCGCCGCTGGGCGCCGTCCGGCAGCTGCGGCGGAGGCCGTCCCAGGTGGTGCCCCTGCTGGCGGTGGGCCTGCTCGCCGCGGGCACCGTCTACGGGCCGCTGACCGGGACCGCGGGCCGGCTGCCCGGCCTGTCGATCGCCGCCACTCCCCGCATGCTCGTGCTGCTGTGCTTCGTCGTCAGCGCCCTGGGCGGCCTCGGCGTGCAGGCCGTGTGGGAGTCCGCGAGCCGGGGCGGCTGGCGCCGGCTGGCTGGCCTGCCGGGGTTGGCGGCCGGCGGGCTCGCCGTCGCCGCCCTGGGGGTGGCCGGGATCCTGCTCACGACCAGGGGCGCCGCGGTGGAGACCATGTGGCCCCCGGTGCCCGGCCAGGTCCCGGCGTTCTGGACGGCCGTCGCCGCGGCC
>JBKPCH010000158.1:0-8711 GCA_046727275.1 Candidatus Dormiibacterota bacterium
CCCGGTGCGCGCCCGCCTCCGGCGGCAGCGCCGCCCAGGCCCGGCGGCCGGAGCGCCGCGCCGCCAGCAGCCCGCGGCGCACGATCACGCCGGGGGCCAGGACCGCGTCCTGCAGCAGCTCGTCCAGGTCCGCCGCCAGCGCCTCCCTGGCCCGGGGCTCGGCGTGGGCCGTCTCCTGCTCCCACGTCTGCGTGCTGCGCGCCAGCGCGCCGGACTCGAAGCACGCCAGCGGTATGGTCAGCATCTGCGAGCCGATCGTGAAGCAGGCGCCCTCCAGCCCCTCGCCGGTCGGCCCCGGCGGCACGGCGCCGCCGCCCAGCGCGTCGGCCGCCATCCGCACGTAGCCCCAGCCCCAGCGCTGCCGCCCGGCCTGGTGGCGGGCCGTGGACACCACCACGCCCGCCGGCCCCTCCGAGCGCCACTCGACGTAGAAGCTGGGGCCCGGGGCCACCCGCAGCGTGACCAGGTCCACCCGGCGGGTCCCCGCCTCGTCGGTGAACTCGTGGGCAGCGGCGTTCGCCGCCAGCTGGACCAGCGCCAGCGCGATCGTCGCCGGGGCCGGCACCGTCCGGGGCTCCGCCTCCGGCCGCATCTGGACCCGCAGCGAGGGCGTCCGGGCGGCCAGCGCCGCCTCGGCGTGCGCCAGCACGTCGGTCGTGGTGCCCCGGTCGCCTGCGGCCAGCGGCCGGCCGGAGACCAGCTCCAGCCCGGCCAGCAGGACCGCGGCCCCCAGCCGCGTCCGGCCGTCCAGCGCCGGCAGGGCGTCCCGGATGGCGCCCAGCAGCGCCTCCATCAGCGCCTCGAGCTCGGGCGCCGTGTCCTCGGCCGGCGCGACGACGAGGAAGCCGGCGCCGGTCGAGAACGAGACGCCGCCCGGCGCCACGCCCCGCCACTCCGGCGTGGCCGCGACCGGCTGGCCGGCGGCGTCGAGCAGCGCCGCCGCGAACGGCAGCTCCGGGACCTCAGCCGGGTCGAGCCGCATCGGCAGGTCCCCCGGCCGCCGCCGCCGCCCGCCGCTCGCCCATCAGGACCAGCTCGTAGTGGTTGCGCTCGTGGCGCACGTGGACCGCGGAGTCGACCTCGTCGCGCAGCCAGCGCTCGAACCGCCGGGCGGCCCGGCCCTCCGACTCGTCGAGGACGACGTCGCTGCTCTCGGCCCGGGTCGCGACCAGCAGGGCGACCGCGACCCGGTGCGAGAAGTCCCTGCCGGTCGGCTCGTGGCGGACGCGGCCGCCGCTGATGTGGAGGTCGCCGAAGCGGGCGCGCAGCAGCCGTCCGATCCGCTCCCGCAGCCCGGCCTCGCCGTCCCGCTTGTCCTGGACCAGGGCGAAGGCGTGCTGGGCAGCCACCCAGTCGCGGGTCTCCACGTCGGTGACGTTGGCCGAGTAGACGATCGGGATGCAGCCGCCGTGGCGCTCGTACAGCGTCCCCAGCACCTCGGCCACCGTCCGCCCGGTCTCCGGCGCCCTGGACATGTTCAGGTCGACGATGGCCATGACCGGGCGGTGCCGCTCGAGGTGCAACAGGGCCTGCCGCGGGTCGCCCGCGAGCAGCGGCGTGAGCTGGAGCCGGCTCACCACGCCCTCGACCTGCAGGCGCTCGTCGGGGTCGTCCTCCAGCACCAGCACCTCGGCGCCCTGGTTGGGGCCGCCCCGCGGCGCCCGGGGCGCGGCGGGCGCTTCGCCGTCGAGCAGCTCCAGCTCGTAGTGCCGGTTGCGATAGGGCCTGACCCGGACGCTGGAGCCGACCTGCTCCCGCAGCCAGCGCTGGAAGCGGCGGGCCGCCCGGGCCTCGCTGTCGTCCAGCGCCACCTCCAGGTTGGCGCGCCGGGCCAGCACCAGCGAGACGCCCACCCGGTGGGAGAAGACGCGGCCGCTGGGCACGTGGCGGATGGCGCCGCCGTCGATGGCCAGGTCGCCGAAGCGGGCCCGCAGCAGGCGGCGCATCCGCTGCAGCAGGGCCTCCTCGCCGTCCCGCTTGTCCTGCACCAGGGCGTAGGGGTGGATGCCCGCGATGCGGTCCCGCTGCTCCACGCCGCCGACGTTGACCGAGTAGAGGATCGGGGTGCAGACGCCGTGGCGCTCGTACAGCCGGGCCAGCACCTCCTCGGCGGTGCGGCCGGTCCACTCCGCCTTCGACATGTCCAGGTCGACCACGGCCAGGACGGGCCGGTGGACGTCGAGCATGGCCAGGGCCTTGCGCGGCTGCTCGGCAAGCAGGGGCACCAGGCCGGCGGCGCTGACCGCCTCGCCCAGTCGCGCCAGCTGGTCGGGCTCGTCCTCGAGCACCAGCACCTCGGCGTGGGCGCCGGGCATGCTCACGAAGCGGCGGCTTCCAGCCGCATCACGGGGCCGTCCGCGGCCAGCCGGCAGGGCAGGTCGTAGCGCTCGATGGCCTGGCGGACGCGCCGGACGTGCTCGAAGCGGGGCAGCGCGAACGGGTGGGCGGCCAGCAGGCCCTCCAGCTCGGGCGCCCGGGCGATGCGGTCGCCGGCGCGCAGCCGGATCCCCCGCCGCGGCGCGAAGCCGAGCCCGAAGGCGCGGGCGGCGGCCAGGGAGTCCAGCCGCGAGGCCAGGCTGGCCCAGGTGAGGTGGACGTGGCAGCCCGCCGGCAGCCCGCCGGCCGGCCGCCTCAGCCAGAGCACCGGGATCGGCCGGCCGGCCACGAGCGCAGGCAGGCGCTCGGGCACCGCGTCCGAGGCGCCCACGACCAGCCACGGCCAGGGGTCGGCGCGCGCCCAGACCTGGTCGAGCGCCGCCGGCCGCGCGCTGCGCACCAGGGCGAGCTCGGGGTCGACCCGGTCCCGGATCGCCGCCCACAGCTGGGGCTGCTCGGCGATCACCAGCAGTGTCCGCGAGATGTCCCGGCGCACGCACCGATTGTAGGTCCGGCCCGGCGCCGTGGCCCACGATTTTCGGCGGGCGGCCAAATGTCCGTCTCATGTCCAGGGTTCTGCCCCGACACTGGGCGCATGGGCAAGCTGACCAAGGCCAGGCCCCGCGGCAAGCGGTACGAGACGACCCTGCGCGTCGGGTCCCTGGCAAACCTGGCGCTCGTCAGCGCGCGCGTGCTGACCGGCGGGCAGTCGCTGCCGCCGGCGGCTCCTGTGACCCCGCGCGACGGGCTGGGAGGACACTGGACGTGGAACCGCTCATCCTCGCACTGAGGCTCGACGCGCTCGGCGCCTTCCACGCCGAGATGGCGCCCATCTTCAACGTCGTGCAGCAGGTCCTGATCCCGCTGCTGGCCATCCTCTTCCTGGCCGCGCGCTTCGTGGAGGGCTCCTCGCACAACCACAAGGTGCTGGTCCTGGAGGTGATCGGCGCAGTCGCGGTGCTCGAGGCTCTCGCCGCCGGCATCCGCGCCTTCGCCGGGATCTAGTCGTGAGAGTGCCGCCCGAGGAGGTAGCCAGGCTCGCGAAGTCACGAAGGTCACGGAGGACGGTCGTGCGCCTTCGCGATCGTCGTGGCTTCGTGCGCCTGGCCATGCCGAAGCAGGGCCTCGCCCGCCTGGCCGCGACTCTCCGCCGGGGATCGCTGGCTTGATCCTGGACCTCGCCGCCCTGACGGCGCACGCGCCGCTGCTGGACGATCCGCTCCAGATCGTCCACGACCCCACGGCCTGGATCGCCGGCTGGCTGGGCAGGGCGGTCGCCGGCAACCAGGCCGTGGACCACCCCGGCTGGCTGAGCGACCTCTTCGCCAACGCGTTCACCTACACCGGCTTCGACGCGCCGGCGAGCTGCACGGGCGGCGGCGGCAACTGCACCTACTACGCCATCTGGCACGACCTCCAGGCGAGCGGCTACGTGGTGCTGGGGATGGCGCTGCTGTTCCGGCTGTTCAAGGTGGTGAGCGACCAGCGCCGGCAGGTGGGCCTGCCCCAGTTCCTGGTCACCGACGTGCTGATCCGCGGCTCGCTGGCCGCGTTCGCCATCAACGTCAGCTACATCGCGCTGGCCCAGCTGATGCACAGCTCGATCGCCATCGGGGACGGGCTGTTCGAGGACATCATGTCGATCGGCTGGGGCACGTTCTCGGGCCCCGACGGGATGCACCGGGCCAGCGCGGCCCTGTTCTCCAACATCCCGCCCATCCCCACGCTGCTCGTGGGCATCGCCGTCCTCTACCTGACGGTCCTCGTGGTCGCCAGCCGGGTGGCGATGATCTTCGCCATCACCGTCGCCCCGCTGCTGATCCCGATCTACGCCTACAGCGGGCAGAGCAGCCTGGTCGTCTGGTGGCTGCGCCTGGTCGCCCAGGGCCTGCTGGTGCCGGTCGTGCTGGGCGCCATGTTCGCCGTGGCGATGACGGTCATCCTCACCGCCGAGTCGAGCGCCGGCGCCACCGCCATCGGGCCGCTGCTCAGCCCGCTGACCGCCGTCGCCGCGCTCTGGTTCGTCGGCCACTCGATCCAGGCCCTGCTCAAGCACATGTTCCCCGGCCACAGCGGCTTCATGTCCGGCGTGATGACCTTCCACGCGCGCACCACGTTCGTGCGCAAGGTCACGGGCTGAGATGCAGCCTATCCCGGTGCCGATGGCCCTGCGGGCGCGCCCGACCTTCCCGCTCGGGCCCTTCCAGGTGACGCTGCGGACGGTCTTCGTCGTGTTCGCGCTCGCGCCGGGGGCGCTGGTGGCGCTGCAGCTGCCGACGAGCGGGGGGACCCGCGTGGTGATCGCCTTCAGCATCATCGCCATGGCCTACCTGCTCTCCCTGCCCGAGCGGGAGGGCCTGTGGATCGGCACCTACCTGTGCTACCGGGTGCTCGACCGCTCCCTGCCGCGCGTGGTCCGCGGCGGCCGCGGCCGGGCGGCGTCCGTGCGCCGGATCGGCGCCCGCCACCTGGAGGTCGGGGCCGGCGACCGGCCGCCGCTGCCGGCCCCCGGGGCGCTGTCCCGCTGGACGACGCTGACCCGGATGTCGCGCGCCGGCGAGGGGATGCTGGAGCGGACGCCCGGCAGCTGGTGCGCGCTGCTGCGGCTGGAGGGCCCGGTGGAGGCGCCCCAGACCGCGGAGTACGCGGCCTGGTGCGGCCGGGTGATGGCGTGGCTGAACACCGTGGACTGTCCGGCGCAGCTGTACGTGGAGGCCTCGCACTGCGAGCGGTCGCAGGCGGAGCAGGCGTTCCTGGAGCGGGTGCGCGGCATGGACGCCCCCCTGGTCGACCAGGAGCGCCGGCTGGCCGGCGAGCAGGCCCTCAGCAGCCTGGTCCTCCGCCACTACGTGCTGCTCTTCCCGCGCTGGGCGGGTCGCGACGGCATCCCGACCACCGCGCGGTTGACGAAGCTGTTCGAGACGGCCAACGCCTCGGAGAGCGACGCCTCCCGGGCCCGCGACGTGGCGCTCCGGCAGGCGGCCAACCTCCGCCTGGACGTGTCGGCGCCGGAGCCGGCGGCGATCGAGGAGCTGATGCGGCGGACGCCGCTGGGCTGCGCCGAGGCCACGTTCGTGGACGGCGAGGGCGTCCTCGCCGGCCGCCATTACCGCTACGCCTCCCTCTGCGGCCTGCCGAGCACCGTGCAGTCGGGCGCCGTGATCTCGGCCCTGACCCGCGCCCACGTGCAGGGCGGCGCCAGCCTCTTCGTCTTCCCGGTCGACCCCTCGCAGGCGCGCAGGGAGCTGCGCGAGCAGCGCGGCGTCTACCAGGCGATGTGGAAGCACACCCAGAGCAAGGATGCCGAGCTGCTGCTGCACCACGCGTCCAGCCTGGACGAGCTGCTGCTGACCAAGAAGACCAGCGCCGTCCGCATCGCGCTGGCGCTGCACGTCCACGCCGAGGACCCGGCCGAGGCGGACGACGCCCTGGAGCGCCTGCAGAGCACGATGATGCAGGAGGGCCTGGAGATCGAGCGGGTGACGCTGCCCAGCTTCACCGTGGCGGTCGCGGCCAGCCCCGGCGGCCTGCCGCTCACGCGGGCCATCTTCATGACGACGGCCGAGGTGGCTGCCTACCTGCTGCCCGCGGTCGGGACGCCCTTCGGCAACCCCGCCGACCCGTTCGTCGGCCGCAACGCCGCGATCAACTCCTCCGTCTACTTCAACGTGTTCTCGCGCCAGAACTACAGCGCGCTGATCGTCGGCTCCGCCGGCTCCGGCAAGAGCGTCGCGGCCAAGTCGATGCTGATCCGCCACGCGCTGCACGGCGCGCGGGTGACGGTGATCGACCCCGAGTCCGAGTACCGGCGCGTGATCGAGGCGTTGGGCGGCGCCTACGTCGAGCTCGGCCAGGACAGCCTGAACGCCTTCGCCATCGACCCCGCGGTGCCGGCCGACGAGGCCGCCGAGTGGGTCGTGCCCATCCTCTCGATCATGGGCGGCGAGGAGCAGGGCTACGAGAACAACCGGCCGGCCCGCCACCTGGGCGGCGCCGACAAGGCGTGGCTGCACCAGGAGGTGGCGCAGTTCTTCATGGACTGGCGCCGCGGCCCGGGCGGGCGCGGCGAGCAGCCGCTCCTGGCCGACTTCATCGACTACCTGGAGTCGGCCGCGATGGCCCGCGTGGCCAAGCTCAACGTGCCGGGCCGCGCCCGCCGCTGCGCCGACATCTGCGAGCGCCTCCGCGGCTACACGCTGGGCCGCAAGGGCGCCATCTTCAACCGGCACAGCACGGTGAACCTGGACGGGCACGCGGTCGGGATCGGCCTGTACGGCCTGGCCAACCAGTTCCGGGCCGACCTGACGCCGGCGCTGGCCTTCGTGCTCAGCTCGGTGCTGGCGGACCTGGCCAGCGCGCGCGGCAAGCGGGTCATCATGGTCGACGAGGCGCACAAGATCCTGGTCGACCCCGACGCCGGCGACGTGCTGGCGCAGGTCGTCAGGACCGCCCGGAAGCGGGGCGGCGGCGTCTGGATGGCCAGCCAGAGCGTGCGCGACTTCGTCGGCTCAGAGCGGCGGGGTCACTCGCCCAGCCCGGGCGAGGTGCTGGCCACGGTGGCGTCGACCAAGCTGGTCCTGGGCGTGGAGGAGGCCGTCGCCGCGGGCCTGCAGCGGACGTTCGACCTCACCGACCGGGAGCTGCTGGCGGTCACCCGGGAGAAGATCCGCGGCCGCGGCGTGCTGATCTCGGACAACGAGCGGGCGATCGTGGACGTCATCCCGGGCGACCACCTGCTGCCGCTGGTGCACACCACGAGCGTCGACGACGAGCCGGCCAGCCCGCCGGCGGGCCTTGCGCCGGTCCGCCTGGTGGCTCGCCGGGCCGGCTAGCCGGGCATGGCGGGGGCCGCATCCCCCAGTTCCGCCCTCCCTCCCCCCACGTGGGGGGAGGGAGGGGTCAGGGGGGCCGAGCCATGTACCTGGTAGAGGCCAGGCCGATCGTCTCGCCGCGGCAGGCTGAGCGCCTGATGTCCGTCCTGTGGCAGCAGTCGGCCGGGTCCACGCTGTCCCTCCTGCTGCTGGGCCGCGGCGACGGCCGCACCGTGCTGGGCACGGCCTCGCCCAACCCGCTGGTCGCCGAGGACGCGGCCGAGGTCATCGCGCGGGCGGTGGACGGCGCTTCCGAGCCCGGATTCGTGACCGCCCAGGAGATCCTGGCCGCGCCTCAGGTCGGGGTCCGGCACGTGACGCCGGCCTACCGCGGCTTCCAGTCCGACTCGAAGTCGTGGGGCTGGGACCGGGCGGACAACCTGCGCGACACGTACGAGCTGCTGGCCCGCGTGCCGGCCGGCAGCATGGCCGGCTTCGTGCTCGCCTTCCGGACCCTGCCCGGCCTGCGCGCCGCGACGGCGATGCTGGTGTTCGCGGCCGGGGTGAGCCGGGAGGAGACGGAGCGGGGCGTCTACGCGCTGGCGTCGACGTACGCCGGCACCGGGGCCCGGGTCTCGCGGCTGCTCAACCCGCGGCGCTTCCTGGTCCGCGGCCTCCGGGCCCAGCTCTCGACGTCCATCGCGTGGCTGCGCCCCCACAGCGTGATCCGGGTCGAGGAGATGTCCGCCTTCTGGCACCCCCGGCTGGGCGAGGCGAGCTGAGGTGGCGGGCCGCCGCGGCTACTTCAACGCGTTCACGATCTTGCCGAACGCGCCGGTGATGCCGGCCCCGAGGGCCGTGAGCGCCACGATGACCACGACGGCGATCAGCACCAGGATGAGCGCGTACTCGACCATGGCCTGCGCACCCTGCGGGCTGCGCCACGTCGAGGCGAGCCGGGAGCCGAGTCGGACGAACATCCCTCACGCACCTCCTCCACGCAACACGCGCGCCGCAGCGTCCGAGTGCGGCCCTGTCGTGCTTCCCCGGCTCGACCTTACGACGTCCCCGCGGCGCCGTCAATTTGGCCGGCCCAACCGGCTGTGCGCTCCTCGCCAGCCCGCGCCAGGCCGGCAGGCCGGCGCGGTCGGCCGGGGCGGCGCCCGATGATCCAGACGCCGAAGCCGGCGGCCCGGCAGGGCGACCTCGGGTTCTGGGTCGCGATCGCCGTCCTCTGGCTCGTGCCGGGCCTCGTGATCACGGCGGCCGCGGCCGCGGCCGGCGGCGCCCTCCACACCCACGTGGTGGACTGGCCCTACGCGGCGATCCGGGACGTGGCCGCCGGCCACGGCCGGGTGCAGCCCTGGCGGTGGGTGGGGGCGCCCCGCGTGCGCGCGCCCTGGGTCCTGTCTCTTATACACATCTGACGCTGCCGACGACTTGTACACCGTGTAGGTGTGGGGGGTGGGGGGGGGGGGTTTGATGGGGGGGGGGGGGGGGGGGGGGGGGGGGGGGGGGGGGGGG
>JBKPCH010000159.1:0-9527 GCA_046727275.1 Candidatus Dormiibacterota bacterium
GCGCAGCACCGGCCGCGCCGCGGCCCGCGCCCGCGCCAGGCCGGCGCCCCTGCCGGCGCGCCCGGCGCCCGGCAGGCCGGTGAGCATCGACCCCAAGCCTCGCATCGGCCGGCGGCTCCCGGTCAGCTGCCGGCTGCCGGCGGCGCCTGCAGGTTGTTCCCGCAGTTCGGGCAGAACTTCGTCCCGGCCGGGCTCTCGGTGCCGCACTGCGAGCAGGTCGCTGGCGCCGGCGCCTGGAGCGACTGGCCGCAGTTGGAGCAGAACTTGGCCGTGGCGGCGTTCCTGGTCCCGCAGTTGGCGCACGTGACGACGGCGCCGGCGGGAGCCGGGGCGGCGGCCAGCGTCTGCCCGCAGCTGGAGCAGAACTTGGCGTTCTCCGCGTTCAGGGTGCCGCAGTTGCCGCAGCGGACCTGCACCTGGCCCCCGGCGGCCACCGTCTGGCCGGCGCCCTGGGCCACCGTCTGGCCGAGGCCGAGCCCGATGCCGAGGATGGCCGGGTTGCCCGAGCCGCCGCCCTGCGCCGCGCCCTCGCCGACGCCCTGCAGCGCCTGGCCCACGCTGTACTGCTGGTAGCCGCCGGCCAGCTTCGTGTACTGGACGTCGCGGCGGTACTTCTTGAGGGCCTCCTCGTCGTCCTCTTTGATGGAGATCGTGAAGTTGCCCAGGCGCACGATCTCCAGCCCGTAGCTGTTGACGAAGCTCTGGACCCTGGCCAGCGTCGCCTGCTCGATCTCGTCGGTGTGCGCGGCGATGCCCAGGATGGGCCAGTTCTGGCTGACGATGTGCGTGGTGACGTCGGTGCGCAGCACCTTCAAGAGCTGCTCGCGCATCCAGTCGGTGACCTGGTCGTTCGTCTGGATGTTCTGCGTGCCGACGAGGTTCAGGATCAGGGACTGGGGCTCGACCGCGCGCAGCGAGTACTCGCCGAACACGCGGAGACCGATGGCCAGGCCGGTCTCGGGGTCGACGACGTTGTCGTTCACGCCCCCGAACGGGAGGTTCGGGAATTCACGGGTCGAGACGAAGTAGATCTCCGTCTTGAACAAGTTGCCGCCCGAGGCGGCGTCGACGAGCATGCCGAGGAACGGGATCTCGGAGCTGTCGAGGGTGCAGCGGCCGGGGCTGACGGTGCCCTGGACGCGGCCGTCGCGGAAGAAGACCGCCAGCTCGTCCTGCTGGACCGTGAGCTGGGTCCACTTGCGGATGTTGGTGTCCGGCCACTTGTAGAGGATCTGGCCCTTGGCCTGGTCCGGGCGGGCGATGAACTCGCGCCGCGCTTCGCCGAAGATTCCCATCGCTGGTTCGCACTCCCTGGTTGCTGTCGGTTTCTGGGTGATTCCCTGGTTCCCGTGAAGACTAACGCGCCGCCCCGAGCGCCCGGTCGCACCCCGCGGGGCCGCTACGCGGCCGAGGCGGACACGTAGCGCTCGTAGGTCAGCCAGCGGATGCCGGAGTAGACCGCCCCGCCCGCGAGGGCCAGCATGAAGAAGCCGAGGACGACGAACCTCGCCAGGCCGGGGATGAACACGATGCACAGCGCGGTCAGGAACAGCGGCGCCGCCGCCATCGTGGCCCCGTACGTCGTCGCCGTGCGGACGTCCCGCGCCAGCAGCGCCAGCAGGACGCTCCCACACGACGCCGCGACCAGGGTGCTGGCGACCAGGAAGAGCGCGGCCAGCACGTAGGCGCCCTGCGTCGGCGTCAGGATCACGATCACGACGGCGTCCACCAGGAACATCGGCAGCATGGTGGCGAACGCGGTCGCCAGGATCGCGATCAGCTTGGCCGTCACGATGTCGCCGACGAGCACGGGCAGGGCCAGCAGCAGCTCCAGCGTGCGCCGCTCGCGCTCGACGATCAGCGTGTAGATGGCCGCCAGCATCGGGGCCAGCAGGCTGGCGATCACGAACAGCGTCGGCATCACGACGAGCAGAAACTCGTCCTGGGCGGTCTGGATCTCCGCGAGGCCGGGCAGGCGGTGCGCCAGCGGGGGCACCGTGAAGGTGCGGTAGCCCCGCGTGTGGCTGGCCAGGATGGCCAGGACCGGCGTCAGCACGATCAGCACCGCCGGCATGAAGAGGCAGGTCAGCATCACGCCCGTGTTGCGCGTGAGCTGGCGCACCTCCTTCCAGAAGAGCAGGCTCACCTGGGAGCTCGGCATGTCAGCGACCGGCCTCCTGCAGCACGCTCTCCGCGGCGGCGCGGGTGGGCGCGCACTCGTAGACGTCGATGTTCGCGTCCAGCAGCTTGCGGAGCAGGTCGGGCGTCTGCTCCTGCATCCGGTCGAGCTGGACCAGGACGGCCCCATCGGACGCCTCGGCGTCGTAGCCCAGGATGGTCAGCTGCGACAGCAGCCGGTCCACGCCCTGGCGGGCGGCGACGCGGAGGCGGGGCTTGGCGCGGCCGCGCAGCGCATCCCACGTCCCCTGGCCGACCACCCGCCCGCCCCGGATGCTGATCACCTCGGTGCACAGCTCCTCGGCGTCCGCCTCGTTGTGGGTGCAGAGCAGGCTCGTCCGGCTGCGCATGACCTCGCTGACGTACTTCTTGAGGTCGGCCGCGGCGTCGGCGTCCAGGCCCGCGGTCGGCTCGTCCAGGACCAGGACGTCCGGATCGGCGACCAGGGCCGCCGCCAGGGCCAGGCGCCGCTGGAAGTTGTTGGGCAGGTAGGTCATGCGCGTGTGCAGGTACTCCCCGAGGTCGAGCGCGTCCACCACCCGGTCGTACCGCGTGTCGACGAGCTGGGCCGCCAGGTCCATGTACTCGCCGGCGGTGAGGTCCGGGTACATGCCGGGCCCCTGCGGCATGATTCCCAGCCGGCTGCGCACCTTCCGGTAGGCCGGGCTGCTCACCGGGACGTCGAACAGGAGGACCGAGCCCCCGGTCGGCTTGAGGGCGGCCTGCAGCATCCGGACGACCGTCGTCTTGCCCGAGCCGCGAGGCCCCAGCAAGCAGGCTTGCGTCCCCTCCGCGACGAACATCGTGACGTCGGCGAGGCCGAGCGTGCCGTCGGGGAAGTGCTTCGAGACGGACCGGAACTCGATGGCGGTGGCCATGGCGTCTGAAGGGTACGCAACTATCGTCTCGTAGAGAAGGCGTCGTGCATAGAGCCAGCTTCGGCCGGGGGCTTGCGGCGTCCCGTTATCGCGCCGGGCCAGGGCCGGGAAACAGCCGGTCCTGCTCCCGGCGCATCGCGTAGAGGGGGCCGCCGGTGTCGACCTCGACGTCCGCCCACGCCAGGGGCTCGTCGCGGCGCACCGGGCGGACGACCCGGGTGCCCTCGTAGGCGAAGCCGAAGGGCAGCAGGCCCTCCCTCCGCGCGACCTCCATCCGCTCGCTCAGCCCGTAGACGGTGTAGCCACCGCCCCCGTCCAGCTCGTCGCCGGGCCGGAGGTCGCGCTTGGCGACGGCGATCAGCTCGGCCACCGGCGCGCCCTGGGCCTCGCCGGTGGGCCGGCCCTGCACGATGGCCCTGGCCACGGACATCGGCACCTCCACGCATGCCAGGTGATAGGGCCGGAACAGGCCCCAGTTCGGCCCCCACTGCTGGGCGGTGCCGCCGAAGCCCGGCTCGAAGAGGGCGGCCATGGCCGAGCGGACGCCCGGGTGGGGCGAGGTGACGACCACGAAGACCCCGGGGAAGACCTTGTCCTCGTGGACGTAGCGGCCGTCCGGGCCCACGGCGTTGGCCATGTCGACGACGCCTGGACGCTCCAGCAGGCCGCCGTCGGAGCGGAGGGCGAAGACCCTGCCCAGGTCCTGCCAGTGGCAGAAGGGCTCGTGCATGCCCCGGCGCTCCGGCGGCATGCCCAGCACGTTGGAGACCGCCACCATCTCGAGCTGCGACTTGGTGCCGTCCCGGAACTCGTTGTACATCTTGGGGTTCATCCGGTTGCGGGCCGCGATCTCGGCGTAGGTCTCGGGCGTGGCGTGGTGGTCGTCCGGGAACAGCACGGTGCCCCGGCCCGCACAGACGATCTCGAAGCCGAGGGTGCGGGCCCACTCGACCATCTCGAAGATGGCGCCGGGCTGGTCGCCGGCGGCGAGGGTGTAGACGACGCCGCGCCGGCGGGCGCGCTCGGCCAGCAGCGGCCCCACCACCACGTCGGCCTCGACGTTGAGCATCACGGTGTGGTGGCCGGCGTCGATCGAGGCGGCGGCGACCCGGGCGCCGGTGGCGGGGTCGCCCGTCGCCTCGACCACGGCCTCCAGCGGCAGGGCGGGCACCAGCAGCGGGTCCCGGGTGGCGACCGCCCTCCCGGCCCGGACGGCGTCCGCGGCCGCCGCCGGGTCCTCGGTCAGGAGGACGTCCTCGGGCGCCCAGCCGTTCTCGGTGAAGGCGCGGAGGGCGCGGTCGCCGTCCAGGTCGGCGACCGCGCGCACGCGCATGCCGACCATGGTGGCGACCTGGTCCACGATCCCGCGGCCCATCCGCCCGGCCCCGACCAGCCCGATGGGCGCGGGGTCGGCGGCACGGGCGCGGAGCTCGGCGAGGTACACGGCCGCAGCCAGGATACGGTGCGGCCGGCGGGACGGGGAGGGGCAGATTTTTTGACAACCTTGTCTGAAATCGTCGATCTGCTGTTAGGATCCTGGAATGGCATCGGTGACCTACGACCACGTAACGAAGCGGTACACCTCGGACATCGCGGCCGTGAACGACCTGAACCTGGGGGTCCGGGACACGGAGTTCATGGTCCTCGTCGGTCCCTCGGGCTGCGGCAAGTCCACGGCGCTGCGGATGCTCGCTGGGCTGGAGGAGATCACCGAGGGCGAGATCAAGATCGGCGAGCGGACCGTCAACGACGTCCCCGCCCGCGAGCGTGACATCGCCATGGTGTTCCAGTCCTACGCGCTCTACCCGCACATGAGCGTGTACGACAACATGGCGTTCGGCCTCAAGATGCGGGGCACGCCCCGCTCCGAGATCCAGAGCAAGGTCCAGCACGCGGCCAAGATGCTCGGCCTGGACCCGTTCCTCCAGCGCAAGCCGCGCCAGCTCTCGGGCGGCCAGCGCCAGCGCGTCGCGCTGGGACGGGCGATCGTCCGCAACCCCCAGGTCTTCCTCCTCGACGAGCCCCTGTCCAACCTGGACGCCCAGCTCCGGGTGGAGACGCGCATCAACCTCCAGAAGCTGCACCGCGACCTCGGCTCGACCTTCATCTACGTCACCCACGACCAGGTCGAGGCGATGACGATGGGCGACCGCATCTCCGTCCTGAAGGACGGCCTCCTCCAGCAGGTCGCCTCCCCCCGCGAGATCTACGAGCAGCCCTCCAACATGTACGTGGCCGGCTTCATCGGCAGCCCCAAGATGAACTTCATCCCCGTCACGATCTCGGGCACGTCGGCAAAGGCCTCCGGCTTCGACATCGAGCTGCCGCGGGCGCCGGGCTGCGAGAGGGGCGTGCTCGGCATCCGCCCGGAGGACCTCAGCGAGGACACCCGCGAGGGGAACACCGTCATCGACATGAAGGTGGACGTCCTGGAGGTGCTGGGCTCCGACCAGTACCTGTACGGGAAGGTCGGAGGCGACGACCTGGTGGCCCGGGTGGACCCGCAGCTCAAGGTCTCGGTCGGCGACCTGGTCAGGCTGGGCATCAACATGCGCCGCCTGCACCTGTTCGACGCCGAGTCGGAGAAGGCGGTCATGTAAGCAGGCGGGGGGGACCGGCGTCCCCCCACCCGCCTCGGCCTCGGGCTGCGTGAACCGCGGGGTCCGCCGGCTCCGTACTCGCAGCCATGAACCGAGCACGACTCGCCCTCGCCGCGGTCGGCCTCGCCGTCCTCGTCGCCGCGGCCGCCTTCGCCGTCGCCCACGCCCACGCCCAGACGCCGTCTGCCGGAGCCCACCAGCAGGCGCAGGCCGAGGCCGCGGCCCCGGCCGCCGCAGTCGACCCCAGGCTCCAGGTGCCCGCTGGCAACGCCCTCGGCGCCTCGCTGAGCGCCAGCGGCGTCCAGGTCTACCAGTGCGCCGCCGGCTCGTGGACGTTCCTGGAGCCGAACGCCACCCTGGGCAGCCAGGGCCGGACCACCGCGCTGCACACGCGCGGGCCCATCTGGATCTCGACCGTCGACGGGAGCGCCGTCAGCGCAGCGGCGGTGCCGGGAGCCAGCGCCAGCCACCCGGGCGCTGTGCCCGAGCTGCTGCTGAAGGCGACCGCCAACCGCGGCGACGGCGTCTTCGGAAAGGTGACCTTCGTGCAGCGCCTGCGCACCCACGGCGGCGTCGCGCCGGCCGGCTCGTGCACCACCGGCACCCAGGTGGGCGTCCCGTACACGGCGGACTACCTCTTCTACGTGCCTTCTGCCGGACGCTGAGCGGGGGTATCGCCAGCGCCGGAAGCCCGGCCCCGATCGGGGCCGGGCTCGTCGTCTTCAGAGTCCCGCCGACAATGAGGCGTGACCGCGCTCGCCGTCGCCCTGGCGTTCGGCTCCGCCCTGCTGCACGCGGCCTGGAACGTCAGGCTCAAGTCGTCGGCCGACCCGCTGCGGGTCGCCGCGCTGGCGCTGCCGCTGGGCACGGCGCTGGCGACCCCGTTCGTGGCCGCCGGCTGGCTCGCCGCCGGCCGTCCCGGGCTCCCGTGGGAGGCCTGGGCGCTCGCCGCCCTGTCCGGCGCCGTCGAGCTGGCCTACTTCCACGCGCTCTCCGCCGCCTTCCGGCGGGGCGACGTCTCGTCGGTCTACCCCGTCGCCCGCGGCACGGCGCCGGTGCTGGCGGCCGCCGCCGGCCTGGGCCTGCTGCACGAGCGGCTGAGCCCGCCCCAGCTGGCCGGCGTGGCGGTCCTGGTCGCCGGCATCTGGCTGGCGCGGCCGCCCCTGGCCCGCGGCTCGGGGCTGCTCCCGGCCCTCCTCACCGGCGTCCTGATCGCCGGCTACTCGGCGATCGACCGGCTCGGCGTCCGCCTGGGCCCG
This sequence comes from Candidatus Dormiibacterota bacterium, assembly GCA_046727275.1. Lineage (GTDB taxonomy): Bacteria > Chloroflexota > Dormibacteria > Dormibacterales > Dormibacteraceae > CF-161. Next base: position 6,916 of record JBKPCH010000159.1, read on the forward strand.
TTCTGGCTGTACGGCTGGGCGGTGTTCGCGGCCACGTCGCTCTGCCTGCTGCCGTGGGCCCGGGCCGCGGTGGCGGCCGAGGCGCTGCCGGTCGGCGTCCTCAACGTGCTCGCCTACGGCCTCGTGCTGACCGCGCTCAGCCTGGCCCCGCTGGCGCTGGTGGCGCCGCTGCGCGAGTCGGGCGTCGTCCTGGTCGCCCTGTGGGGCGTGTTCCGCCTCCGCGAGCGGCGAGGGGGGGCGCTTAAGGTGGGCGGCGCCGGCGCGGTCCTGGCCGGCGCCACCCTGCTCGTTCTGGGTTCTACGGGCGGGTGACGGCGCCGTCCGAGGCGGACGTCACCTGCGCCGCGTACTTGGCGAAGACGCCCGTGCGGTAGCGGGGCTCCGGCGGGGCCCAGTCGCGCAGGCGCTCGGCCACGTCGACGCCCTCGACGTCGACGCGGCGCCCGGCCACGTCCACCACGACCACGTCCCCGTCGCGCAGCGCCGCCAGGGGGCCGCCGACGGCTGCCTCCGGCGCGACGTGGCCGATCATCAGGCCCTGCGTGGCCCCGGAGAAGCGGCCGTCCGTGATGAGGCAGACGGAGTCGCCGAGGCCCTGGCCGACCAGCGCCCCCGTGACCTGCAGCATCTCCCGCATGCCCGGGCCGCCCCTCGGGCCCTCGTAGCGGATGACGACGGTGTCGCCGGGCTGGATCCGGCTGCCCAGCACGGCGGCCAGCGCGTCCTCCTCCCGGTTGAAGACGCGGGCGGGCCCCCGGTGGCGGTGGGGCGAGTGGTGGGCGACCTTGATGACGCAGCCGTCCGGCGCCAGGTTGCCCTTGAGGACGACCAGCCCGCCCTCCGGGCTGAAGGGGTCGCTCAGCGGCCGCACGACCTCCTGGCCCGGCGTCTCCTCGACGCCGGCGCACTCCTCCTCCAGCGTGCGCCCGGTGACCGTCAGCGCGGAGCCGTCCACGTAGCCGCCCTCGATGAGGCGCCGCGTGAGCAGCGCGATGCCGCCGGCCCGGTGCAGCTCCGGGGCGGCGAAGCGGCCGCCCGGCTTCAGGTCGCAGAGCAGCGGCGTCCGCCGCGAGATCCGGTCGAGGTCGTCCACCGTCAGGTCCACGCCCACCTCGCGAGCCAGGGCCAGCAGGTGGAGCACGGCGTTGGTCGAGCCGCCCGAGGCCGCGACCGCCGCCGCGGCGTTCTCGAACGCCGTCCGGGTCAGGATGCTCGACGGCCGCAGGTCGGCCTCCAGGACCCGCATGGCCAGCTCCCCGAGCCGGCGCGTGGCCGGCTCGCGGGCGGGGTCGACCGCCGGGATCGAGTTGTAGCCGACGGGGGAGAGGCCGATCACCTCCATGACCATGGACATGGTGTTGGCGGTGTACTGGCCGCCGCAGGCGCCCGGGCCGGGGCAGACGGCCGCCTCCAGCTCGCGCAGCTCCGACTCGGCCATGCGGCCGGCCGACACGGCGCCGATGGCCTCGAACAGCTCCCCGACTGCGACCTGGCGGCCGCGGAAGGTGCCGGCCAGGATGGAGCCCGAGTAGACGAGCACGGCCGGCCGGTCCAGCCGGACCATCGCCATGGCCATCGCGGGCACCGTCTTGTCGCAGCCGGTGATGCAGAGCAGCGCGTCGAAGTAGTGTCCCCGGCCCACCAGCTCGACGGAGTCGGCGATGAGCTCGCGGGAGACCAGGGAGGTCTTCATGCCCTCCGTGCCCATCGTGATGCCGTCCGAGATGGAGATCGTGTTGACCTCCATCGGCGTCCCGCCCGCCTCGCGGACGCCCTCGGCGGCCCAGGCGGCGAGCTGGCGGTGGTTGAAGTTGCAGGGCATGGTGCCGATCCAGGCGTGGTTGACGCCGACGATCGGCCGCTCCAGGTCCTCGTGGCTGAAGCCGATGTTCAGCAGGTAGGACCGGGCGGAGGCGCGGGAGACCCCGTCGTAGAGGGTGCGGCTGTGCCGCCTGAGATCGGACATGTCCACGCTCCAGTCTTTGGTTTGGGGGCTGTCAGTGTAGGCCGGCGGCCGGCGTCGAACCGGCGCGACGGCGTGTGTCGTGTAAGCTTTGCTCGTGGCGACGCGAGCAAGGATGCGACGGCGCGGATACACGCGGCTGTCCCGGAAGCTCCAGGCGAACTTCCCGAAGGAGGCCGTCGAGGCGGCCGGCCTGCGGCCGGGCGACGAGCTGCGAGCCGAGGTGGTCGGACCGGGTGAGATCCGGTTCGTGCGCGTGAGCGACCCCCTGGAGGTGCTGGACGAGCTGGCCCATGAGTTCGCGGGCATGTACCCGCCCGGCTATCTCGATGATCTGAGGAACGAGTGGGACGACCGGTGAGCGTGCTGGACGCGAGCGTCCTGATCGCCCTGCTCGACGAGAGTGATGCCGGCCGGCCGGTGGCCCGGGCGGCAGTCGACCAGTCGAAGGAAGACCGCGACCTGCTGATTCCGGTCACGGCCTTCTCCGAATCGATCGTGGCCCCGGATCGGCGCAGCCGGCGGGACGGTCAGCGGGCCGAGGCCGCCCTGACCGCCCTCGGCGGCCTCGTGGACGTGACTCGCGAGATCGCCTGCCGAGCGGCTCAACTCCGGGCGACGAGGCAGCTCAAGCTCCCGGACGCGCTCA
>JBKPCH010000160.1:0-10088 GCA_046727275.1 Candidatus Dormiibacterota bacterium
CGCCATCGAGCTCTTCGAACGGGACGGATACGAGGAGACGACAGTGGCGAAGATCGCGGCGGCCGCCGACATCGGCACTCGAACGTTCTTCGGATACTTCGCCTCCAAGGAGGAACTGCTCTTCCCCCGTGCCGACGATCGGGTGGCCGCCGCGCTCGATGCCATCCGGACCCGCCGCCCGGAGGAGCGCCCCGTCGACGTGCTGCTCCGCGGGCTTCGCACCCTGCCGCCGGACGACGACGACCTGGTCGGCCGGCTCACGCTGCTGCGGCTCAAGCTGATCCCGACGGTGCCGGCCGTCGCCGGTCGCGCTTTCGCCGCCCAGTTCGCCGCTCAGCGCGATATCGCTGCGGCGCTGGTGGAGGCGTACCCGGGTGAGCTGGACGACGCAGCCGCGGCGGCGCTGATCGGCGCCTTCATCGGAGCGGTCGCGGCCGCGCTCGACGTGCTCCTGGCCAGGGCCGATGCCCCGCCGGCGCCAGACGTCGTCCGTACCGCGCTCGTCGAGGCGGTGGCGCGGGCGCTCGGCGCGCACGATCGGTTGGAAATCGGGAAGCCACGGACATCGGGCAGCTAATGAGGAGCCTGCTTGGCATCCCAGTTCGGCGAGGTCGATCCTGATCCTCGCGGTCTCGGCGGCGCGTAGCCTTGCGCCCTCACCGGACGGTTATTCTGAGGCCAGCCCTAAGTGGTCCACGGCAGTGAAGCGTGCTGGGTCATGCAGTGAGCCGCTGGGTCGACTCCTCCAGCTCTCGGAGCCGCCGGTCGAAGTCGCAGCGGGTGAACTTCCAGCGGACAGGCCGAGGTTGCCGGCGGAACTCGTCCTAGAAGGCGAGGAGGCGAGCCTCCAGCTGGGGCACACGGACGGTCGTCAGGGGCGTGCGACCGGGGGCTGCTCGCCGCGGCCGAGTCCGGTTTCGTGGTGGTGCCCCGGTGCTCAACCGAAGGTTGCGACCGTCCGTCTACCGGGTTGCGCCACCCATGGTGCGCAATGAGAGGTCGAGCTTGTCGAGCTCCTCGACCGTGTCAGGCAGCAGCTCGTTCTCCTGACCGCGGAGCCCGCCCTGAGCTGGTCGCCCAGGCCGCGCCCGCGACCATCTCACGAGCTGGAATCTCGTCGCTGAACGGCTTGGCGTCACCATTCCCGCGGCTCGTCACCGTTACGCCGCCAACGCTCGGTGGCAGCGCCTGACCCGACACCTTTAGCGCCCATCCACAAGCCCGTCCACGAGGCTGTCGCGGTGTACTCGATGTTGTCGCGACAGCCTGTTCTACGTCCCCTCGCCGCTCAGGGTGTTCACGAGGAGTGGCGCCACGTGCTCATCCAGCGTGGCGGGCAACAGCCGGGGCGACGGGCAGCGCATTACGCAGGGCCTCCACGACCTCGTCGCTCAGCCCATTGGACCCAAACAGCCACACCTCGCCGACCCCGGTCTCTCGCGCCGCGCCCAAGTAGCGGCGCAGCGTCGCGATCGGTAGGAAGGCTTCAGCGGGCCCCTCGCCGTCGTTCAGAACGCCAAACGATGGGATGAAGCGGCCTGCGTAGCGTTCGACACCACAGCGGAGCACGCGCCGGAGCAATGGGTCGGGCAGGCCCTTGCCCGTCGTGTACAGATCGAGGTGCATCGAGACGCTCGGGTAGTCCCTTGGATCGAACTGCAGGGCTGACAGCCGCAGCAGCGCCGAGTCCAGGCCCAGGAAGGTGGTCGATCGCCAGAGGTGGGTGGGCTCGGTGCGCTTCCTCAGCCACTGGTCAAGGAACGCTCGATTCTGCCACCAGCCTTGCGGCGAGGCGGTGGTCGTGTCTCGCGGCAGCTCCAGGTCCCACAGCACTGGGAGACCGTCCGCCTCACCGGCGGCCCGCCGCACGGCGGCGGGATCGGACCACGTGCCGGGGTAGTAGCCCTCTGCCCGCGTGAGCAGAGGCCAGAAGAACACCTCGTGCACCTCCGGATAGGACTGGTCGATTGCGTCGCGCTGGCGAATGAACTCCGCGCGCGACGTGGCCGCAACGGCAAGGGATACGGGGAAGTCCACGTGCCGCAGCTTCACCAGGCGGGCAGAGCTGGGGAACTCCTCGTACAGGCCGACGCGAACCGTCGAAGGAAGCGACGTGGGGGGGCTGATCCCGCACGGGGCGTAGGTCGTCCAGGGGATGGCACCGATCCAGAACAAGCCCGCAACCAGCACCACGCCCGCCATGACCGTGCCCCACAGCCGGAAGCTCCTGCCGCCGCCGCCAATCCTCACTGACACCAAGTGTCGCAGACTGCGATAGGCGGCGACGGTCGTCCACCTGTGCCATTTGGCCAGGCGCTCGACGACCGGTCGAAGGTGGCCAGGATCAGAAGCTCGTAAACCGACGCTGGTGACGTCTGCCGTTAGATCGGGTCCGTCACCTCGAAATCAGGCCGCCCGGCGGTACTCGTGGGAGCTGGCCGCCAGGACGATCGCGACGGTCCACGCGGTTGGCGTCATTTCCTTACGGACCGCGTCAGCGTGACGAACCCCATCGTGCAGGGGCCGGCGGACACGGCGAGTGCTTTTCCACATCGTCCAGGCAGCCAGGACGCCGGCCTGCAGAGGCAGCTGTTGTCAATCGGCCATGACGTTCGTCATCAATCGCCGAGGTCGCCGGCGCCCCCGGCGAGGGCCAGCCGCATCAGCTGGGTCCGCGAGGTGACGCCGAGCTTCCGGAACACGTTCCGCAGGTGGTGGTCGACGGTGCGCGGGCTGATGAAGAGCTGCGCGGCGACGTCCCGGTTGCTGCCGCCGCGGCTGACCGCGTCCACGATCTGCAGCTCCTGCCGAGTGAGGACGTCCAGCATCGCGGGGTCCCGCCGGTTCCTGGTCCCGCCGGCGGCCCTGAGCTCGCCGCGGGCCCGCTCGGCCCAGTGGTGCGCACCCAGGCTCTCGAACGTCCCCAGCGCCCGCCGCAGGTGCTCGCGCCCGTCGCGCGGGCGGCGCTCGCGGCGCAGCTGCTCGCCGGCGAGCAGCGCCGTGCGCGCCAGCTCGAGCGGCCGGTCGACGGCCACGTGGAGCGCTATCGCCTCCTCGAACAGCCGGCTCGCCTCGTCGCCGCTGGCGAGCAGGGCCTGGCAGCGACGGGCCAGCGCCCTGGACTCGGCCGCCCCCGCCTCAGCCCAGGAGAGCAGGGGGGGCAGGCGCTTGGCGCCTAGCTCGGGCCGGCCGGCCCGCACCGCGGCCTCCACCAGGTCCGGCACGGTCGCCACCGCCACCCCGCCGACGCCGGGACCCATCGACCACAGCCGCTCCAGGTGCTCGATCGCCTCCTCGGGTCTGCCCATCGCCAGCGCAAGCCGCGCGAGGACGCGGTGCGCGTGGGCCGCCGTCCCGCGCAGGCCCCGCCTGGTCGCCTCCGTCAGCGCCGTCTCGGCCAGGCAGCGGCCCTCGTCGTCCTTCCCTCGCAGCGACAGGGCCTCCGCCAGCGCAACGCGGTGCCGGCAGGCCAGGTTGGGCTGGCCCGTCTCCAGGGCCAGTTGCAGGCCCTCGTCCGCGCAGGCCTCGGCCCACACGAACCGGCCGCGGGCCCCCTCGTCCAGGCCCTGCGCCCGTAGGGCCCAGGCCAGCGTCCCGGCCGCGCCGAGCTGCCGGGCCCGCTCGACCGCCCGGGAGCGGAGCCGGCGCGCCACGGCATCCTCGCCGAGCCCGAACGCCATGCCGCCGACCCGGCACAGGATGTCGGGGTCGTCGAGCGCCTCGGCCCATCCCAGGTTCTCGTGGAACTGCCGCTGGGCGCCGCCCGTCAGCCGCGGGCCGACCGCGCGGTACAAGCGCAGCAAGAGCGCGTCGCAGGGCTCGTCCGGCGTCGGCAGCTCGGCCATCAGGCGGCCCATCGTCCGTGACGCCTCGGCGTCCCCGGCCTCGAAGGCGGCCTCCCCGGCCGAGGTCAGCATGCGGATGGCGAGCGCCGGGTCGGACGGCGCCGCATCGGCGGCCGCGCCGAGCAGGATGGCCAGCCCGTCGGCCGGGATGCCCGAGCGAACCGCGACCAGGCCCTGGAGGTACCGCATGGCCAGCCACACCGCGTCCCTGGCGCCTCCCGATCGCTCCGCCAGGTCCAGGAGCGTCCGGGCGCGCGCCGCATCGCCGCCGCGCCAGGCGGCATCGGCGGCCGCCACCAGCCGCTTGGCCCTCGTCGCCTCCGTCCGGCTGAGGTCGGCGGCGCGCTCCAGGACGAGCGAGGCGGCCGCGTAGCCGGAGCGCCGGACCGCGCGCTCGGCCGACCGCTCGAGCTCCTCCGCGACCTCCTCGTCGGGGCCGATGGCCGCCTGCGCCAGGTGCCACGCCCGCCGGTCGGCGTCGCCGAGGCGGCCGCTCAGCGCCTCGGCCAGGGCCAGGTGGACGGCGCGTCGGGCGGCCGGCTCAGCTCCCTGGTAGACGGCCGAGCGCACCAGCGGGTGGCGGAAAGCGACCGCCGGCCCCTCGAGCCGCACCACGTCGGCGAGGTCGACCAGGCCGGCCGCGAGGTCGGAGATGCCCAGCCCCGACGCCGCACGCTCGATCGTGGCCGTCTCGCCGGACGCCTCGGCCGCGCAGAGCAGGGCCAGCGTGCGCACCTCCGGCGCGCGGGCTCCGAGCGAGGCCAGGAACGCCCGCTCCAGGCCTCCCGCGATCGGGAGCGGATCGGGCAGCGGGCTGCGGCCCGTGAGCTGGTCCGGTGTCAGCATGCTGGGCAGCTCGGTCAGCGCCAGCGGGTTCCCGCCCGCCGCGCGCACCATCGCCTCCCGTACCTGGGCCGCCACGTGGCCGCCGCACCGCGCCGCCAGCAGCTCCGTCGCCACCTCGGGAGGCAGACCGGAGAGGGCCAGCTCGGGCATGCCGGAGCCCTCGGGCGCCGGCGTGCGGGCGGCGACGAGCAGCGCCATGGCGTCCACGTCCAGGCGGCGGGCGAAGAAGGCGACGGCGCTCAGCGAGGGCGCGTCCGCCCACTGCGCGTCGTCGACGAGGCAGAGAACAGGCCGCTCGGCGGCCAGGTCGGAGAGCAGGGTGAGCGTCGCCACCGCGACCAGGAACGGGTCGGGGGCGGCCCCCTCCTCCAGGCCAAGCGCGACCCCCAGCGCCCGCGCCTGCGGAACGGGCAGCCGCTCCAGCCGGGGCAGGACGCCGCGCAGGAGCTGATGGAGGGCCGCGTACGGGAGCGCCGCCTCGTCCTCGGCCGCCCTGGCCCTGAGCACGGTCATGCCGGACGCCCGCCGCTCGGCGTAGTCCAGCAGGGCCGACTTGCCGATGCCGGCCTCGCCGGTCAGGCGGAGCGGGCCGCCGCGGCCCTCCCTGGCGGCCCGGAGCTGCGCGTCGATCGCCGCCATCTCCTCGTCCCGTGCCCAGAGCATCCACCGATCGTAGTCGCGCGGATACCGGCGATTCTCCCGATGCGCGGCGCGCCGCATCGGCCGTACGGTCACGACGAATGCGCGTCAGCATCTCCGCGACGAACTACTCGTGGCCGGGCGGTCCGGAGTCGCTCAGGCCCGACCTCGCCTGGCTGGTAAGCGCCGCCGACCAGGCCGGCGTGGACACCGTCTGGGTGGTCGACCACCTGATCCAGGCCGACCCGACGGCGCCGCCCGGCGACCGGGACATGCTCGAGGCCTACACGACGCTCGGCTTCCTGGCCGCCAGCAGCGAGCGAGTGCGGCTGGGCACGATGGTCACCGGCGTCACGTTCCGGCCGCCGGCCCTGCTGGTGAAGGCCGTCACCACCCTGGACGTGCTGACCGGGGGCCGGGCGTGGCTCGGGATCGGCGCCGGCTACCACGGGGACGAAGCGATCGCGATGGGCCTCCCGCTGCCGGCGGCGCCGGAGCGGTACGAGCGGCTGGAGGAGACGCTGCAGATCGCGAACCGTATGTGGGCCGGCGACGAGTCGCCGTTCGAGGGGAGGCACTATCGGCTGCAGCGGCCCACCGCCGTCCCGGCTCCGGCCCAGCGGCCGCGCCCGCGGGTCCTGTCGGCGGCCACGGCGAGCAGCGGACGCTACCGCTGGTCGCGCGCTACGCGGACGCGTGCAACCTCTTCGACATCCCGGACGGCGGCCAGACGATCAGACACAAGCTCGCCGTGCTCAGACGGTGCTGCGAGGACGCCGGCCGCCCCTACGAGGAGGTCGAGAAGACGCTGAGCACCCGGCTCGAGCCGGGCGAGTCCAGCGACGCGTTCGTCCAGCGGTGCGCGCGCGCCGCCGAGTACGGGATCGAGCATCTGGTCGTCGCCAGCTCGAGGGCCTGGACGAGCGAGGGCGTCGAGACGCTGGCAGCCGCCATCGCGCGACTTCGCGAGGCCGGCGGCTGACGGTGGAGGAGGACATGGAAGACACGATCCGCGAGCTGCAGGACAGGGTGAACGCGGCCCTGCTGGGCTCCGACCGGCGGACGCTGAGCGAGCTGATCGCCCCCGACGCGAGGATCATCGGGCCCAAGGGGTTCCTGATCGACCGCGACACCTGGATCGGCGTCCACCAGGAGAGCGAGTACCAGCAGGTCCGGCTCGACGTGGTGGAGTCCGACATGCGTGACTCCAGCGGCGCCGGCATCCGGTTCGACGTCGTGGAGTCGGAGTGCCTCTACAACGGCCAGACCATCCAGGGCCGCTTCCGCGTCACCCAGGTCTGGTTCGTGGAGCAGGGCCGCTGGCAGCTCGTCTCGGTCCAGTACACCTCGATCGCGTGACCATGTACCCCTGGCTCCTCTTCCTCCACGTCCTGTCCGCGATGGTGTGGATCGGCGGCGGCCTGATCCTGCTGCTGACGGGCCTGCGCGTACGGGCGAGCGCCGACCCGAGGCGGGCGGCCGACTTCGCGGGCACGCTGCCGTATCTCGCGCTGCGCTCACTCGCCCCGGCCATCGTCCTCCTCCTGCTCACCGGCGTCGGGATGGTGCTCTCGAACGCCGCCTGGCAGTTCTCGCAGACGTGGGTGCTGCTCGCGCTCGGTCTCTTCGTCCTCGCCTTCGCGATCGGCGCCGTCTACTTGAGCCGGGCCGGCGCGGCTCTGCTGCGCGTGGCCGGCGGCGAGGCAGGGGACGCGACGAGCGTGACCCCCTTCCTCAACCGGTGGCTGCTCGGCTACGGCGCGGTCCTGCTGATCCTGGTCGTGGTCGTCTGGGACATGATCTTCAAGCCTGGTTTGTGAGGTATCGATGAGCAGGGTGATCTTCGACATCAGCATGTCGCTGGACGGGTTCGTGGCGGCCGCCGGCCCGACGAGCCGCTGGGCGTCGGCTGCGAGCGCCTCCACGAGTGGGCCTTCGCCGACGCGGGCGACCGCGACCGGGAGGTCCTGACCCCGGGCCTGAGCACGACTGGGGCTGTGGTCGCCGGGCGTCGGACCTACGACGATTCGGTGCCGTGGTGGGGCGCGGACGGCCGCACCGGGCCGGCCCGCCTGCCCGTGTTCGTGGTTCGCACTCGGTGCCCGCGGAGCAGCCGGAGGGTGGCGTGTACCACTTCGTCGACGGCATCGAGGCCGCCCTGGCGGCCGCGAAGGAGGCGGCGGGCGGCAAGGACGTGACGCCGCTTGTCCCGCAGCGCCGGAACGCGCTCCCGGCCCTCCCTACTCCCCACCGGCGTACCTGCGTCGTATTGCTATGGGGGTGGATCAGCCGGATACCGGGGGGCTGCCGTCCCCCGGTAGGCCAGCAGAGCGGCCACCGAAGGGGCCGTCATGCCGTCGGCGGTGGTCTGCCAGTCGTCGAGCCGGCCGGGCTCGGGCGCCCAGGGTGGCAGGGCGAGCAGCAGATGGTCAGCCAGCCCCTCCATGTACGGCTCGTACAGCGCCCGCAGCTCGTCCAGCCGGCGCTCGAGCCCGCCGCCCGCGTCCGCTCGTGGCAGAACCCCGACCGCCAGTAGCACCTCCCGGAGGCGGGCACGCTCGGCCGGCGGGAGGCGCCGGTCGGCAGCCGCCCCCCGGGGCCCCGACGTGACGAAGACCTGGGCCAGGTCGACGGCCGCGTGGCGTGCCATGGCGAAGGTGAAGGCCGCCTGCTCCGCGAGCTCGTCGTCCCCCGCCCCTCCCGGCTCGGAGGCGAGCACGAGCGCGCAGGCATCCAGGATCATCGTCAGCGCCGCCACCCACGACTGGTCCTCGTGCTGGGAGCGATAGCGAGCGAGCACCGGATAGGAGAGGTGAGTCTCCAGCAGGTCCGCCGACCAGCCCTCCCACTCTCCCAGGATGCTCGTGAGCTGCCGCGCGCGGCGGGCTGGCGGGTGCCGGAGGAGCAGGGCGCCCGCGTTGGGCGGCGAGCCCGCGTGCGCGTCGAGGAGCGAGATGCGCGCCTCGCGCCGCGAGAACGCCTGGTAGAGCACCGGCAGGTAGCCGATGACGAGCGCGAGCATGGCGAAGCCGGTGCCGACCTCGATCGCCGTGATCGCCCGGGCCGGGCCGCCGTGTGGGGAGACGTCACCCAGGCCGAGCGTCAGGAACGTGGTCCCGCTGAAGTAGAGGTCGGTGCCGAACCCGGCCGACGGGTCCCCGGTGACCACGAGCGGCGAGCCGAGGCCCCAGAGCAGGGCGGCGTAGGCGACGATCAGCAGGAACACCCAGAGGGCGAGCAGCGCCAGGAGGGCGAGCGGTCCGTAGACGGCCAGCGCCGCTTCGCGCGGTTCCCCCGAGGGCACGAGGCGGACGATCGCCGACCAGGCGCCCCAGGTGCCGCGCGAGTACACCCGGGCCAGTCGCCACCGGCGGGACACCCCGCGCGGCAGGACCACGGTCTCGAAGGCGTCCCAGAGAACCGCGGCGATGACGAGCACGGCGGCGATGGCCACCACGACGCGCAGCGTGAGCATCCCTTCACTCCTCACAAGGTGGGGCCGGACGACACAGCCGGACACTACCCCGCCCGCATGTCCGTGAGGGCGTCAAGTCCGTCGCCAGCGCCGTCGGGCCGGCGGAGCATACTGTCTATACTGGCCGCAGGGACGCCGGAACGGGCCATGAGGCGAGGCGGCCCGGCTGGTCGGGTCGATCTCTGGAGGGAGAGAGTTATGGGACGGCGGTTCAAGGCGATCCTGGCCAGAGCTCTCGCCCCGCTGGTCGCCGGTGTGGCGCTGGCGGTCGTCACCCCCGGCCAGGCGGCACTGGCCGAGAGCAACGGTGCGGCCCTCAAGCCGCAGCTGGGCTGGAGCAGCTGGAGCTTCATTCGGCACAACCCCACCGAGGCGGACATCGAGGCGCAGGCCCTCGCCATGCATTCCAGCGGGCTCCAGGCGCACGGCTACCAGTACGTGAACGTCGACGACTTCTGGTACAAGTGCGCCAACACCGTCGACTCGTTCGGCCGCTGGGCCGTCGACACCAGCAAGTTCCCCCACGGCATCGACGCCGTCGCCGCCTACGTGCACGGCCTCGGCCTCAAGTTCGGGATCTACGTCACGCCGGGCATCCCCTTCGAGGCGGTGACACTGAACACGCCGATCGAGGGAACGCCGTATCACGCGCAGGACATCGCCAACACCAGCGTGATCGAGAAGAACTACAACTGCCACCAGATGTACGGCATCGACTACAGCAAGCCGGGCTCGCAGGAGTTCATCAACTCCTGGGCCAACGAGTTCGCGGCCTGGGGCGCCGACTACCTCAAGCTGGACGGCGTCGGGACCTGGGACATCCCCGACCTGCAGGCCTGGTCGAAGGCGCTCGTCTCGAGCGGCCGGCTCATCCACCTCGAGCTCTCCAACAACCTGGCGGTCACCAGCGCCACCACCTGGCAGCAGTACGCCAACGGCTGGCGGATCGACGGGGACATCGAGTGCTACTGCAACAGCAGCGGCGGCAGCTACCCCCTCACCAGCTGGGCCAAGGTCGCGCGCCGCTTCTCGGACGACCCCAAGTGGGCGCAGTTCGGCGGCCCCGGCGGGTGGAACGACCTGGACTCCCTGGAGCTCGGCAACGCCAGCAACGACGGGCTCACGACGGACCAGCGCCGGACCCACATGGCGCTGTGGGCGCTCGCCGCCGCCCCGCTGATCCTGGGCTCAGACCTCACCAACCTGGACCCCTTCGACCTCTCCCTGATGACCAACGACGAGGTGCTGGCCGTCGACCAGGCCGGCATCCCGGCCTCGCCGCT
>JBKPCH010000161.1:0-28737 GCA_046727275.1 Candidatus Dormiibacterota bacterium
GAGATGTACCACGGCACGTTCTTCGACGAGACCCGGCGCGCGGAATCCGTCCGGGCCCACGCCGCTCTCGGGGGCCGCCTCGTCCACGGCTGCTCGGCGGTCCCCTGCATGGCCGGCGGCTGCATCGTGCCGTTCGGCACCGACATCGCCCGCTTCCGGAGCGAGCTGGACCGGTTCAAGGGCGAGTGGATGGACCGCATCCGCTGACCGCCGAGCTGGAACGGGGACGTGAGGAGGCTGCGGCGCGCCTCCTCACGTCCCTTCGCGGCTCCCGGCGGAATAGACCGATACGTGGCGGCGCGACTCCTTGCCGAACGGCTCCCCCTGCCAGCCGCCGTGGCGCTCGAGGAGCCTGAGGCCGGCCGATCTGGCTATCTCGTCCAACTCCGCAGGGCTGGCGTAACGGTAGCTGACCGGCAGCAGGCGGATCCCGCTGGCCTCGATCCGGACCCGCTGGTAGTCGATGCGCTGGCGGGCCGGCAGGTGCCGGGCGAGCAGGAGTTCGACCAGGTCGCCGCGCATCTCCTGGATGCGCACCAGCTGGTCGTCGACGAACCGCCGGAGGTCCGGCACCTCCGCCTCCAGGACGAAGAGGCCGTCCGGTAGCAGGCAGCGCGCGACCGACCGCAGGCAGCCGCGCTGCTCCTCCTCCGTGAGCAGCATGAGGAACGTGCTCGCCAGCACGTACACGAGGGAGTAGCGTCGGTCGCAGGCGAAGTCGGCGATGTCCGCCGTCCATGTCCGGACGGCGTCCGCCCCCGGCTTGGCGGCGAGCCTGGCGAGCATCGCCGGTGAGATGTCGATGCCGTGGACCTCCACCCCGCTTCGGGCGATCGGCAGGGCGACGCGTCCGGTGCCGATGCCGAGCTCGAGAACCGGCCCTGACGAGGCCCACGTGACCAGCCGGTCCGCGGACGCCTCCGTGTCGGGATGATTGGGTGCCAGGTCGTCGAAGACCGGCGACCACCTCTCGCCATACGTGTCCGGCCGGTGTTCTTCCATCACCTCCCCTTCCCCCTTCCGAGGTACCTGCTCAACCTGCGGCAGTGGCCGGGCCGGTTCCGTGCGCGGCAGCCGAGCACCGTCTTCCCTAAGGTCGAGCCAGTCCGCTTCGGCCACGGCGAGATCGAGATCTGCCGCTCGCAAGGCCGACTCCACCTCGCTGGTACTCTCGGCACCGAAGATCGCGAAGGTCGGATGCGGGCGCCGCAGCACCCATGCCAGCGCGACGGTGCTGCCGTCGACCCCGTGCGCGGCAGCCAGCTGCAGGGCTCGCCGGCGGCGTTCCAGGTTGTCTGGCGAGTGCCACGTCCGGAGCACGTGCCCGCTCGTCGCCCGCTGCGAGGCGGGACGCGTGGCGAGGAAGCCCTCCGCCTGGCTCGACCAGGCCAGGAGCGGCAGCCGCGTCCTCCGCAGCCAGGTCTCCCAGGCGGGACCGCTCGCGGAGATCGCGCCCGGCCAGATCTCCGCCGTGGCCGGGCGCGCGAGGCTCAGCTGGTTGCTCACCGCCGCCGGGGGCCGCAGACCGTGGGATGCCGCCCACGCGGCGGCCTCCTCAAGGCGGGCCCGGGACCAGTTCGACATGCCGTAGGCGCGCACCAGGCCGGACACGAGGAGATCGTGCAACGCGTCGACGAACTCACCGGCCGGGACCGAGGCGTCGTCGCGGTGGACCAGGTACAGATCCATTCGGTCCGACCCGAGTCGGTCGAGCGACACCGCCAGCTCCTCTCTGAGCCGCTCCGGCCTGCAGTTGGGAGGGTGCCCGCCCTTGCCGACCAGGACGACCTCTTCACGGAGGCGCTGGTCCCGGAGCCAGGCTCCCAGCACCTGCTCCGCACGGCCATCGCCGTAGATGAACCCGGTGTCGAAGGAGTCGCCGCCTCCCGCGATGAAAGTGTCCGCGATCGCCGGCCATGTCCGCGGGTCGTCCGCCCACAGCGTCCCGAGCACCAGGCGGGACACGGGCCGATCGATCCCTGGGATCTCACCGTTGAGCAACGCCGCCCTCCTCCTTCCCGGCGGCGCTGCCGCGCCCGGCCGCCTCCGCATACATCTGCCAGGCCGAGCGGATGGCGCGGTAGGCATCCGGGGTCAGCCGCTCCCCGGTGGTGTCTACGTGGGTGGAGTAGTACAGGCTCGGCACCCCGAGCTGCACCTGGACGTCGAGGTACTCGAGGAGGGCGGCGAGGCTCGGCATGGGCCAGCCGTCCATGTCGATCAGCCAGTCCGGGTTCGCCAGCCTGGCCATCCGGGCCCGGAAGACCATCTCCTCCGAGACGGACCCCGCTCGCGGCGTGTAGCACGGACCGATCCGCACCATGTCGCAGGTGTCGGCGAAGTAGGGGTTGGGCGACTGGCCGATGACGAGGCAGTCCGGCTTTAGCGACTTGGCGGTGTTGTAGAGGAACAGCAGGTACTCGTGGAGCATCTCCACGCCTGCGGGCCAGGCCGAGGCGGACGTGTAGCGGACGTCGGCCGCCGGCGCCGTGTCGACCACGTGGTCGAGCTTCAGGCCGTCGAGGTCGCAGCCGCGTGGCGTCAGGAGGAACTCCAGGCGCTCCTCCAGGAACCGGCGCACGTTCGGGAGCGAGATGTCGGCGTAGAGGGCTCGAGCAGCGCCCCCCACCTCCCCGCGAGCCAGGTCCGGCGCGGCTATCTGGAGCACGCAGTCGTCCGCCGCGAGTCCGTCTGCCTCCCACGGCGCCCACCACAGCAGCACCCTCCTGCCGCCGGCGTGGAGGCGCTGGACGAACCCCGGCATGTCCGGCCAGCGGCCGGTGTCGACCTCCTTCAGCCCGCCTGTGCTTGTCCATTGCACGTCCACGATCAGCGCCTTCCAGTCCAGCCGCGCACGCCGCAGCTCACGCACGAAGGCCTCGTAGTGATGCTGCGTGCACATCATGTACGCGGCGTTGTCGGGCGGGCGTCCGTGCCAGCGGCGCACGCGGAAGAGATCCGCCATGTGGCACTGCTGGCCCCAGCCGGAGACGATCGGGCCCCTCCACCAGGCAGCATGGGCTGGCCGCCTGGTCGGCACGAGCCCGTCCCGCCGGAGGCGGTCGACGTAGCGCAGGAGTGCTGCCTCCTCCGACCCGGCGAACTGCAGGAGGACCCTCGGGGTGGCGAACCGGTCGCGGACCGCCAGCCGGCCGTGATAGCGGAGCCGGAGGCCGAACCCGTCCGGCGCACCCTGGTACTCGTAGCTGGAAAACCGGTGGCCGCCCGGCTCGACCGCTAGCCCGAGGGCGAGGCACCGGTCCGCGGCCGGGCTGCGCAGGACGAAGCAGAAGATGCCCGGGTTGGCGATGAAGTTCCCGCCGTGCTGGTCCAGCGCGCACGTCGTGCCGATCTGCGCGAACCCCTCCGGCGGCAGGAACTGCTCGTGGTAGACGTTCGGCTCCGGCACGAAGACGCGCCCGAAGGCGGCCGGCGACTTGATGCTGTACCTCTCGTAGGGCGTGGAGCGCTTGTCGTTGAGATGCTTCACCGGGAGGTTGTCCTTTGCGTGCGGTGTGAGGCCCTCGAAGAGGTGGAGGGTGTCGACGCGTCCGGTCCCGGACAGCTCCATCTGGTACTCGCACCCATCCGGGCTGCACAGGAGGTGCACCCGCTTGTCCCATAGGCTGCTCCGGAACCTCCAGCTGATGCGACGTCCGCCGGCGACGGTCGCGTGGGCGACGTCGAGGAGCCCCAGCGTGACGTCCTCCCCCTCCTTGGTGTCGCATCCGCCAGGGAGGAAGAGCTCCTGGCTGAAGCCGGACGAGGCGATGGTGGCGTGGTAGGGCCTCGCCATCGAGTACGCGACATGGAGGTCGCCCAGGCGGAGCGAGAAGCCGCGATCGCCGACGAGACGCTCCGGATCGGGCTGCGCGCTCGGATCGGGCTGGTCGGGCGCGAGCATCCGGACGGCTACGGAGCGGGAGGCCGCCCGCACGGCGCCAGCCGCTGCAGGGCCGTCGGGCTGGCGCCGCTCGTCAACCGCTCGACGACGGCGACGGCGGCCTCATCGGGCGACGACCTGCTCGTATCGACCGTCAGGTCGTAGGGCAGGTTCCAGCACACGTTCTCGTATTGGTACCTTGCCGTCCCCGGACCCCTGTCAGGACGCGCGGCCTCGCGGGCCTCGGCCACCTCCAGGTCGGCGGAGACGCGGATGAAGAGTATCGGCAGGTCGCCCAGGACCTCCCTGCAGTCCACGACGTGCCCGTCGGTCCACAGGATCTGCTCGGCGATGACCCCGAAACCCTCCTGGACGAGCGCCCGAACCATGACCAGGTATGCGCGAGCCCAGTGGCGGTTGTCGTCCGGCTGGAACCGGGGATGGTCGTACGGGTACTGCCGCAGCGCGGTGTCCGCATCGAGGACCAGCCACGGCTCGGGCAGCTTCAGCTGGATGGCGCGCGCCAGCGCCGTCTTCCCCGAGCTCGACGGTCCGTGGAGGAACACGCCCCGCGCAGACATGGCAGACCTCGACTCCGATGCGCTTCCGACGTCGACTTCGGCGGTGATTCTATCCGTCGGATCGACGCCTGTCGGCGGGCTGGACGGGAGCACCGTCATGCCGGCTTGCTCGCGCAGACGAGCAACGTGCACGGGAACCGCCGCGCTGACTCCGAGATCGCCTCGAGCTCAGTGCCGTCGTACCAGCGGCCGAGCGGCGCGGCTGGAACGGACATCTCACGCACCTCGTCGATCTCGAATCCGGCTTCGCGGCAGACGGACGTCCACCCGTCCGTCGAGTAGCAGTACCGCACCACCGTCGACCGGCCTCCGGCGGTCAGCGGCAGGCTCACCACACGCCGGCCCGGTGCGGGGCTCGCCTTTCCGGGATCGAGCGGTTCCTCCGGCGGATGCGGCCAGAGCGGGTGCCTCACGGCGAACAGGAGCCTTCCCCCAACGCGGAGCACGCGATGGCCGGCCGGCAGGAGGCGGCGCGGATCGGCGTACCCGACGGCGCCGAAGACCGAGTACGCGATATCGATACTGCCGGCCGGGAGCGTCTCCAGCACGGTGGACGCATCCCCGTGCAGGAAGCGCAGGCGCCCGGCGTTCTGGTGAGCCCACCGCGACCGCGCCCTCCGGACCTGCCGCCGGGAGGCATCGACTCCTGTCCCGACGGCGCCCTGGCCGGCCAGGAAGGCGAGGGCATCGCCTCCGCCGCAGCCCAGCTCGAGCGCCGACCTGCCCAGGAGGGGGCCGAAGAGTTCCTCCCCGGGGCCCTGGCCGCGGAACTGCATCCAGTTGAACCTCTCCCGTGGAGGTCGCGGCGCGGTCTCTGCGCGCTCCTGCACATCGGCCACCGCGTCCCAGGCGATGCCGTTGATGAGATGGTCCCGCTCGCCGTCGTCGCGATGGCCACCGGAAGGCGGCGTCACGACCCGCTCAGGCCGTTCCATCAGATGAACCGTCCGCAGCTGGAGTAGAGGATCTCGTCCAGATCTCGCACCGCCGGCTCGTCGCGCCATCCCTCGAGCCCGGCCCGCACCTCCCGAACCCGTTCGAATCCTGTGGCGTAGCCGGTGACGGACAGGTCCGACAGCGCATCGACCAGCAGCCCGCACGCCTCCTCGACCTCCGCGCGCGCCACCTCGACGCCCGCCATGTCAGCCAGGAGACCGCCCGCTGCTTGGTCCCATGCGGGAGCCTCGACAGCGCCGATGCCAGCCTCCCGCGGGCCGCCGGGAGGTCGCCGGCGCGGAGGTGGGCGTACCCGGCGAAGCTGGCGAGGTGCTCCGTGCTGAACCAGTCGAACCACGGCGGGCCGTCCTCGTCCGCGGTGCCGTCGTACCGCTCCTCGGCGCGGAGCACCGCCGCCAGGCTCGAGTGGACGTCCCCTCCACGGGCGCACACCTCAGACTGGGCCGCCGCCAGCCACGCCTGCACGTTGACGGCCGCCCCACGACGAGCGTGCATGCGCGCACCCCGCATGCAGTCCTGGGCCCCGGACAGGTCGCCTGAGAAGCCCGGGATGAACGCCATGTGGGCGAACACGGCCCCGGCCAGCTGGTGGTCGCCCGCATCCAGGGCGAGGTCGAGCGCCATCCTCAGGCACGTGCGGGCCTCCGCTTCCCGGCGCACGTCGAAGAACAGGACGCGTCCCGCCAGGAGCGCGGTCTCGGCGGCTGCCAGCATCGTCCTCGTCCTGAGCTCCGGCGGACCGGTCGAGCTCCTCAGCAAGGTGATCCCGAGTCCGAGGTGCCCTACGACGGGCCGGACGAGATGCGCGGCGGGGAGGGTCCAGTACAGGGCTCGGTGCCGGCTCGTGATCGCCTCCAGGCCCTCGACCACCGGCGCCGTCAGCTTCACCGGGACGCCATCCGATGGCGGCGCTGCCGGGCCCGCATCACGCGGTCCGCCGATCCCGTCCACCTCGTCGGCACGAATGGGATCCGCGACCGGGTCCCGTCTCCCCCACTCGGCGCTGCGCGGCGGACCCTCGCTGTGGTCGGAGCCGAATCCGAGCCGATCCGGCCGTGTCCGGTAGATGCGGCACAGGTACTCGCGACGCTCGTCGCTGGGCCGGCGCTGGCCGTGCTCCCAGCGGCAGAGCTCGGCTGACGTGAGCTGCGGGGCCTCGAGCCGGTCGGCGATGTACAGGCGGTCCACCTCCTGCGAGAGCTCCTCTCGGGTCCACCCCTGAGCGAAGCGGTGCGCCTCCAGCGGCGTGACGTCGCGAAGCCGCCGGAGCATCTCGTCGACTACCACATCCCTGGGCCATCCTTCGGTCTCGCCGCGGAGCCTGATCCGCCGGGCCTCCGCGTCTATCTCCTGCCGGCGGCCCCGGCTCGGACCGGGTCCCCCGCGCCATGCCGTAGTCGTCAGCTGCGCCCCTCCCCGCATCGGATGAGACCGGCCGTGAGGACTGCGTTCAAGGATCGCGGGACCGGGGGCGACCCGTCAATGACGCCGGCCGTCAATGGCGTCGCTTTCGTCGTCCCCGGGCGGTCGCCTCATCCCCGGTCGGCGTGGACGAGGACCTCGGGCAGCTCAAGGAGCGAGTCGATCAGCACGTCTGCCGGGCCGGCGCCGCCCTGCTCTCCGATCCAGGTGCCCCACGGCCCGCGGCGGATGAAGACCGTCCGCAGCCCGGCCGCCTTCGCGGGCAGGATGTCGTTGTCGAGCCGGTCGCCGACGTACGCCACCTCGGAGGGCTCGCAGGCGCAGGCGGACGCGACGCGCTCGAAGAACACGGTCTGCGGCTTCTCGACGCCCCAACGCGAAGAAGTGGCGATCCAGTCGACCGCCAAGTCGAGGCCGAGGAGGATGTGGCGTGCCCTGGCTGTCTGGTTCCCTGCCACCCCGACCTGGTACCCGAGCCGCTTGAGCTCCGTCAGCGCGGGCACCGCGTCCGGGTAGAGGTCGCCGGCGTCGAAGCTCTCCGCGCAGCCCTGCTCCGCCCTCCGGCGCCTCTCGTCGTCGAGCACGAAGCCCGGTCGGAAGACCTGGAAGGTCTCACGGTAGTCGCGGCCGGTGGCGATCACCGCCCCGAAGACGGCGGAGAACGTGTGCCGGGGAACGCCCAGCCAGTCCGCCCAAGTCCCGTACTCCCGTGTCTCGTCGACGAGAGTCTCCCCCACGTCGAAGACCACCGCGCGCACGCGCAGCCGCTCCGATCCGTCCACGCTGCTTCTCCTCTTCATCGTCTTGGCCCGTCAGGCTCGACGCCGGCCATTGTCCCTGGAACGGGCCGGATGTCGGCCGCGTCCTCCGCTCCTACCCACCCGGCCGGCGACCATCCTCCTCAGGAGGCGTTCGGATGGGCGCGTCCCGCCGTCGTCCGCCCGCGCTGCGCGTCGCAGAGATGATGGCGGAGCAGCTCGATCTCATGGGGAACGGTAACCCCGGACGCCCCTCAGCCGGCGCCGGCTCTGGGTCGGTTGCGAGGCCGCCGGGCAGGCTTGCGGCTGCCGGCCTCCACCAGGCGGTCCCGCTCCCGTGCGCGCTCCTCTGCCAGAGTTCCCGCCGCCTGGGCCCGCTCCTCCGCACGGAGGCGTGCCTCGCGTTCGGCCGCGAGACCGCCCTGCGCCTCACGCAGCTGCGCCTGCAGCGCCTCGATCTGGCTGGCGTGCTGGGCCGCCCGCCCGCGGTGGTCCGTCTCCGCCTCCTGGAGCCGCTGCTCCAGCGCGGCGCTGCGCCTGCGCTCCTCCTCCAGCTGGCGATCCAGAACCTGGAGCTGGCTCCGGACGCTCTCCAGGACCTCGGTCACTCGCCGGACCTCGGCCTCGGCAGCACCGACTGCGACCTGCGCACCCTCTCTCGCGCGCGCGACATCACTGTTCGCCTCCTGGCGGAGTGCTGACATCTCTTCCTCGAGGCGCTGGCGGAGGAGCCCCTCCCTCTCCCCCGCCGCCCGGGCCTCGGCCTCGGCGTGCCGGACCCTCGCCTCCATCTCCTGGAGCCGGCCGTGTGCCTCGCGCACCTCGGCTTCCGCGGCCTCGGCCAGCGCCTCGGCCTCCAGCCGCAAACGCTCGGCGCGAGCGCGGCGCTCCTCGGCGCCAGCGACCCGGCGCTGGGCCTCGGCCTCGACCTGCTCCCGGGCCACCCGTGCAGCGTCCAGGTCGCCGGCCTCGGCGAGGGCTCGGCCCAGTGCCCCGACGGTCCGCTCGAAGCCCTGCAGGGTGGCCTGAAGCTCCCACGTCAGAGTCCGGACGTCGGCCTGCCGCTCCTCGCCCTCCTCCCCGGTCGGCAGTCCCTGCTTCCGGCGCTCCCGCCAGTACCGCAGCCGGTGCTCGTCCGAGCAGAAGACCTTCTGCCGGCTCCCGCTCCGCGGCTGCTCGACCTCGACGCCGCAGTAGCGGCAGCGCCCTTCGACGGCTGCATCCTGCATGACGGCATGGTAACGAACGCAACGAACGAACGACGAATGTAGGACTGAAGATAAGATCGCTTATCATCAAGACCGTGCTCGAGAACGCGGAGCCGGCCGTGCCGGCTGGAGCGGCCATCGATCCTGGTGGAGCGGGCCTCGCCGTCCCCTGGGAGGTCGCCACCGGTCGGTTCCTGGCCTCGGCCGTGGACAGCGATAACACGCGCCGCGCCTACCGCCGCTGGCTCGTCCACGCCGGAACGGTGATCGGCACCCCGCCGCTCGCGCTGCTGGACAGCGCCGCCCTCGCCGACTACCGGCAGGTGGTCATGAGCGACGACGAGGGCCTGGGGCCGGCCTCGCAGTCGCAGGCAGTGGCTGCGTTCCGCAGCTTCATCCGCTGGGCCCGCAGCCTGGACGGCGGCCGGCACCTGCCGCTGGTCACCGTCGAGACGATGGAGGTCGCCCTCCGGATGCCTCGGGCGGAGGTGCGGCGGCCCTATTCGGTGCTCTCCGACCCCGAGGCCGCGGCCATGCTCGGCCTGTCCGGCAGCTCACGGGACCGGGCGCTCCTGGGCGTCATGATCGGCGCCGGCCTGCGCGTCTCCGAGGTGGTCAAGCTCGCGGTCACCGACATCCTGGCCGACCAGGAGGGCGGCGCCGTGATCCACGTCCGCCAGGGCAAGGGCCGCAAGGACCGCAGCATCCCCGTCCAACCCGACGTGCTCGGCTGCGTGCTGACCTACCTCGACCGCACCGGCCGGCGCATGGGCGGGGCGGGCGCGCTGTTCCGTTCGTACGACCATGTCGAGCACCGGCGCGTACGCGCGGAGGGAATCACGGAGGGCGCCGTCTGGGCCGTGGTCAAGAAGTCGGCGGCCGCCGTCCCGGTGGTCGGCAAGCCGGTGAGCCCGCACAGCCTCCGGCACACCTTCGCGATCCGGTTCCTGCGGGCGGGCGGGAGCGTGGCCGCGCTCCAGAAGCTCCTCGGGCACGCCAGCCTCGCCACCACGCAGCGCTACGTCGACCACTTCGAGCTCGCCGAGCTGCGGTCGATGATGCCGCAGCTGCCGACCGCGCGGGAGGACCGTCAGTGATCCGCTTCGTCGCCGAGGGGGCGTGGAGCGTTCCGGCTCCGGTGGCGATCGATCGCAACCCTTCTTGCGTGGTGCTCATCGGTTGATCCCGGCCTCGTCGTCCTGGTCGAGGGTTGGGAGGGCTGGCTGACAGAGACCGAAGGCCGCATAGAGGCAAGGCGGGCTGGAGAGGACCACGGTCCTCTCCGGCCCCGGCCGTTTCACCAAATGAACCGCCTCAGCCGCCGGTGCTCTCGGAGAGGAGCCTCTCTGCCAGCGCCACGAACTCGCGCTCGTTCAGGATCGCGGACACGGGATCCGCCGCCTGGTGGGCCTGCGCGAGCCAGTTCAGGGCCGCCATGGCGGCCATGCCAGGCACCGCCGCACGCTCCGCCGTCGTGAGCCTGGGCGCCGCCGCCGAGTCGTATGCGGCCACCAGCTCGGAGACCTGGCGAAGGTCCATCCGGGACGTCCGGGCCATCCCCAGCAGGCTGAAGACGAGCGCATAGCCGAGGTCGAAGACGCGGGGGCGGACCCCGCAGAAGTCGAAGTCCAGGACGGCCACGACGGTGTCGCCCTCGAAGAGGACGTTCCGCCCGTGGAAGTCGCCGTGGATGAGGCCCCGCCGCAGCCAGGGAGCCGTCCTGCGCCACCAGGGCGCGACCTGCGCTCGCACCAGGTCGGCGGCACGCTGGCACAGCGCTCGCGCCTCGGGCCCGGCGGCGGCCGCGTGCGTGCACGCGATCCACCGTGCCAGCCTTGGCGGCGGACAGTAGGTCGACCGCCACGGACGGCGTCCGGCCCGGCCGTCGAGAGCGGTGTGGATGCGGCCGAGCACCTCCCAGGCGCCGGCGACGCGCTCGGGAGTGGCGACGGTGGGGTCATGCGGGACGAACGGCTCCAGCTCGACCACCCGGCCCCGCCAGGTTATGGGTGGCGCCGCCGGGCGCACGACAGGCAGGCGGCGGCCGGCCAGGTGAGCCTGGACCTGCTGCTGCCAGACGACCCGGTCCCGGGTCATCCACCCCCGCCGGACGCGGGCCACGCAGACGCCTCCGGCGGTGTCAAGCCTGAGGTTGAGGTTCATCACCCCGCCCAGGTCCTCGAAGCGGGTTACAGGCCCCAGCCCGAACCGCCGGCGGACGGCCTCGACGAGCTCCTCCGACGCCTCGGCCCGGCACCACCCCGTGGTCACGACGACACACGGTACCGCGCCGGATGGCCGCCTCCTGCCCGATCGCGCGGCGAATGTGCCCGAAGGTACGGCCCGGCGGGCCTTGTCCCCACCCGTTCCGGCTTCGATCATGGGACTGGATGCGGGCGAATCCACCCGGGGCCGATCGCGTCCCGCTGGAAGGTCAGGAGCCGCCAGGCAGGACGCGAGCCGCGAGTGGGCAGCCGGTCACATCCACGCTGGCCGCCGGCACGCCCGTTGACGTGATACGTCACCTCCAGGGTACCGTCGGCAACCGCGTGGTCAGCGAGCTGCTGAGGACCCAGGACGGGCCGGCGGCCCAGCGTCAGGAGGCCTCGAGCGCTCTGGCATCTGCGCCGGCCGCCGGCCTCCCAGACCTGATCGTCGACGACTCGGCCACTGACCTCGGCGCCGGACAGCAGCGCAAGAGCCAGTTCCTGGACCGTCTGGAGTCCGCCATCGGTCGGACTGTCGACGAGGTGGCAAACCCCGCGGAGGCCGTCCTCGCCAGGCCGGAGATGGCGTCGCAGCTCGCCGCCTACCGCGGTCAGGACAGCCAGGCGCTGGAACGATCGATCCGCCGCGAGCTTCCAGAGACCGCCGGGGCGACGTCGGCCGACGCGTACCTCCCGATGGTGACCGACCGCGTCCGGCGCTCGATCGAGAACCGGGACTCGGATCAGGACGGCGGCGCGATGCCCCAGGCCGCGACGGCGGTCGTCGACGTGGTCCGGACGGGCCTCGGAATGGTGGCGGGCGTGGTGGGCGCGCTCTTCAAGCGCAGGAGCTCGGCCTCGTCGGCCGGACCGGGTCAGATCTCGCTCCCGGGGGATCTCGGCACGGGCGCTCCCGTGGATGCCCCGCTCCGAGCCGCGCTCGAGCGCCAGTACGGCGACGACTTCTCCGCCGTTCGGGTGTACACCGGACCGCGCGCGAACCAGCTCGCCCACCAGCACGACGCCAGGGCGCTGACCGCCGGCACGGACGTCGTGTTCGGGTCCGGAGAGTACCGTCCCGGCAGCCCGGTGGGGGACGCGCTCATCGCCCACGAGCTGGCGCACGTGACGCAGCAGCGCGACGCGGCCGCAGTCGGGACACCGCTGCCGGAGGCCCAGGACGAGTCGTCACTGGAACGCGACGCCGACCTCGCGGCCCTCTCCGCCGTGGCCTCTCTCCACAGGCCGGTCAGCGAGTCGATGGACTGTGCCCGGCCGCGGCTCCGCTCCGGGCTGTCGCTGCTGAGCTGCAAGCGCACGCCGGCGGTCACGTTCGACCAGTACCGCGACCAGTTCAACGCGCTCTGGAGCGGCCCTGCCTACGCCGGCCTTGCCACCACCTTCGACCCGGCGCTCGACAGCAAGGGGCCCCGCAACACGCGAGCGAGGGCGATCTTCACGCACCTCTACGCAGGCGCGCCGATCAAGAGCGCCTATGACGCCAACACCGGCGGGTTTCGCGACCACGTCGACACCTACATGGGCCCGGAGGGTCTCGACCTGATCGGCTCGCCGCGGCTGCGCGATCTGCGCGCAGTGTTCATGAGCCACCCGAGGCCGGTGCCGGCCCCGGACTACGGAGCCTTCCGGACCGAGCTCAGCGCGAAGGCGGCGGCCCTGGACGCCGCCGACCGCCGGGCGATCGAGACGTCCAACGAGTGGCAGCGGCTGATCAACGAGGCCGGCGGCACGGACGACAGGCGCGCCGACATCCAGAGCGTCATCTCGCCTCCGCCGCCGGCCGGGCCGCCGGGTCCGGCCCCGCCGGCGCCCGCGGGCGCCAGGGGCACCCCGGCGCAGCTCGCGCACATCATCGCCACGTGGGCACCGACTGTCAGATACGACGACGGAGCCCGGCAGGTGCCGTATGCGGTCGGCGCCACCGTCCGCTACCGGGAAGGCATCCAGAACCTGGAGGTCGGCGCGGCGCTCGCTGGAGCAGAGACCAACCCCGGCGTCAACGTCTACGTGCGCGGACAGGTCCTGCGCGGCGCGGCGGTCGTCTCTCCGCCGCAGATCGAGCAGTTCCCGTTCGACCAACACCAGGTGGCGCCATTCGCCATGCCGGTCACCGCCTCGCCGGTCGTCCCGCCGGCGGGGGACGCCCTGACGGTTCGCGCGGAGCTGCTTCGTCCCGATCGGACCACGGTATTGAGCACGAAGGACCTGGCGCTCACCGTGCTGCCGGAGATCACCTACACGGAGGCGATGGCGGTCGGGGAGGCCACGGCGGACGAGGCCTACATGCACGACGCCACCCCGGCGGGCCTGCTGGGGAAGATGACGGCGCCGGGTGGAGCATCGGCCAACGTCGCGGCGGCGGTGGCTGCCGGCCGCCTGGTGCTGCACTGTCTGACCCGGCGCCACGATTCATCGGCCTACGTGGCGGCCTCGGCGGGAGGACCCAACCCCGCCCAGACGGGCTACTTCGTGGGGGCGAGCTACGCGAACAGCACGGTGCAGGTCACGGGAGCGGGAGGGTTGAGCCTGTCCAGCGGTGAGATCGTCATCAACCGGACCACGGACGTCGTGACCGGCGCCAAGCGGACCGACGACGAGATGATCATGCTCATCGTGCACGAGGCGGTGCATCACCTGGACTACGCGCCGGACCGGGGCACCGACCTGGGGCGGTACAAGACCGAGTTCCGGGCCTACTGGGTCGACGGACGCTACAACGCCCTGGCCACGTCATACGACGAGTCGCTGTCGCCTCCCGGCCCGAAGTCGCCGCGCGCCCGCGCCATCTTCGATGGTCTGTACGGGTCGGTGACCTACCCGTTCGTCAAGCCCGCCTACGACAACAACACCGCGGGCTTCCGGGAGGCCGTCGACAGCTACCTGGTGCCCGACGGCGTCAATCTCGTCACCTCGATGCGGCTCGAGGACCTCCGCGCGACGATCGAGTCGTGGACCGGGTCGTCGTATGGCTCGTTCAAGGCGAAGGTCCAGGGCTTCATGGGGATCGGTCCCGCGCCGGCCGGCGGAGCACTGACGGCGGACGACAAGGCCGAGCTCACACGGGAGCGCGCGTGGCGGGACCTGGTAGAGAGGAAGGTGACCAGCTACTCGAAGCAGGCCGAGATCAAGACCATCCTCGGCATCCCGCAATGAGACGGAGCCGAGCCGGGGACGCGAGCCGCCGGTGAGCCAGGACACCGCGGCGTGGCGCCGCCTGCGGCTGGACGCGGTCGACCTGTCGTTCGAGGTCCACTCCCGATGGCCGGTCCGCACGTCCGGATCGGCCGAGCGCGGCGGTGTCTTCCAGAGCGTCGCCGACACCGAGGGAGTCCTCTTCGTCAGGTACGGCCCGGACGAGACCATCGACGCGTTCATCACGAGGCTCTCCGACTACGTGACGAGGGCGATCGTGACGGGCGACGAGCAGGTCACGTTCAAGGGACTTCCGGCCCGCCGGCTGCTCGCTCGCACCGACCGCGAGCCCGTGCGCGTCTATCGCCAGGGGCCCGGGGGGCCCATCGACTCGGAGTCGTCCCGGCTCGTCAGCGTGGTGAAGGCGCTCGGGTTCGTGCACCGCGGCACGCCGGTGCTGGTCGGCTACCGGCTCACCGAGGAGTCCGTCCCGGAGTTCGGGGCGCTGGCGGAGCACATGGTCGGGAGCGTCGAGTGGACGAGGTGACGGCCGGCATCGCCGGCCCCGGGCTCCAGCGGCTGCTGCATCGATTGTCCCGCCGCGACGTGCGGTTCCTGGGAAGGTCCCGGTCGGCCTTCCGGCTGTACGGCGGGCTGGGCCTCCTCACTGCCGCGGGCGTGGCGGCGACCGTCGCCCACGCCCACCGGCTGCCCCCGTGGACGCTGCCGGCGCTGATGGCCACCGGCGTGGTCACGTTCCTCTCCCTGGCGATGGCGACGAAGGTGCTGAGCGGCCAGGAGCGGCTCGTCTACTACCACCACGAGATCGCGGTGCTGCTGGCGGTGTCCTTGCTGCTCCGCGCGACCGGGCAGTCCCTGGCGGCCGGGCTGGACGTGGCTGCCCTCGGCCTGGGTGCGTTCCTGGCGTGCGGACGCATCGGGTGTCTGAGCGCCGGCTGCTGCCACGGACGGCCGGCTCGCTGGGGTGTGCGCTACGGCGCGGCGCACGTCGAGCGGGGACTGCCCTCCTGTCTCGTGGGGGTGCGACTCTTCCCGCTCCAGCTCGTGGAGGCCCCCGTCGTCGCCGGCATCGTGACGGCGGGTCTGGTCATCGTGGTGGCGGGCGGGCAGGCCGGTGCGGCGGCCGAGCTCTACATCGTCGCCTACGCGCTGCTGCGCTTCGTCCTCGAGCTCTTTCGCGGTGACCCGGACCGCCGGTACGTGGCGGGA
The DNA here is from genome assembly GCA_046727275.1 of Candidatus Dormiibacterota bacterium. GTDB lineage: Bacteria > Chloroflexota > Dormibacteria > Dormibacterales > Dormibacteraceae > CF-161. The sequence continues at coordinate 15,400 of JBKPCH010000161.1, forward strand.
CTCTCCGAGGCGCAGTGGACGGGCGTCCTGGTCGTGGTCGCGACGGCTGCCCTGGAGCTCACAGGAGCGCTGCCCAGGGCCTGGTCGAGTCTGGCGGCCGCCCTCATGCTGGTCGCCGTTGCGGTGATCGTCGCCGGGCGGTCGATGCGTGGCGGACGGCCCGACCCGCTTCGGGCGGACCACCTGGTCGCGATCGCACACGCGCTCGAACGGCTGCAGGAGCCGGCGGACCGCATCGAGGTGGCGCAGACTCCCGGCGGGCTGCGCCTCTCGTTGGGATCGACCGCCTCCGTGGGAGGAGTCGTGCGCCACTGCTCGCTCTCGAGGGCCGGCCCTGTCCTGCGCCCGCGCGACGCGCATGCGGTCGCGCCCGTGATCGTGGCGCTGCTCGGCTGGCCCGGCTCGTACCGCGTGATACCGGGCGGCACCGGGGTCTACCACGTCGTCAGCGCGGCGCAGCCGCCGCGGCCGGCCGTCGGCCGGGTGCGCGGCGGCCTGGTCGTGAGGCGCCGGTAGGCGTCGAAGGGCCGGGCCCTACGCCGCCTTGCTGGCGAAGTCGTTCGTGTACGTCTTGCTCAGGTCGGCGGTCTTGCCCTTGAAGCTGGCGACGTCCTGCTGCTCGATCTTCAGGACAGTCTGGGGGCCGCCGGCCGGCATCCTGCAGTCCGAGCCGAAGATGGCGAGCTGGTTCTTCAGGGCCGACACGTAGAGGTCCTTGTTGCCGGCGTAGTAGTCGGCCGGCATCTTCGCTGCGATCTCGTCCGCGGTGTGGCCGTGCATCCACTTCAGCGTCTTGACATAGGCGTTGACCAGCCGCTGCGTCACGTCCTTGTGGCCGTTCACGTAGGCGTTCTGCATGAAGATGCCGATGAACGGGTAGTCGCCGCCGAGCGCCGCCCGTGTCGACTCGGGCGTGCGGAGGTCGACCAGCACCTTGCCGGCGCCGCTCTGGACCAGCCGGGAGATCGTGGGCTCGGTCGTCATGCCCGCGTCGATCTTGCCCTGCTGCATGCCGGCGATGAAGGTGTCGCCCGCGCCCACCGCGACGTAGTGGGACTGGTCGGCGGGGATGCCGGCCTTGCCCAGCAGTGCCTGCGTGAGCGTCTGGGTGCCGGAGCCGATGTCGGTGACGCCGAGGTTCTTGCCCTTGAGGTCCGTCACCGACCTGATCGAGCTGGCCTTCCGGGAGTCCACCATCTCGGCCTCCCCGGGCGCGATGCCGAACTGGCACACCGTCTCGATGCTCTTGCCGGCCGCCTGCAGCTCGATCGTGTGGTTGTACGAGCCGGAGCCGGCGTCCACGTTGCCGGCGACGACCTCCGTCTCGGAGCCCTGGCCGGAGCCCTCGTCGATCAGCGTCACGTCCAGGTTCTGGTCCTTGAAGTAGCCGAGCCGCTGGCTGAGCATGTTCGGCAGGTAGATCTGCTTGTTCAGCCCGCCGACCATGATCTTCAGCGAGGCCGTCTGCGAGCCCGAGGAGGAGCCGGAGCTGGCCGCCCCTCCACAGGCGCTCAGCGCGACGGTGACTCCCACCGCCACCGCCAACAGGAACCGACGGGGCACACGCATGGGCTCTCTCCTCAAAGTCAGACGGTCACGTCAGTGACCGGGTTGGGCCGCCACTTGATCAGACGGTTCTCCAGGGCCGTGATCAGCGCCTCCGCCACCAGGGCCACGACGGCCAGCAGCAGCATCCCGGCGAAGACGCCGTTGGCGTCGAAGTTGTGCTCGGCGTTGTAGATCAGCTCGCCGACGCCCTGCGTCGCGCCGAACAGCTCCCCCACCACCGCGCCCACCAGCGCCAGGCCGAAGCTGATGTGCAGGCTGGCGATGATCCAGGACATCGCCGAGGGGATCACGATCTCGGTCGTCAGGCGGCGCTGACCGGCGCCCAGGATGCGGGCGTTGGCGATCAGGTTGCGGTCCACCTCGCGCACGCCCTGGAAGGCGTTGAAGAACACCACGAAGAAGACCAGCACCGCCGCGGTCGCCACCTTGGACCGCAGGTCCAGCCCCAGCGAGATGGCGAAGAGCGCGCCCAGGACCACCCTCGGGATCGAGTTCGCGGCCTTGATGTAGGGCGAGAAGACGTCCGCGAGCAGCCGGCTGCGGCCCAGGAGGACGCCGACCACGACGCCCAGCACCGAGCCCACGACGAAGCCCAGCACCGTCTCCTGCATCGTCACCGCGACCTGCTGCCAGAGCGGCCCCAGCGCCGTCCCCTCGGTCGTCCACGTCACCAGCCGCTGGCCGATGCCGGACGGCTGCCCGAAGAAGAACTTGTCGACCAGCCCGAGCCGGGTCGCGATCTCCCAGCTGCCGAGCCAGACGACGGCGACCAGCACGCGGAGACCCTGCACCGACACCTGGCGGCGGCGCTGCTGGCGGCGGCGCTCGGCCGCCGGGTCCTGCGCGGCGGGCGCGGCCGCGGCGCGCTCAGTCGACAGCACGGCGCGATCGCTCATAGCTGACCAGGACCTCGTCCCGCAGGTCGCTCCATATCTCCCGGTAGATCTGGGCGAAGCGGGGCTCGAAGCGGATCTCGGAGACGTTGCGGGGCCGGGGCAGGTCCACGACGTAGCTGCCCTTGACCGTCCCCGGGCCGGCGGTCAGGACGAAGACCCGGTCGGCCAGCGAGATGGCCTCCTCCAGGTCGTGGGTGACGAACACGACCGACGCCGAGGTCGACGCCCACAGCGCCAGCAGCTCGTTCTCCATCAACGTGCGGGTCTGGACGTCCAGGGCGCTGAACGGCTCGTCCATGAGCAGGATCCGGGGGCCGTTGATCAGGCTCTGGGCCAGCGCCACCCGCTTCCGCATCCCTCCCGACAGCTGGTGCGGGTAGCGGTCCTCGAAGCCGGCGAGGCCCACGCGGGAGATCCAGTCCCGGGCCCGCTCCCGGGCCTCGCGGCCGCCCACGCCGTGGTAGCGGGGGCCGGCCGCCACGTTCTCGACGACCGTCTTCCAGGGGAAGACCGCGTCGGTCTGGAAGACGTAGCCGATGCCGCCGGCGACGCCGTCAACCGGGCGCCCCTCGACCAGGACCTCGCCGGCGCTGGGCGGCTCCAGGCCGGAGATCAGGGCCAGCGTCGTCGACTTGCCGCAGCCGGTCGGGCCGACCACCGCGGCGAACTCGCCGGGCTCGACGCGCAGGTCGAGGCGCCGGAGGGCTGTGTAGACGCCGCCGCTCGGGGTGGCGAACCGCTTGGTCACGTCGCGCAGCTCGATGGCGGGTGCCATGGCGACGACTGTGGGCCGCCCGGGCCGGGAAGGGAACGCTTGCGGTCGTTGCGGCCGTTTTGGTCTTTTTGGTCTTTGGCCGGCCCGATGTGGACGGCTACGATGCTGTGAGAGGTGGACCCGTGAAGTCCCGTCTGCCCCTCGCCTACCAGATCATGGCGCTGCAGGTCTGCATCGTCGTGCTGGCGGCCGGGGTGGGCCTGGCTCTTGCCGGCTGGCAGGCCAGCCAGGAGCTGGACCGCCAGTACCAGCAGCGGTCACTGGCCATAGCCGAGTCGGTGGCGGCCATGCCCTCGATCAAGGCGGCGCTGCTCGCCGGCGACCCCGACCACTCGATCCAGGCCACCGCCCAGGACGTGCGGCGGTCGACCGGCGCCAGCTACGTCGTGGTCACCGACCGTCACGGCATCCGCTTCTCCCACCCCACGCCGGCCCTCATCGGGAAGCCGGTGGACGAGTCGCCCGGCCCGGTGCTGGCCGGCCACACGTGGACCGGCGTGCAGCGCGGCACCCTGGGCGACGCGGCCCGGGGCAAGGCGCCCATCTTCGCGGACGGCCAGGTCATCGGCATGGTCTCGGTCGGCTTCCCGGAGACGACGGTCTACTCGCAGCTCCTGAAGGCCCTGCCCGGATTCCTGGTCACGGTGCTGCTCGCCCTGGGCCTGGGCGTGGCCGGCTCGCTGCTGCTGGCCCGCCACCTGAAGCGGCACATCTTCGGCCTGGAGCCATACGAGATCGCAGGGCTGCTGGAGGAGCGCGAGGCCAGCCTCCAGGGCATCCGCGAGGGCGCCCTCGCCACCGACGCCGACGACCGCATCACGCTCGCCAACGAGGAAGTGCGCCGGCTGCTCGGGCTGGACGCCGACTGCGTCGGCCGGCGCCTCTCGCAGGCCCTGCCGGCGGGGCGGCTGCGCGACTTCGTGGCCGGCCGCCTGCACGACGAGGACGAGGTCCTCCTGTCCGGAGGCCGCGTGCTCCTTGCCAGCCGGCGGCCCGTCCGGGTGCGCGGGCGCCAGGTCGGCCACGTGATGACCTTTCGCGACAGCCGCGAGCTGTCCACGCTCTCCTCGGGCTTCGGCGTCGACACGCTGACCGCGGCGCTGCGGGCCCAGGCGCACGAGTTCTCCAACCGGCTGCACGCGATCGCCGGCCTGGTCGAGCTGGGGCGCGGCGAGGAGGCGATCGGCCTGATCACCGAGACGTCCGGGATGCACCAGCAGCTGAGCGAGGCGCTGATGGAGCGCATGGGCGACCCGGTGCTGGGCGCGGTGCTGCTGGCCAAGGCGGCGATCGCGTCCGAGCGCGGCATCGAGCTGCGGGTCTCGGAGGACACGGTGCTGAGCGAGAGCCCGCTGGACCCCGAGGACCTGATCACGCTGCTGGGCAACCTGGTCGACAACGCGCTGGACGCCGCCGCCCAGTCGTCCGGCGACCGCTGGGTCAGCGTGGCGGTCGGCGCGCGGGACGGCCAGCTCGTGATCCGCGTGCAGGACTCGGGGCCCGGGGTCCCGGAGGCCGACCGCGAGCGGGTCTTCGTCGAGGGCTTCACCACCCGGTCCCGGACCGGTGGGCGCCCGCGCGGCATGGGGCTGGCGCTGGTGCGCGAGGTGGTCCGGCGCCACGGCGGCGAGGTGGCCGTCGCCGGCGAGGCCGGCGCGGTGTTCACGGTTCGCCTGCCCCTGAAGGTCGCGGTGGCGAGTTGATCCGCACGCTGGTCGTCGACGACGACTACCGCGTCGCCGACCTGCACTGCGCGTACGTCGAGCGGGTGCCGGGCTTCGCCGTCGCCGGCCGCGTCCACACGGGCGCGGCCGCGCTCGAGGCGGTGGACAGCCTGCGGCCGGACCTGCTGCTCCTGGACTTCTACCTGCCCGACCTGCCCGGGCTGGAGGTGCTGAGCCGGCTGCGGGAGGAGGACCACCCGCCGGTGGACGTGATCGCCATCACCGCCGCCAGGGACGTCGAGAGCCTGCGGGGCGCCATGCGGGGCGGCGTCGTCTACTACCTGATCAAGCCGTTCCGGCTGGCGATGCTCGAGGCCAAGCTCCTCGCCTACGCCAGCGCCCACGCCCGGCTGTCGCGGCTGGGGGAGGCCGACCAGGGCGAGGTGGACCGCATCTTCGGCACGCTGCGGGTGGCGCCCCGCGGCGCCGCGCTGCCGAAGGGCCTGTCGGACGCGACGCTGGAGCTGGTCGTCCAGGTGCTGCGGACGGCCCGCTCCGGCCTGGCCGCGGCCGACGTCGCCGACCTGGCCGGCCTGTCCCGCGTCACCGCCCGCCGCTACCTGGACCACCTGTGCAGCCTGGGCAGCGCCGAGCTGACGATGCGCTACGGCGGACCGGGCCGCCCGGAGCACCGCTACCGGCTGCTCGGCAGCGGCTGACCCCGCAACCGACCGCTCGGCGACGAGCGCGGCCTCCGCCAGAACAACACTTTGGTGTCTGGTCGGCCTGTAACGCCGCAGATAGCGTGCTCGTACAGCGAGCGATGGTCTATCAGATCAGGGTCAGAGGCCACCTGGAGCGTCAGTGGACAGACTGGTTCGGCGGTCTGACCATCACGCTGGAGGACAACGGCGACACGCTGCTGTCCGGCCCGGTGGTCGACCAGGCCGCACTGCACGGACTGCTGAAGAAGGTGCGCGACCTGGGTCTGCCGCTGATCTCCGTCAGCCCCGTCAGGCCGGCCCTGGACGAGGAGCGTCCCCCGCGATGATGGTCCGGGTCAGCGGCGCGCTCCTGCGCTTCACCGACTACCGGCGGACCATCACCGTGGACGCGCCCACCGTCGAGGCGGCGCTCGTCGAGCTGGCCGGCGAGTACCAGCCGCTCCGGACGGTGCTGTTCGACCGTGAGGGCCACGTCCGCGCGACGCAGCGGGTCTTCCTCAACGGGGAGCTGCTCGAACCCGACCAGCTCGCGACCCCGGCCGGGGAGGCCGACTCCATCGAGCTGCTCCTCGCCATCTCGGGCGGCTGAAGGGGTGGCGAGATGGTGCGCCTACGAGGTTCCGGTTGACACCGGCCTCTTCACGCCCCTCCACCTCCAGCCGGCCGCCGTCTGCCGGCTCGGCTTCAACGCGGCCGGCCGCTGGCTGGACCGGCACGCGATCAGCCACCGCCGTCTCGTCGCCGAGCACCGGACCGGCTTCGTGCTCTGGTCGGTCCAGCTCGTCGCCGGCGCTCCGGTCGGGTTCTTCGACGCGGACGGTCTCGACGTGAGGGTCACAGGCCGCGTCCGGGGCGGGGGCACGCAGTTCGAGTCCGACGTCGAGGTGCGGGGCCCGGCCGGCCGCGCCACCCGGCTGCGGGCCTGCTGCATCCCGCTGCGCCTCGACGGCGGCCCCGCCCTCTCCGGGGCGCCGGCCAGGCTCCGTCCGGAGGTGCTGTCGGCCTTCCTGCCCGACGAGATCGAGTCCCGCCCGCACCGCTCCCCGGCGCCCGCGCTGCGGGCCGCCATCGCCGGGGGCGGCGCGGAGCTGGCGCGGGGCAGGATGCCCTTCGTCATCCACCGGCACCAGTGCGAGGTCGCCGACCAGTGGTTCTGGCCGGAGGCCGTCTCGCTCGCCGGCAGCGGGCGCGAGGAGCTGGTGCGGGCCGAGGCCGAGCGGGTCCCCGGCCTCCGGCTCGCGATGCGCACGCCCGTGGCCCGCCTCGATCTGCTCTTCCGGCGCCCGTTCTACCTGTTCGACGAGGGCGCCGTGCTCTCGACCGCCTACGAGTGGGAGGGCCGGCTGGCGTTCGTCCACGAGCTCGCCGGCACCGGGGCCGGCGGCGACGAGCCGCGGGCCCTGGCGATCGAGCAGTTCGCCCCGGTCCCGGAGCCAGAGCTGGCGTGGAGCTGATCTGCCGGCTGCCCGCCCACGCGGCGGCCCTGGACCTGGAGCGGGCCCTGGGCGACCCGGCGCAGCCGGACGCCCCGGTCTCGTTCGGCGCGCTGGTCGAGCACGACGAGCGGGAGGAGCCGCCGGCGGAGGCGTTCGAGGCCCTGCGCGCCTGGGGCATCCACGCCCACCTCGTCCCCCGGGCGTGGGGCGGCCGCCTCACGTCGTTCGACGAGCTGCTCGCGCTGGTCCGCGTGATCTCCCGCCGCGACCTGGTCCTGACGACCGGCCTGGGCTCCACGATGCTCGCCGCCGTCCCGGTCTGGGCCTGGGGCGGCGACGATCAGCGCCGCCAGGTCGCCGGCCTGCTGCTCGGCGCCGGCGCCTTCGGCTCGTTCGCGGTGTCCGAGCGGGACGCCGGCAGCGACTTCTACGCGACCACGACGCGCGCGGAGGCCGCGGCCGGCGGCTACCGGCTGCGCGGTGAGAAGTGGCTGATCGGCAACGCCGCCCGCTGCGCGTTCGTGGTCACGCTGGCGCGGACGCGGCCGTCGCTCTCGCTGCTCTTCCTGCGCCCCGACGAGCTGCCCGCGGGCGCCTGCCGGCGCCTGCCCCGGGTCCGGACGCTCGGGCTGCGGGGCCACGACCTCGGCGGCCTGGCCTTCGAGGACTGCCGCCTGCCGGCGAGCGCGCTCATCGAGCCCACGGGCCGCGGGATGGAGATGGCGCTGACCACCCTGCAGTTCACCCGCACGATGATCGGCGGCATGGCGCTGGGCGCCGCGGACACGGCGCTGCGCCTGGCGCTCGGCTGGGCCGGCGCGCGCCGGCTGTACGGGGAGCCCATCTTCGCCATCCCGGCAGTCCGGGACCTGCTCCTGGGCTCCTTCCTGGACATCCTGATCGGCGAGTGCCTGGCCGTCGTGACCGCGCGGGCCCTGACGCTGGCGCCGCGGCGGACCTCGCTGTGGGCCGCGGTCACCAAGTACCTGGTCCCGAACCTCTGCGAGCGCGTCGCCCGCGACGCCTCGGTCGTCCTGAGCGCCCGCTCCTACCTCCGCGAGGGCATCGCCGCCGGCATGTTCCAGAAGGTCGCGAGGGACGTCGCCATCACCAGCATCTTCGAGGGGACGCAGCTGGTCCAGCTCTCCCTGATCACCTCGCAGCTCGGCCAGCTCGTGCGCGCCGGCCGGCGCGCGGGCGCGCCGGTCGACCCGGACCTGCTCTGCGACCTGGCCGCGCCGGCCCCGGCCTGGGATCCCGCGGGCACGGGGCTCCGGATCGGCGATCCCGGCGGGGACGAGCTGGTCGAGCGCTGGTTCGGGAGGCCCCCGAGCCAGGCCGAGGATCCCGACGCCGGTCCGCGCGCTGCTCGGGCCCTGCGCTCGCTGCGCGACCAGGCGACGGCGCTGCGGGCCGCCCTGGCGGAGGGCGCCGGCCCCGCCGACCTCTCGCTGGCGCACCGCCACTGCGTCCTGCACGCCGCCGCCTGCTGCCTGCAGGTCTGGCGCTGCAACCGGGAGCGGATGGTGCCCGAGGCCGCGGGCGGCGAGTGGCTGGCCCTCTGCCTGGAGCGCCTGGCCTGCGGCGGCGGCCCGGCGCCGGCCGCCGGCGCCCTGGCGGAGCCCGTCACCGCGTGGATGCTCCGCCAGCTCGACGAGGGGGAGCTGTTCTCGATCGTGCCGTTCGGGCTGGCCCGATGACGATGACCCGGACCCCCGCCGAGCTGATCCCCCGGCTGCAGGCCGCGTTCGCGGGCTACCTGGGGCTGGAGCCGGCCGAGGTCGACCCCGACCGGCCGCTCGACGAGCTCGGCCTCGACTCGCTGACCGCCGCCCAGCTCGCCCTCGACATCGAGGACCGCCTCGGCGTGAGCGTCTTCCTGAACGACCTGTCGGGTCGGGAGACGATCGCCCAGCTCGCGGCCTCGGCGCTCGCGGAAGGGCAGCCGTGACGGCACTCGGAGCCGAGCACGACGAGAAGCGGATCGCCTGCCTGGCCGCGGAGGTGGAGCGCCGCTTCGCCCCGTTCGTCCACGAGTGGGTCAACCCCGGCGCCGACGGCCGCGACCGCACCGGGCAGCCGCTGCCGCGGGCGCTGCTCGCCGAGGCCGGCAGGCTCGGCCTGACGGGCTTCTCGCTGCCACCCGAGGTCGGTGGGCAGGGGCGGGACAAGTTCGAGTGGGGCATCGTCGTGGAGGAGGTGGCCCGCATCTCCCGGGACGCAGGCCTGACGTCCGTGGTCGACGTGACCGCGGGAGTCGCGGAGGTGCTGATCGAGACCGGGCGGCCGGAGCTCATCCAGCGCTACGCGGTGCCGATGGCGGCCGGCGCGTGCATCTGCCCGCCGGCGGCCTACGAGGGCCGCGACCCGTTCGACTACCTGACCACCGCGCGCGAGGTGGGCGGCGGCTGGCGGCTGGACGGGAGCAAGCCGTTCGTGGGCGGGGCGGTCTTCGCCGACGCCTTCCTCGTCTACGCGAAGGAGCGGGAGTCGGGAGACATCCTGAGCTTCCTGGTCGAGCGCGGCGACGAGGGCGTGTGCGTCGATCCCCTCGCCACGACCGGGCTGCGCTCCATGGGCTTCGGGACCCTGGCCCTGGACGGCGTCCGGCTCCCGGAGGAGCGCCTGGTCGCCGGCGCCGACGCCCTCAGCGTGATGAACACGTACCTGCGCAACCGCCGGCTGATGACGGCGTGCGCGGTCGTCGGGCACATGCGCGCGCTCTTCGACGCGTGCGTCCTCGCCCTGGACGGCCGTCAGCGCGGCGGCCGGGGTGTGCTCGAGTTCCCCAACGTCCAGCGCGCGGTGGGCGAGATGTTCGCGGCGGTCCACACCTCGCGGGCGATGGTCCACCGGGCGCTGGCCGGCACGTACGGCCGGCGCGACCAGTTCTTCGACCCGGTGTCGACGGTCGCCAAGCAGTTCGCCGCAGAGCAGGCGATCAAGGTCGGCCTGGCGGTCATGGACCTGCAGGGCGGCGAGGGATACATGCGCCGCCACCCCTGGGAGCGCTACATGCGCGACGCGCTCGGCCTGATCGGGGGCCAGGGCGCGCAGGAGCTGCTCCTCATCCAGCTGGGGCAGCACGCGACGTCGGAGATCAAGCAGCGGCAGGTGAGGATGGAGAAGGCACAGCGCACGATCGCAGAGCTGACCGAGGGTTGGTGGGCGTTCACCGTGTTCGCGTCCGCGCTGGAGAGCGGCCTGCTCGACCAGCTGCTGGCGCCCGCGACGGCCGAGGAGGCGGCCGGCCGCCTGGGCGCGCCGCCGCGGCTGGTCGACGAGATGCTGCAGGTGCTCGTGGCCACCGGGCTGGTCAGGCGCCTGGGCGACCGCTTCGCGGTCGCGGACGGGCTGGGGGCGGTCCTGACCGCCGGGCCCCTGCGCACCGCCGTGGCGTCGCAGGCGCGCTCGACCCTGCTCCAGGGCGACCGCTTCTTCGACCGCGCGCGCCGGCACGGGCTGGCGGCCGGCTGGCAGGAGGGTGACCGGGAGCTGCAGGAGGCGCGGGGCGGGACGGCGGCCGCGCTCAGCGAGGTCGTGCTGGGCTCGCTGGCGCAGCAGCTGGACGGTCTGGACGAGCGGCTGAACGGCCCCCACGCCTGCCTCCTCGACGCCGGCACGGAGCCGGCGCGAGCCGCGGTCGAGCTCTGCCGGCGGCTGCCGATGGCGCACGTGGTCGGCATCGACCCGCTGGCCGAGACGATCGCCGTCGCGGAGCGGGTGGTGGCCGAGGCCGGGCTCGGGGACCGCATCGAGCTGCGCAGGCAGGGCGTGGAGGAGCTGGACGACGTGGACCGTTTCGACCTGGCCCTGGTCGCGTCCGACGTCCTGGCGCCGGCCGCGCCGCGCTCCGGCCTGCGCACGGTCCTCCGGTCGCTGCGGGCCGGTGGCTGGGCCCTGCTGTCCACGGCGAGCGTGGCGGGCGCCGACCTGCGCGGCTCGGTCTCCCGCTTCCAGAACGTGAGCCGGGCGGGCCAGGCGCTGCTGCCCGACGAGCTGGCGGGCCTGATGGAGGAGGCGGGCTTCGGCTCGGTCAGGGTGGTGCCGGAGCCGCTCGGGGGCACGCTGCACGTCGTCGCAGGCCGGCGCGTGCGGCGCGGGTCGTGACGTGAGCGACCTCTCGACGGTGCCGGGGCTGCTGGAGAACGCGGCCACCGGCAGCGGCGTCGTCAGCGTCCTGGCCGGCGAGCGCGAGGAGGTCCGGGTCGGCGAGCTGTGGACCCGGTCCGAGCGCGCCGCGGCCTGCTTCCTGGACCGCGTCGGGCGGGGCGGAGCGGTCGCGCTGCTGATGGAGACCTCGCTGGACTGCCTGGTCTGCCTGCTGGGCGCCTGGCGGGCCGGCATCACGACGCTCTCCCTCCCCCACCCGGCCCGGTCCGCGCAGCTCGACGCGTACCGGCAGGAGCTGCTCGACGTCATCCGCCTGGCCGGGGTGGAGCTGCTCGTGCTGCCCGAGAGGTTCGCCGGCCTCGACCTCGCGGGCCCGCTCCCGGATGGGCTGCGCACGGCGTCGTTCCCCGAGTGCGCCGCCCACCCACACCGCGCGGACGTCGCCGACGCCGGCGAGTTCGTGCAGTTCTCCTCCGGCAGCACCGGGCGTCCGAAAGGCATCCGGCTCAGCTCGCCGGCCATCGCCGCCAACGTCACGGCGATCCTCGACCACGTCGCGCCGCACGACCGGGGCGTGGTCGCCTGCTCCTGGCTCCCGCTCTCCCACGACATGGGCCTGATCGGCATGTGCCTGACGGGCCTGGTCTCGATGGGGCCCCCCTGGTGCGGCCGGCGGCTCGCGCTCATGCCCCCCGAGCGCATGGTCGCCCGGCCCTCCCGGTGGCTCCAGGCCTGTTCGGAGATCGGCGCCACCGTGACCGCCGCGCCCAACTTCGCGCTCGACCTGGTGCTGGCCCACCCCAGGACCGTGCCCGCCGGCGTGGACCTCCGGTCGCTCCAGGTCCTGTTCGTGGGCTCCGAGCCGATCACGCCGGGCACGCTGCGGCGGTTCGCGCGGGCGATGGCGCCCCTCGGCTTCGACGAGGCGGCGCTCTGCCCCGCCTACGGGATGGCCGAGGCGTCGGTCGCCGTGACCATGGCGCCCCGCCACGAGGGCTGGCGCTCGACGGCCGGCGGCCCCGACGGGCCGGAGGTGGTCTCCTGCGGCGTCCCGCTGCGCTGCCTGGAGGTCCGGGCGCCGGCCGGGCGCGGCGAGGCCGGGCCGGTCGCCGTCCGGGGCGCCAGCCTGCTCAGCGGCTACCTGGGCCAGGCGGCGCCGCCGCTGGACCCCGAGGGCTGGTTCCGGACCAGCGACCTCGGCTTCCTGAGCGGCGGGCAGCTGCACGTGGTGGGGCGCGCCGACGACGTGCTGGTGATCGCCGGGCGGAAGCTCTACCCGGAGCCCCTCGAGGAGACGGCGGCCCGGCACGAGGCCGTCCGGCCGGGCGGCTGCGCGGCCATCTCCGACGGATCGGGCGGCTACGTCGTCGTCGCCGAGCGCCGGCGGACCAGCGCCGGCGCGGACATGCAGGAGGCGTGCCGCTGGATACGGCGCGAGCTGTCGGTGCGCGACGGCGTCGCCCCCACCGCGGTGGTCATCGTGACGCCCGGGTCCATCCCCAGGACGCCCAGCGGCAAGCTCCAGCGCCGGCGGCTCGGCCAGCTGCACGGGCGAGGCGAGCTGGCCGTCGTGGCCGAGCTGCGTTTCGGGGGCAGAAGCTGAACGCGGGCCGTCCCGGGCCGCCGGTGTTATCGTTCGGGGAACGCTCGGTGGAATGGCAGGTTGATTCGACGATCGGGCAGCGCGTCGCCCGGTACCGGAAGGCGCGGGGGATGTCGCAGGAGATCCTGGCGCACCTCCTGGGCCGGTCGAAGAGCTGGCTGACCAAGGTCGAGCGGGGAGAGCGCCAGCTCGACCGCATGTCCGTCATCGTCGAGCTCGCCCGCATCCTCCGCATCGAGGTCGCCGAGCTCACCGGGCAGTCCCCGCAGCCGGACGCCGGGCTGCAGGCCCATGCCGCCCTGCCGGCGATCCGGCGGGCGCTGATCAGGCCGGAGGCGGGGTCCCTCGACACGATGGTCGCGGCCGGGGTCGACGACCTGACGACGCTCCGGAGCCGGATGCTGGCGGCCAACCGGCTCCGCCACAGGGGCAACTTCGACGGGCTCGCGGCCCTGCTGCCTTCGATCCTGGAGGACGTCCAGGTGGCCTCGGTCGTGCTGCAGCGGGAGCACGACCGGCGGACGGCGCTGGAGCTGGTGGTCGACGCCTGCCACTGC
>JBKPCH010000162.1:0-3213 GCA_046727275.1 Candidatus Dormiibacterota bacterium
CTGTGGCCCTGCGGCGAGGAGGACACCGAGGCCGCCCGCGGCTTCGTGGCGGCCGTGCGCCGGCACGCGCGGCGCGCCGCCCGGCACGCCGGCGACCGGGAGGTTGCGATCGACGACGCCGTGGCCGCGGCCGCCGCCGTAGCCTCGGGCACGGACGAGGCCTGGGCCCGCGAGCGGCTGGAGCAGCTGCAGGCGGACCCCGACCTGATCCGGCTCATCGAGGAGGCCCGGCAGCGGGTGGTCCACGCCAGGGAGGACCCGCCCGAGCTGGTCGCCGCCAGGCGCCAGGTGGCGCAGGCCCTCGAGGCGCTGACGACGCCCCCCGACAGCCTGGTCGCGTCCGTCAGCGCCGGTTAGAGGGTGCGCGGATAGGCAATGGCGAGAGATTTGGTGGCCAGGTGCCCCAGATGGTGGTCCGGGGACGAGGACCGCAGGGAGCGCGTACGGAGTACTCGTGACCGAGGACCGCAGGAGCCGGGCCGCCAGATGGGGCGCATGGGCGCCAAAGATCCGTCAGTGCCTATCCGCGCACCCTCTAAGACCACCATGCGACTGATGCGCCTGGAGCGGGACGAACTGCACGTCATGGCGATGGTCCTGGCCGGCGGTCAGGGCACCCGGCTGCAGCCGCTGACGGCCGACCGGGCCAAGCCGGCCGTGCCGTTCGGCGGCACGTACCGCCTGATCGACTTCGCCCTCTCCAACCTGGTCAACGGCGGCGTCCGCAAGATCGTCGTGCTGACGCAGTACAAGAGCCACAGCCTGGACCGGCACATCGCCCAGATGTGGCGCCTCTCGCCGAACCTCGGCAACTACGTCGCGACGGTGCCGGCGCAGATGCGGATGGGGCCGCGCTGGTTCGCGGGCTCGGCGGACGCGGTGTACCAGAACCTGAACCTGGTCTACGACGAGCGGCCCGACTGCATCTGCGTCTTCGGCGCCGACCACATCTACCGCATGGACCCCCGCCAGATGATCGAGCACCACATGAAGAGCGGCGCGGGCGTGACGCTGGCCGGCATCCGGGTGCCGATCGAGCAAGCGCCGGCGTTCGGCGTCATCGAGGCCGACGAGACGCGGCGGGCCCGGAGCTTCCGCGAGAAGCCGGCCGACCCGACCCCCTTGCCCGACGCGACGGACCAGGCCTACGCGTCCATGGGCATCTACGTCTTCAGCACGCAGGCGCTGATCGAGGTGGTCACCGAGGACGCCGAGGACGCGGCGAGCAATCACGACCTGGGCGGCAGCATTATCCCGCTGATGGTCGAGCGCGGCCAGGCCTCCGTGTACGACTTCAACGCCAACCAGGTGCCCGGCGTCGCCGAGGACGAGCGAGGCTACTGGCGCGACGTCGGCGACCTGGACTCCTACTACGACGCCAGCATGGACCTGGTCGCCGTCGCCCCCGTCTTCAACCTGTACAACCGGGAGTGGCCGATCTACAACTGGATGTCGTCCTCGCTGCCGCCGGCGAAGTTCGTCTTCGACGACGAGGGCCGCCGCGGCCACGCCGTGGACTCGCTGGTGAGCCCCGGAGTGATCGTCTCCGGGGGCACGGTCCGCCGCTCGATCCTGTCGCCCGAGGTCCGGGTCAACACGGGCTCGCTCGTGGAGGGCTGCGTCCTCATGGACGGCGTCCACGTGGGCCGGGGCGCGATCGTCCGGAAGGCGATCGTCGACAAGCACGTGCGCATCCCGCCGGGCGTGCGGATCGGCGTGGACGAGGCGGAGGACCGGCGCCGCTTCGAGGTGTCGCGGCGGGGCGTGGTGGCGATCGGCAAGGGCCAGCCGGTCCCGGCGGGTTCATGAGCGACCGGCTCGCGGTCGCGCTCCTGACGCGGGAGTACCCGCCGGACGTCTACGGCGGCGCCGGGGTCCACGTCGAGCACCTGGCCCGGGAGCTGCGCCGGCGGGTGACGCTGACGGTCCACGCCTGGGGCGCGCCGCGGCCGGAGCCTGGCGTGGTCGGCCACGTCGCGTGGGAGGCACTGAAGGAGCCCCTGCCCGAGGCCACGGCGCTGCAGGCGGTCTCCATCGACCTGACGATGGCGGCGGCCTGCGGGGACGCCGAGCTGGTCCACAGTCACACCTGGTACGCCAACCTGGGCGGGCACCTGGCCAAGCTGACCTGGGGCGTGCCGCACGTGGTGACCACCCACAGCCTGGAGCCGCTGCGGCCCTGGAAGGCGGAGCAGCTCGGCGGCGGCTACCGGGTGTCGAGCTTCTGCGAGCGCGCCGCCCTGGCGGCAGCCGACGCGGTGATCGCGGTGTCGGAGGGCATGCGCCGCGACGTGCTGGCCGTCTACCCGGAGGTCGAACCGGGCCGGGTGCACGTGATCCACAACGGCATCGACCCCCAGGCCTACCGGCCGGTGCGCTCCGAGGAGACGCTGCGCCGCTACGGCATCGACCCGGACCGGCCCTACGCGCTGTGGGTGGGCCGGGTGACGCGGCAGAAGGGCCTGCAGCACCTTCTGGCGGCGGCGCTGCTGGTCGACCCGCGGTACGCGCTGGTCGTGTGTGCGGGCGCGCCCGACACGCCCGAGATCGCGGCGGAGGTGGGCGAGCTGGCCGGGCGCGTCCGGCGGGAGCGGGGCGGCCTCACGTGGATCGACGGCATCCTGCCCCGCGCGGACCTGACGGCGCTGCTGACGGGGGCGGCGGTCTTCGCCTGCCCGTCGGTGTACGAGCCTTTCGGACTCGTCAACCTGGAGGCGATGGCCTGCGAGACGGCGGTGGTGGCCTCGCGGGTGGGCGGCATCCCGGAGATCGTGGTGGACGGCGAGACGGGCTACCTGGTCGACTACGACGAGTCCGACCCGGCCGGCTTCGCCAGGGGCCTGGCGGAACGCCTGGAGCGGGTGCTGGCCGACCCGGACCTGGCCGCCCGGATGGGCGCCGCCGGCCGCCGGCGGGTGCTGGAGCGGTTCACCTGGCCGGCCATCGCGGACCGCACGGTGGAGCTGTACCGGGGCCTGGTTGGGTAGCGCCGGCCACGCCCACAAAGCGGACCGACTCCCACAGTCGGCACACAGCCCGACCAACGTGGCCGGCATGTGCACCACGCATCGCGGGGGAGGGAGGGCTCCCGCCCGGTGCCGTCCTGCCGTTTCGCCGGGCGGCCTATTCTTGCCCGAGATGCGAGCGGAGGCCTTCGAGCCCGTCGTCGTCCTCGGGCGCGGCCGCGTCGGACGCTCGCTGGCCGCCGCGCTG
>JBKPCH010000163.1:0-14069 GCA_046727275.1 Candidatus Dormiibacterota bacterium
CGACCCGCATGAACATCTCCACAACCACCCGATGAGCGGCACGGACTGCCGGTTCCACTACCTACGGGGGAGCGGGGTGTCCACGTAACCTCGATCGTCGGGTTCGCGTTCACCTACCTGCTGAACTTCCGGCTCCTGCCCCGGCTCAAGAACATCGGCAAGGCCAGGCTCTACCGGCCGAGCCCCGGTGAGGGCGATGCCTGGCCGATGCTGGGACCGGTCCTCTCGACGAGGACGATCGACTGGGACCTGATCGCGCAGCAGTACGACCAGATGGTGAAGTACGCGACCGCGCTGCGCTTGGGCACCGCCGAGGCCGAGCAGGTCCTGCGCCGCTTCACCAGGGGTGGCCCGAAGCACCCCACGTACCAGGGCATCGAGGAGCTGGGGCGGGTGGCGCGCTCGATCTTCATGTGCGACTACCTCGCGTCGCCGGAACTGCGCCTGGAGGTCCACGAGGGCCTCCAGGTGATCGAGACCTGGAACTCCGCCAACGGCACCCTGCACTACGGCAAGGACGGCGCTCTGGCCGGCGCCGACCGTAAGGACCTGGAGGTCTCCATGCTCGCGCTGCACTTGCTGCAGTCCGCGTTGGTGCACGTCAACACTGTGCTCGTCCAGCGTGTGCTGGAGGACCCGGCCTGGGCGAGCAGGCTGACCGCCGAGGACCGTCGTGGCCTGAGCGCGCTCTTCTGGACCCACGTCAACCTGTACGGCAAGTTGAGCCTCGACATGGAGAAGCATCTTGACCTCGGCCTGAGCCGGGTGGGCGCGAACTGACCCCCCGCGGCGCCGGAGCATGAGATGTCGCAGGGAATGAGCTATTCCCTGCGACATCGGACTCCCCGCCGAGTTTCCGGCCTGCCGACGCTGGCCGGCTGAAGCCGACACATTCCCTGCGATACCCTTCCTGCCCATGGCCGACGTCGTGCCGCTGCCCACCCCGGCACCCTCCCTCCAGCATGCCGCCGACGCCTTCCTGGCCCAGCCCGACCTCGCCCCCACCAGCCGACGCTCCTACGCTCAGACCACCCGCCGGTTGGTTCAGGCCTTCGGGCCCGACCATCCGCTGAGCGGGCTCGCTTCCGCCGCGGTCGCTACCGTCGTCCGGCAGGCCTGGGGCCAGGCGGGCCCGGCCACCTGGAACCGCCATCTCTCCACGCTGGGCTCCTTCGCCGCCTTCTGCCGGCGCCGGGGCTGGTCGCTCCCGGACCTGGTCCAGGACCTCGACCGCCGGCGGGAGAAGGCGGACCGGACCGGGACCCTCTCCTACCCTGAGCTGGAACGGCTCTGGAGCCGCGAGAGCGTGGGCTTGCGCGAGAAATGCCTGTGGCGGCTGCTCTACGAGACCGCCGCCCGTGCCGAGGAGGCCCTCAGCCTCAACGTGGAAGACGTCAACCTGGCCAACAAGCGGGCCGTGGTCGTCTCCAAGGGCGGCGATCGCGAGCTGCTCCACTTCCAGAGCGGCTCGGCCCGGCTGCTCCCCCGCTTGATCGGCGGCCGCTAGCGCGGCCCGCTCTTCCTCGCCGACCGGCCGCCCGTCCCGTCGCGAGCACCGGCCACCGAGGATCTCTGCCCGGAGACCGGCCGGGCCCGGCTCTCCTACCGGCGGGCCGAGGAGCTCTTTGTCGTCGCCAGCGGGGGCCGCAGCCTGCACGACCTGCGCCGCGCCGCCCTGACGCACCTCGGCGAAGCCAACGTCTCGCTTCCCCTGCTGATGGCGAAGAGCCGGCACAAGAACCTGCGCTCTTTGCAGCGCTACGTGCGCCCCAGCCCGGACGCCGTGGCCGCCTTGACCGCGGCCCACGACCCCGACCGGCGCCGGCACTGATCGAGCCTGCCATCAGCTCTTCTGGGCCCTACTCCTCGACTGGCATGTCGGGCGGGGCTGGACTTGCTCGCTGACCTCGGGCGCGCCGGGCCACCAGGCGCAGCTGCAGGATGCGGCCGCCTCCGAAGGTCAGGACGATAACGGCTCCCAGGATCGCCGCGAAGAGCAGCGCCAGAGCCAGCGGCAGGTGGCCGTGGAAGACCAGGAACTGCAGCTCGACGCCCTGCAGGTTCTGCAGGATGAAGACCAGGATCACCAGCAGGGCCACGATGCCGACGATGAGCGCGGTCCAGGCGCCGCTCAGGCGCGTTCTGCGCTCGCCCGGGAAGGGTTGGCCGGGCCGTGCGTCCTGAGCTGGCTGGCCGTCCATTTGCTGGCCCGATCGTACACCGCCGGCCCCCGGCACCAAGACGGTGCTCGGTTTCGCGCGTCCCGTGCCGCAAAGTAGCAGGGGAAGCGACATCGACCAGGGCGAGCCCTGCCAATCCTCCCTGGAGAGAGCCCATACCGGGCTCGCCAGGCGAGTCGGTGGCTGAGGGCCGAGCGAATCGCACATTTCATTCGTTCGACGGATAGCGTCCGCACCGGCAGTGGGTCATGCTGACGTTGGATCCCTGGCTCGCCGTTCTTCTGGAGCGTCACAGGGGGCCACCGCAACCAAGATCAGGGGATCGTCTTGGCCGCCCGCCACCGGGTCCCACCGGAGGCCGCTTGAAGGGTGGCATCGACATTGGCCGTACATTCTGTCACGAACGCTCGATCGCGGCCCGCGAACGCGATCCTCTTGGTCGAGGACAATCCCGAGATCGCCAGGATGTACCGCTTCAAGCTCGAGCACGACGGGTACCTGGTGAACCTTGCGATGACGGGGGAGACCGCCCTCACGCTGGCATTCCAATCGCGTGCGGACCTGGTCCTCCTGGACGTGGGACTTCCGGCCATTGACGGGCTCCAGGTCCTGGCGGCGCTGCGAGCCGACCACAGGACCTCCTCACTGCCGGTCGTGATCCTCTCCAACTACGACGATCCTGACCTGATCCAGAGGGGCCTCCGGCTTGGCGCGATCGCCTACCTGATCAAGAGCCAGATCACCCCTGCGGGGGTGTCGGACGGCATCGCCCAGTGGATGGCGGCGCAGGCTGCCTGCGTCACGTGCCTCGCCATGGACGAGCGAGCGAGCGCGGTCCCTCGGACCGAGCGCCCCGGGCCATCCAGAGCTGGCACTCAGGCAGCGGATTGAAAGAGGAGAACGCTTCGATGTCTACAGAGGAGTCCCGATACAGGCAGGAGTCGGCGGACGAGCTCGTCGAGTCACGTGAGGTCGTGCACGGCCCCGTCCGTCTCGCTGCGGAGCCAGCCTATGCCGAGCGCAGCATGAGCCGGGGCGCGTCTCCGCTCGCGACCTGGATCAATGGCATCTACATCGTCCTGGCGGTCGTCGATGGGCTGATCGCGATCCGGTTCGTGCTGAAGCTGCTCGCCGCCAACCCCGAGGCCGGGTTCGCGAGGCTGATCTACGGCGTGACGGCGCCGCTGGTCGCCCCCTTCACCGGGCTGCTGGGCAACCCCGCCAGCAGCACCGGCAACCAGTTCGAGGTGACCTCGCTCGCCGCCATGGCCGTCTACGCCCTGGTGGCGTGGCTGCTCACCCGGATCGCCAGGCTCGTCTTCAACCGGACCGTAACACGTTCGCGGCGGGACTTCAGCTGACAACAAGGGAGGGATTCCAATGGACGTCAACAACCTCAACCTCAGCCCCGGCGGCTGGGTAGTCTGGATCATCGTGGGCCTGGTGGCGGGCTTCCTGGCCAGCCGCTTCGTGAAGGGCGGAGGCTACGGGCTGATCGGCGACGTCATCGTCGGGCTGATCGGGGCCGTGATCGGCGGCTTCCTGATCGGGTTCTTCGTCCAGGGTCCGGTGGGCCTGCTCGGCACCATCGTGGTCGCCTTCATCGGGGCCGTGATCCTGCTCTTCATCGTGAGGAAGGCGACGGGAGGCGGGCGGATCCGACGGGCCTGACATCCAGTCGGCGCTCGGGCGTCGCAGCGCTCCACGGGAACGTCCGGGGTTATCACGGGGAGCCGCTCAGGCCGACCGAGGACCGGGGCATACCGCCCCGGTCCATCCGAGGGATCGGGAAGGAGGAAGCGAGGTGCAAGTCACCGTATGGATCGTGATCGGCATGGCGGCCCTGGTCGTGATCGGCGTGGTCGCCTACTTCACGGTCGGCCGCGGGCAGATGCGCAGCCGGAGCCTGCGCAACCGGTTCGGCCGGGAGTACGACCGGACGGTCGAGGCGGCGGGCGACCAGCGTGAAGCCGAGCGCGAGCTCGACGCAAGGCAGGAACGGCGACGGCAGTTCGAGGTCCGCGAACTCGAGCCAGAGGCCCGGTCGCGATACGTCGAGCAGTGGCGGGAGGTCCAGGCCCGCTTCGTGGACATGCCCGCCCAGGCCCTGCACGACGCGGACGGAATGGTGACCGAGATCATGACCCGTCGTGGCTACCCGATCGAAGACTTCGAGCAGATGGCGGCGGACGTGTCGGTCGACCATTCCCGCGAGGTCGAGGACTACCGGGCTGCACACGCGATCTCGGAGGCGAGCGTGAAGGACCAGGCAAGCACCGAGGACATGAGGCTCGGCATCCGGCACTACCGGTCTCTGTTCGAGTCCCTCCTGGGACAGGAGATCCCGACCCCTGCCAACGGCGCGACGGCGGGAGCGAACGACCGGCGAGATGAACCAATCGCGCGCTGACTCGAGGTGAGAACATGGATCAGAGAACAGACGACCAGCTGAGCACTACAGACATGGCCGAGGGAGGCCAGGCCTCGGCGGTCGCATCCGAGGTGCGGTCGAGCTGGGTTCGCCCTGCGGAGGAGAAGACGGCCACGCCGGTCACCGAGGAGGCCGCCGGGCCGCCGGCCCCTGCCTTGCACGCGGGAGCACTGACAGACGCGCGGCCGAGCACGCCTGACGTGAATGGGGACGGCCGAGCGGATGAGGTATCGGCTAAGGAGGCCCAACCGGGGCTCCAAGAGCCCGTCGTGTCGCGCGACCACGAACCCCCGGAGCTCGATCGCCCCCGGCCGGAGGCGCCGGCAGAAGGTCAGGTCGAACTGATGGCGGTCGATTCGCGGAAGCAGTACCGCGCTCGGTGGGGTGACATCCAGACCAGCTTCGTGGACGATCCAGCGCAGGCGGTCCGGGAGGCCGACCACCTGGTCGCTGACGTCATGGAGCACCTGGCGACGACCTTCGCTGAGGAGCGCGGGCGCCTGGAGGAGCGGTGGTCGCAGGGCAACGAGGACACCGAGCACCTGCGGGTGGCCCTGCAGCGTTATCGCCAGTTCTTCGGCCTCCTCCTCAAGGAGTAGGGCTCTGCCCGAGCCATGCGAGTCGACGCCGGACGACATCGCGATCCTCTCCGGTCGCCGGCTCGTGTGGCGCCGTTGTTCGAGCTCGGGTTCGTCGCATACGGCCGGCTTCCGCGTCCACACCTGAGGAGAGGGGGAGATCATGACTCTGGAGCAGCTTCTGGTAGTGGCCTTGGTCGGCCTCGTAGCCGGCTTCCTGGCCAGCCGGCTCGTCACCGGCCATGGCTATGGTGTCGTCGGCGACATCGTGGTCGGCGTCATCGGCGCGTTGATCGGTGCCTTCATCCTGGGGGCATTCATCAGCGATCACGTGCTGGCTCCTCTGGGGATCGCGGCCGGTTCGCTGGTCGCCCAGATCATCGTCGCCTTCATCGGCGCCGTCATTCTGCTGGCCGTTCTCCGCCTGTTTGGCGGCAGCGGCATGGGCGGACGTCGTTGGGATGGACGTCGGTCGCACGAGCGGCGCGTGTATGGGCGCCGCTTCTTCGGACGCCGATACTTTGGCCGCCGAGGATGACAGACGATCGGCGAGAACCTCGATGCCTGGCATCGACGAGAGGTCGCCCATACCTGGTTTCGGTCCCTGAGAGGCCGAGGAGAGAGAAAGCATGAGCATCAACGTTCCTTCCTTTACCTGGAACATCACCCTGGGAGAGCTCCTGATCGTGATCCTCGTCGGGCTGGTGGCCGGCTTCCTGGCCAGCCGTGTCGTGAGCGGTCATGGCTACGGTGTGATCGGCGACATCATCGTCGGTGTCATCGGTGCGTTGATCGGTGCATATGTCCTGGGAGCATTCATCAACGATCACGTGCTGGTCCCTTTGGGGGTCACAGCCGGCTCCCTCGGCGCCCGGATAGTCGTCGCCTTCATCGGTGCGGTCCTCCTGCTCGCGATCCTGCACTTGTTCACCGGTAGGGGAAGCGGCTCGCGTGGTCGTTCATGGCGCCGCGAATGACGGATCTCGAGTCGGGGGCCGCGAGCTCCACATCACGGGCCAATGGCCGTGGCTCGTTCAAGGTTCGTGGGGGCCGCGAGCGCAGGAGTCATCACTCGCACCCGGTCAACGTCGTTCACTACGACCAGGCGACGCTCGGTGAACGTGTGGCGGACAAGGTCGCAGGCGTCATCGGGTCCTGGCCGTTCCTCATCACCCAAACGGTCATCGTCTCCATCTGGGTCGTTCTGAACATCATCGGCTTCATCCGCCGCTGGGACCCGTACCCGTTCATCCTTCTCAACCTGCTGTTCAGCGTCCAGGCCGCCTATGCGGGTCCGGTGATCCTGCTCGCCAGTAACCGCCAGACCCAGAAGGATCGCCTGACGCTCGAGCATGCCGACGCAGAAGCTGACACCACGGGACAGCGCACCCTGACCATCCTGGATGAGATCCGGAAGAACACTGAGGTAACCGTGCACATCCTCGAGCACCTCCAGGCCGGCCAGGAAGCGCCCCAGACTGCCGAAGGGGTCGCCGAGGGCACAAGGTCCGAGTAGCGGTGGGTGACCATGTTGGTCAGGATGCGGCTGCCCGGCGGTTTGCAGCCGCACAGGCAGCCCCGCCCAGTAGTTCCCGAGCTGCCCGTAGGCAAACTGCTGAGGTCAGATGGGAGGCCGGGTGGCCTCTTGGCGCAGCCGCCGCTCCACGATCCAGGCGGCGATCTCGACACGGGACGAGAAGCCGAGCTTCTCCAGGATGTGCGAGATATGGGTGGCGACCGTCGCCGGGCTCAGGTAGAGCTGACGCGCCACCGCCGCATTGCTGAGACCGCGCGCGACCAGATCCGCGACCTCTTGCTCCCGCCCGGTCAACTGGGCTGCCGAGGTGGTGACATCGGTTCCGGGCGCGACTCCAAAGATCCGAAGGATGCCCGACGCCCGCTCGCGCATCTCAGCGGCCCGCTTCCGGGCTTCGGGACTGGCCCCAGGCCCCTGGAGGGCTCGTTCGGTCACGTCCATCCCCACGACCAGGAGGTGGCTATGGACGCCACCGACATCGGTGAGGGGGTAGACCTCCCAGTCCCAGACGGTCACGTCGCCGGGAAGGGTGACCGGCGCTCCGACAAGACCGACGTATTCGAAGTCGCGGAGGTGCGCCGCTGCGCCCGTCGCGCAGACCTGGCGGAGGATGGGGAGCAGCGGGGACGCCGCGAGGCTCTCCAGGATCTCCAGCAGCGACTGGCCCTCGACCGGGAACTTCTCGAGCGGCACCCAGGATCGTGAGGCCGCATTGCCGTAGACGCAGCGCAACTCGTTCGAGCAGTCCGTGAGCAGGACCGGGATGGGCAGCGAGTCCAGGAGTCGGCCGAGGATCACCAGCGCATCCGACTCCGGCGCTGTGCGCAGCACGCCGGCAAGCATCGGCAGCAATTCGCTCATGAGGCCGCGCTCTCCGGCCACCGTGAGTTACCGAAGGTCATGGGAGTGATGGCGTCCTGTCACCATTCTCCTGCTGCGCCGGCCGGCACTGCCGTACAACCGTCCGGTTTGGCGACGCGGTCGAGCAGCTCGCCGCTGCTGATCGAAGATCTGCTCAAGCCGCGTGACGTTCATACGCGCCGGTCGGCGAGACCGACACCGGGGGTCTCGGCAAGGAGAAGGTGCTCGAGCGGCAGGTCTTCGGCTCACAAATTTGGAAGGGCTCCGACTGGTCCGCGGCGAGCTCGGCGAGGCGGTCAAGATCCCGGGCGACCGCCGCGTCCACGTGGATCGGGCCGCCTTCCTTCGCGCGCTCCAGGCTCCCCACCGGCGCCGGGCGCCAACGCCGAGGAGATCGCACCTCAAGCTGATCGGCCCGCCGTGAAAGGTACGGCGCTGGTATCAGATCAGATGATCACTGACCATGCTACTACTTTGCGGCTGGGGACACGGACCCGAGCACCGGGCCGTAAAGAAAGAAGGTTCCCACCGCGACCCCCGGCCGGTACCGTCGGAGGCACGATGATCGAACGCCTGTTCCGCCTGACCGACTGGCTCCTGCCGCCCCGCTGCGGCTCCTGCCGGGCCGTGGGCGCCTGGCTGTGCGCCACCTGCCTGGGCCGCGTCCGCCTGCTGGAGGAACCGCTCTGCGCCCGGTGCGGCCGCGAGCTGCCCTTCGAGCGGGACAGCTGCGGCTGCCGCCACCGCCTCCGCGCCCTCAGCCGGCTGCGGGCGGCGGCCGACTACCGGGGGCCGATCGAGCGCGCCGTGCACCAGCTCAAGTACGAGGGCTGGCGCTCCCTCGCCCCGGCCCTGGGCGCCCTGGCGGCGGAGCGACTGGCCGCCGAGGCTCCGCCTGGGGCCCTGACCGTGGCCGTGCCGCTGCACCGCCGGCGACGGCGGCGCCGCGGGTACAACCAGTCCGAGCTCCTGGCGGCGGAGCTCCGGCACCGGCTGGACCTGCCGGCGCCGGGCCAGGCTGGCGCCCCGGCCGGCCGCCTGGTGCGGCTGCGCGACACGCCGGCCCAGGTCGGGCTCGACCGCGTCCATCGCCAGTCCAACGTGGCCGGCGCGTTCGGCTGGCGGGGCGCGGACCTGGGCGGCCGGTCCGTCGTGGTCGTCGACGACGTGGCGACCACCGGCGCCACGCTGGACGCCTGCGCCGCGGCGCTGCGCGAGGCCGGTGCCGGCCGGGTGGTCGGCCTGACCCTCGCCCGGGTGGACGTGTGATGACGGGATCCAGCGGCGGTTGGGGGGCCAGGGCGCCTGGGTATCATCGTCGGGTGAGGGTGCAGGTGCACGACCGGACCAGCGGCGTACCGGGCCGCGTGGTCGAGTATGCGGAACAGCGGCTGATGCGGCTGGGCCGGCACTTCGACCTGATCACCGAGATCGAGGTCGAGTTCGAGAACGAGTCGCGCCGCGGCGCCAACCCGGCGTGCTCCGCGCGCATCACGGTTCACACCGGTGGCCGCCGGCATCCCCTCGTCAGCGCCGACGAGAGGGCGGGGGACGCCCGCGCGGCGCTGGACCTCGCGCTGGACAAGGTGGACCGCCAGGTCCTGAAGCTCAAGGAAAAGATCAAGCTGGAGCGCAAGCGCGCCGGAGGCTCCGCCTCCGCCGGCGTCGAGCCCGAGTTCGAGGGCACCGGGGAGGTGGAGCGAGTGCGCCTGAAGCTGCGGCCGGAGTCCCTCGAGGACGCGGAGGCCGCCCTCGCGGCCAGCGACAATCCCTGCTACGTCTTCCTCGACGAGTCGTCGGGCCAGGTCTGCGTCTGCTTCCGCCGCCCGGATGGCGGCATCACGGTCATCGAACCGGTCGTCGTATAGGCATGGCACTGAAGAAGCTGTTCGACCCCAACAGCCGCGAGGTCCGGCACCATCTCCGGACGGCGGCCGCCATCGGCGAGCTGGAGCCGGAGCTGCAGGCCCTCGCGGACGAGGAGCTGCGGGGCCGGGCGGCCGACCTGCGGCAGCGGGCCGCCGACGGGGAGGAGCTGGAGGACCTCCTGGTCGAGTCCTTCGCCCTGACCCGGGAGGCCGGGGTGCGCGCCATTCAGCTCCGCCACTTCGACGAGCAGCTGGTGGGCGGCGTCGTCCTGCACCAGGGCAAGATCGCCGAGATGAAGACCGGCGAGGGCAAGACCCTCGTCGCCAGCCTGCCGCTCGTCCTCAACTCGCTCCTGGGCCGGGGCGCGCACCTCGTCACGGTGAACGACTACCTGGCCCGCCGCGACGCGGGCTGGATGGGCCCGCTCTACCATCTCCTGGGGCTGTCGGTCGGCGTCGTGGTCGGCGACCCCAACCAGCCCGACGGGTCGTTCGTGTTCGACCCCGAGTACCTGGACGAGACCCATCCCGACGAGCGCCTGCAGCACCTGCGGCCGGCGCCGCGCGCCGAGGCGTACCGGTGCGACATCACGTACGGCACCAACGCCCAGTTCGGCTTCGACTACCTGCGCGACAACATGGCGACCGAGCTGCGCCAGCGGGTGCAGCGCGACCTGTACTTCGCGATCGTGGACGAGGTCGACTCGATCCTGATCGACGAGGCGCGGACGCCGCACATCATCTCGGGACCGGCCGAGGAGCCGACCGACAAGTACTACGAGTACGCCCGCTACGCGGCCCGGCTCGAGAAGGAAGTCGATTACATCGTCGAGGAGAAGTACAAGTCCGCCTCGCTGACGGAGGACGGCATCGCCAAGATGCAGCGGATGGCCGGCATCCGCAACATCTACGACCTGGAGCACGTGTCGGAGGCGCACCAGATCAACCAGGCGCTCAAGGCCCGGGCGCTGTTCCACCGCGACACGCACTACCTGGTCCGCAACGGCGAGGCGGTCATCATCGACGAGTTCACCGGGCGCACGATGCCCGGCCGCCGCTGGTCGGACGGCCTCCACCAGGCCGTCGAGGCCAAGGAGGGCCTCAAGGTCCAGCAGGAGATGAAGACGCTGGCCACGATCACCCTCCAGAACTACTTCCGGCTCTACGAGAAGCTGGCGGGCATGACGGGCACCGCGCTCACCGAGGCCGAGGAGTTCCACAAGATCTACACCCTCGAGGTCGTGGAGATCCCGACGCACCGGCCGATGCGGCGGGACGACCAGGCGGACGTGATCTACAAGACCGAGCAGTCGAAGTTCTCGGCGGTGATCGACGAGATCGTCGAGATGAACAGGGCGGGCCGGCCGGTGCTGGTCGGCACGGTCTCCGTCGACAAGTCGGAGCGGCTGGCCCGGCTGCTGGAGAAGCGGGGGATCCGGCACAACGTCCTCAACGCCAAGCTGCACGAGCGCGAGGCCGCGATCGTGGCCGAGGCGGGGCAGCCGGGCGGCGTCACCATCGCCACCAACATGGCCGGCCGCGGCACGGACATCGTGCTCGGCGACGGCGTGGCGGGCGCGGGCGGCCTCCACATCATCGGCACGGAGCGCCACGAGAGCCGGCGCATCGACAACCAGCTGCGAGGCCGCGCCGGCCGCCAGGGCGACCCCGGCTCGAGCCGCTTCTACATCTCGCTCGAGGACGACCTGATGCGGATCTTCGGGCCGGCGGCCGAGCGCATCGGCTCGCTGATGGACCGGCTCGAGGTGGAGCCGATCGAGCACAAGTGGGTGGCGAGGTCGATCGAGAACGCCCAGAAGAAGGTCGAGGGCATGAACTTCGACACCCGCAAACACGTCGTCGAGTACGACGACGTGATGAACAAGCAGCGCGCCATCATCTACGAGGAGCGCCAGAAGGTCCTGGAGGGCGCCGACACCCGCGACAACATCATGGAGTACACGCGGGACATCATCGAGCAGGGCGTCGAGGCGCACTGCGAGGGCCGCCACTACGAGAACTGGGACATCGACGGCCTGCTCAACTATCTCCGCACCTACTTCCCGCTGGCGGAGGGCGAGACGATCCCGGAGAGCACGCTCCGCGCCGGCCGCCAGGCCGTCATCGAACTGCTCTACGCCGCGTCGGAGACGGCGTACGCCGACAAGGAGAAGCAGATCGACAACGCGGAGCAGTTCCGCGGCCTCGAGCGCTACATCATGCTCACGACGATCGACCAGAAGTGGATCGACTACCTGACCACGATGGAGCACTTCCGCGAGGGCATCGGGCTCCAGGCCTGGGGCCAGCGCGATCCCCTGGTCGAGTACAAGCAGGAAGCGTTCAAGATGTTCAACGAACTGACTGACTCGATCCAGGCGGACATCGTGTCCCGGATGTTCCACGTCCAGTTCGTGAAGGAAGAGCCCCCGCCGCAGCCTCGCTCGCGACTGGAGCCGCGGGGACCGAACGGCCACGGGCCCAACGGCCGCGGCAGCGCGGGCGAGCCGGTCGGCGCCGGCACCGGCGCTGCGACCAGTAAGATCGGGCGCAATGATCCCTGCTGGTGCGGCTCGGGCCGCAAGTACAAGCGGTGCCATGGACGGTAGGACGCCCATGCGGACGCCCGCGGAGCTGCTGCGGCGGATCCTCGAGCTGAAGGAGCATCTTTGACCTGCCCGCGAAGGCCCGGCGGGCGGCCGAGCTAGAGAAGAAGCTCGCCGAGCCGGGAGCCTGGGACGATCCCTTGGCGGCCGGCCGGATGGCCCGCGAGGCGTCCGAAGCCCGCGACGAGGTCGAGTCGTGGGAGCGGATGGAGCGGCGGGCTCGCGACGTGCTCGAGCTGGTCCAGCTCGGCGACGGGGACGAGGAGCTGGCCCGGCAGGTCCAGCAGGAGCAGCTGGGGCTGGAGCGCGAGCTGCAGCAGCGTGAGCTCAGCCTGCTTTTCTCGGACCCGTACGCCGACCACAACGCGGTCATGAGCATCACCGTCGGCCAGGGCGGCGTGGACGCCCAGGACTGGGTCGAGATCCTGCTTCGCATGTACACCAAGTGGGCGTCACCGGCGGCGCACGAGGTGTCGACCCTGCGGCCGGGCTGCGAGACCGAGCTGCTGGACACCGCCCCCGGAGACGAGGCCGGCCTGAAGGGCGCCACCGTGGTCTTCCGGGGCCGGCGGGCCTACGGGTTGCTCCGCTCGGAGCACGGCGTGCACCGGCTGGTGCGCATCTCGCCGTTCGACCAGAACCACCGCCGGCACACGTCGTTCGCCCTGGTCGAGGTCATGCCCGAGCTGGACGACGCCGAGGAGGCGGAGGTCGAGATCAACCCGGACGAGCTCCGCATCGACACCTACCGCTCCACGGGCGCGGGCGGCCAGCACGTCAACAAGACGGACTCGGCCGTCCGGATCACGCACCTGCCGACCGGCATCGTCGTCCAGTGCCAGAACGAGCGGTCCCAGATCAAGAACCGGGAGCTCGCGATGAAGGTGCTGCGGGCCCGCCTGTTCCAGCACCAGCAGCAGGAGGCGGCCCGCCGCCGCGAGGAGCTGCGCGGGGACGTGATGCCCGCCGAATTCGGCAGCCAGATCCGCAACTACGTGCTGCAGCCCTACACGCTGGTGAAGGACGTCCGGACCGGCGTGGAGGTGGGGAACGTGCAGGCGGTCCTGGACGGCGAGCTGGAGCCGTTCATCGAGGGCTGGCTGCGCTGGCGCCTCGGCGAGCCCCCGGCCGGCGAGCAGAGCGCGTAGCGGTCGTGCAGCACACTACCTAGCGTGATCTTCCTGCGCCGCGGGGCGCTCGCGCTGGGCGTCCTGCTCCTCGTCGTGGCCGTGTTCGCGGCCGGCGCCTACGCGGACCAGGCCTATCCGGAGTACATCCCGTCGCTGCAGGTCGGCCCGCTGGGCGGCCAGGCCGACCGGGGCACCACCAACCAGGCCCTGCGCGTCATCGAGGCGCACTACTATGACTCCCGGGTCGACTCCGGCCGGCTCTCCAGCTCCGGCGTCAAGGCCATGGTCCAGTCGCTCGGCGATCCCTACAGCCAGTACCTGGCCCCCTCCGAGTTCCGGCAGCAGCAGGACCAGTACGCCGCCCGCCACGAGGGCATGATCGGCATCGTCGTCGACTTCGGCGGCGGCTTTCCGGTGATATCCGGCGTCCTGCCCAACTCCCCCGCCCTGAAGGCCGGCCTGGAGACGGACGACGTCATCGTGCGCATCAACGGCGTCGACACGCAGGGCATCGCCCAGGATCGGGCGTCGAGCCTGATCCGGGGGCCGGCCGGCTCGTCCGTCGCGCTCCGGGTTCGCCGGCCGGACGGCGACCACGACGTCGACGTGACCAGGGCGAATTTCCAGAGCCCGACGGTGCAGTCGCTGCGCCTGGACCACGACCTGCTCTACATCCGCATCTACCAGTTCGGCGAGGCCACCCAGCGCGAGTTCGACAGCCAGCTCCGGTCCGGCCTGCCCGGGGCGAAGGGGGTGATCCTCGACCTGCGCAACAACGGCGGCGGCTTCGTGGACGCGGCGACGGCGGTGATCAGCCGCTTCGTGGCCGGGGGCGAGGCGTTCGAGCAGCACGGGCGCGGCGGGGTGGTGGACCGGAC
>JBKPCH010000164.1:0-13606 GCA_046727275.1 Candidatus Dormiibacterota bacterium
CCTCGGCGGCGGCCCGCTCCTTGGACAGCTCGACGGCCAGCACGGTGGCACCGTGCCCGAGCGCCCGGCGGCGCCCGTCCTCGTCCACCGTCTGCTCGCCGACCACGACAGCCAGCACTCCGAGCAGGTCGGCCCCCGCCCTCACCGGCACCAGGTCGTACGGCCGCGGCGGCCGCCCGGCGGTCACCCTGACCTCGCGGGCGCCCGGTCCGAGCACGGCCGGCGGGAGCTGGACCCGGCCGGGCAGGCGCTCTGCCGTCTCCCCCATGCCCCGGATGCGGAAGCCGTCCGGCGAGTAGAGCGCCGCGCGGCCCCCGGCCAGCGTCCCGACCGCGTCCAGGATGGGCGGGATGCCGGCGCCGTCCAGCGACAGGCGGGTGAACCGCTCGTGGATGTCGTGGGAGAGCTTGATCTCGGCCAGCTGCAGCTCCAGCCGGCGCTGCAGCTCGCTGCGCTCCAGGATGCCGGCGACCTGCCCCGCGATGGCGCGCAGGAAGTCGATGTCCTCCTGCGTGAACTCCCGCCGCTCCACGGACTGCACGTTGATGACGCCCACCAGCCGCGGTCCCGACTGGATGGGCACCGACAGCATCGAGGTGAAGCGCTCCTCGTCGAGCCCTGGCACCCACTTCCAGTGCGGGTCGAGGGTCACGTCCAGCACCCGCATCGGCTGGCAGGTCTCGGCGACGCGGCCGGTGACGCCCTCGCCGACCTTCATCAGCACCCTGCCGACCATCCGCTCGTTCAGGCCGTTGGTGGCGCTCAGCGACAGCTCACGGCCGTTCGGCTCCAGCAGGTAGAGCGAGCACACGTCGGCGCCTATGGCCGAGGTCGTCTCGCGGATGATGAGCTCGACCAGCTCCTCCGAGTCGGCGGTGGCGGCCGTCGACTGGGACAGTCGCTGCAGGAACTCGAGCTCGCGGACCGCCAGCCGGAGATCCCGCTCGCGCGACGCGTGCATCCGCACCGTGTCTACGTTAGACGGCCCGGGCCACGCGCGACTCGTGGACGGATTACAAAGATGAGCCTTCTGGTTAGTATGGTCCATACGGAACAGGGGTGCTGCTGTGCGCGTATGCGCAGACGTCGCGCAGCGAGCACTCCTCGCAGCGCGGCCGGCGCGCCTGGCAGACGGCCCGGCCGTGGACCACCAGCGCCAGGTGCAGGTCGTAGCGGACGTCGGGAGGCACCAGCGCCGTCAGCAGGTCCTGGGCCGGGCCCGCGGCCATGCCGGGCGGGACCCACCCCAGCCGGGTGGTGACGCGGTGGACGTGCGTGTCGACGGGAAAGGCCGGCCGGCCCAGCGAGAACACCAGCACGCAGGCGGCGGTCTTGGGGCCCACGCCGGGCAGCGAGCGCAGGTACTCGGTGGCCTCGCCGTCCGGCAGCCCCCGCAGGCGGCCCAGGTCGAGGCGGCCCTCCCGCTCCCGGATCTCCGCCAGTATGCGCTGGATGCGGACCGCCTTCTGGTCCGCGATCCCGCCGCTGCGGATGGCGTCGGCCACCGCGGCGGCCGGGGCCTGGAGCGCTCCCTCCCACGCCGGGAACCGGCCCTTCAGCGTCGCGAAGGCCCGTTCCGAGTTGACGTCGGAGGTGTGCTGCGAGAGCACGGTCGCCACCAGCTCGTCGAGCGGCGGCAGGCCGGGCTTCGGCCGGAAGGGCCCCTGCTGCGCCCGCAGCCGGCGCAGCACCTCGCGCACCCGTTGTGGCGGCGGGGCCGGCGTCACGGGGCCAACTGTAGCGTGCCCCGTGGCGCTCGCTCATTTGTCTGCCTACCAGCGCTCGGCGCGCCCGCTCATTGCCTCAGGGCAGGCGGGTCTGGACCACCGCGAAGTCCTCGGGGTCGACCCAGAGCAGGGTGAGGGGCGCGCTGGCTGCCCCGCTCAGCGAGTAGCAGGCCGGGAACGGGCCCAGCCTCTGGCCCGCCTGCAGCTCCTGGAGCGCCGCGGGAGCCGGACAGTCGCCGGCGGCGGACGGCAGCACCACGTTGCCACCGGGTTCCTGCAGGGCCACCTCGGAGGTGGTCACCGTGTGGGTGCCGGCCGTGCCGACGAAGGTGACGTCCATCCGCACCAGGTGGGGGCCGGCCGCGCCCCGGCTCACGCCGCCGACCAGGACGGTGACGCCGCCGTGGGCCAGGCAGGGCCGGGGGCTGCACGGGTCGCTGTGGACGTTGAGCTGGGGCAGGCCCGCGGGCATCGCGACCCCGGACGGCAGCGTCACGCCCGGTATGGCCGGCGCTCCGCCGCCCGACTGGCCCGACTGGAGGGCGCCAGCGATGGCGGAGCCGATCAGGGCCACCAGCACGAGGCCGGCAATCCCCTCCACCAGCAGGACCGCGCAGCCGCCCGCCAGCACGCCGAGCCAGAAACGTCCCCAGCCGGGCTGCCGCTGCGGCAGCGTGGGCGGCGGCTGCCGCGGCTGCGGCGGCTGCGGTATGTACGGCGACGGTCCGTACGCGCCCATGTACGAGCAGCGTACCTGCTGGTCGCGCGCCCGGGCGTGACGAGACGAGGCGACCGCCAGACGAGGCACGGACCCGCCGCGAGGCTCGCTTGACGGCCCCCGGGGCGTGGAACAGGGCAATCGGCAGCCGGGCGCGGCACGGCCAGCACCGGACGCCAGCGGGCCGGGCGCTCTGCCAGGGCTGAGGCTCACGGCTGAATTGCCGGCATGAGTCCCCCGCCGGGAGACCGTCGTGGTCTCCCGGCGGGGACTCTCGCTCATACTTGCAGTGCACGCCGCCCCACGAGGGCGGCCCGAGCCGGCCTGACAGGGGAGAGTGAAGTTGGCGGGCAGGACTGACTACAGCCACGACGAATGGATGGAGCTCCGGCGGGCGATGATGGGTGCTGCCGTCCTGGTCTCGCTGGCCGAGGGTGGCGGCGAGGACATGATCCCCGAGATGCTGGCCGTGAGCGAGCACCTCCTCTCTGCGAGGCGCAGCCACAAGAGCCAGCTGTGCCGGGAGCTGGCCGACATCCAGCGGTTCCAGTCGGGCTTCCAGGCCGGCATGAGCGTGGCGGAGTACGAGGGCCCAGCCCTCGAGTCGATCAGCGCGGCGATGAAGCTCGTGGCCACGCGGACCCCGTCCGAGAGCCGCGCCTTCCGCGAGTTCCTGATCGGCCTGGCCGAGACTGCCGCCAACGCGCACAAGGAAGGCTCCTTCATGGGCATCGGCGGCTCCCGCGTCAGCCAGGCGGAGGCGGCCGCGATCGCGAAGGTGAAGCGGGCGCTCGATCAGCCCTAACCCACCGGCGGCGTTCCGCGCAAGGGGCGGAATGCTCAGTTCGTTCGGGTTCTTATGCCCTTGCCCCCTGTCGACCTGCCGGTCGAGCATTGGGCGGCTCGAAGCAGGTTCGCGAGTTCTCGGGAGGCGTCATGTCGGTTCAGCCGTCAGGTCCGGTCCGTCCCCGCCGGTTCGGGAACCCGCTCCCGTCCGGGCCGCTGCTCGCCCAGCGGCCGCACGGCCAGCGCAGCAACCAGCCGTTCGAGCCGCTGCCCCGTCCGACCGGGGCCTACCCGTACCGCCTGTCCCTGGTGGACACCATCCCCGGGGCGGCCGAGGCCCTGGCCGGCGACCGGCCGCTGGTCTTCCACTGTGTCGGCGACACGGGCGGGATCAAGGACCCCGCCCCGCAGATGGCGGTCGCGGCCGCCATGGAGGGGGACCTGCACCCTCCGGACGGCGGCCAGCCGCCGCTGTTCTTCTATCACCTCGGCGACGTCGTCTACTTCTTCGGGGAACGCACCGAGTACTACCCGCAGTTCTACGAGCCGTACGCCGCCTTTACTGTCCCCGTCTTCGCGATCCCCGGCAACCACGACGGCGCGTTGGCGCCCGGCGCGACCGACGCTTCCCTGGCTGGCTTCGTGGAGAACTTCTGCGCCACCGACCCCCACCTGACCCCCGAGGCCGAGGAGGTCGACCGGCACGCGATGACGCAGCCCAACGTCTACTGGACGCTGCTCACGCCGCGAGTCACGATCATCGGGCTGTACTCGAACGTACCCGAGGGCGGCCGGATCCAGAACGACCAGGCGGCGTGGCTCCGGGAGGAGCTGGCGGCCGCGGCGCCGGAGCTGCCCGTCATCGTGACGCTGCACCACCCGGTCTACTCGCTGGACGGCACCCACGGCGGCGACCCCGAGCTGCAGCGGGTCCTCGATGCGGAGTTCGCCGGGGCCGAGCGGGTGCCGGACGCAGTCTTCTGCGGTCACGTCCACAACTACCAGCGCTTCGTCCGGGACCACGACGGGCGCCAGGTGCCGTACATAGTGGCCGGGGCCGGCGGCTATCACAACCTGCACCGCGTGGCGGCGGGCGCCGGCTGGCAGACGGACGGCGTCAGGCTGGCAAGCCACTGCGACGACCGCTACGGCTTCCTGCGCGTCACAGTGACGAAGGAGTCGATCGAGGGCGAATACGTCGCGGTGCCCAGGACCGGCCCCGTCACCCGGGGCTTCGACCGCTGGACGCTGGACCTGGTCAGCCATCGCGTGACGTAGCGCCGCCTCGATCGCGCAGGTGGGCCAGCACCGCCAGGACGCGGCGGTGGTCGTCGTCGGCCGGCTCGAGGGCCAGCTTGCCAAAGATGTTGCCGACGTGCTTGACCACCGCCGCCTCCGTCACGACCAGGCGCCTGGCGATGGCCCCGTTGGAGCGGCCCTCGGCCATCAGCTCCAGGACCTGGCGCTCGCGAGCGGTGAGCTCGTCCAGCGGTCCGCGCCCCCGGCTGGCGAGCAGGCGCCGGACCACCTCGGGATCGATCACGACGCCGCCGGCCGCCACCCGCTCCAGCGCGTCCAGGAAGTCGACGACGTCGCCCACCCGGTCCTTGAGCAGGTAGCCCAGGCCGGCCGTCGCCCCCTCCAGCAGCTCGCCCGCGTAGGTCGGCTCGACGTACTGGGACAGCACCAGGATGGCGACGCCGGGGTGCTCGCGCCGCAGGCGCAGGGCCGCCCGCAGGCCCTCGTCCCGGAAGCCCGGAGGCAGCCGGACGT
Organism: Candidatus Dormiibacterota bacterium; assembly: GCA_046727275.1. GTDB lineage: Bacteria > Chloroflexota > Dormibacteria > Dormibacterales > Dormibacteraceae > CF-161. The sequence goes on from JBKPCH010000164.1 coordinate 5,005, forward strand.
CGACGATCGCCAGGTCCGGCGCATGGACCGCCACCGCCTCCAGCAGCGCTCCCGCGTCGCCCACCTCGGCCGCCACCTGGTGCTGGCGCCGGGCCAGGATCTCGGCCAGCCCGGCGCGCAGGAGGACCGAGTCCTCCGCGATCACGATCCGCACGGCATCTCCACCCGCAGCAGTGTCGGGCCGCCGGTCGGGCTCGACAGCCGGACCTGGCCGCCGAGCGCCGCCACCCGGTCTGCCAGTCCCACCAGCCCACCGCCGGTGCCCGGCTCCGCACCGCCCACGCCGTCGTCGACCACCTCCACGACGAGGCGGTCGCCCGTGCGCCGCAGCGTCACCACGGCCCGCGGTGCCCGGCTGTGCTTGGCGACGTTGGCCAGCGCCTCGCACACCGTGAAGTAGGCCGCGGACTCCACCGGGTCCGGCAGCCGGCCGGGCAGGTCGACCTGAAGCTGGACCGGGATGGGCGAGCGCTCCGCCACCTCCTCGACGGCGGCCCGCAGGCCCCGGTCGCCGAGCACCGCCGGGTGGATGCCCCTCACCAGGTCGCGCAGCTCTGCCAGCGTCTGCCTGGCCTCCTCGTGCGCCCGATCGGCCAGCGTGCGCGCGGCCGGCGGGCCGGCTTCCAGCTCCAGCCGCGTCAGCCCGAGCGTCATGATCAGCGCGGTCAGGCGCTGCTGCACGCCGTCGTGCAGGTCACGCTCCAGCCGCCGGCGCTCGGCCTCGTAGGCGTCCACGATCCGCGCGCGCGAGCGCGTCAGCTCGACGATCCGGGCGCCGAGCCGGTCGCCCTCGGACCGGACCAGCAGGCGGCGCGAGAGCGCGGCCCGCAGAGCGGCCCACACGGTCAGGAGGTAGGCCGAGCAGGCGGCGGCCCACAGCCCGAGCAGCCAGATGGCGGCCAGGCTGCCGCCGCCGCGGAGGATCTGCTGCCAGCCGGCGTTGGGCTGCACGTGCGGGATCAGCAGCGCCTGGAGCGGCGCGGTGAGCAGCCCGCCCACGAGCACGACCACGACCAGGGCGAGGCCGGCGTCCAGCAGCCCGAGCAGGCAGAGCAGCGGCGCCCAGGCCAGCTCGCGCCACGTCGCGGCCTCGCCCAGGCGCCGCCGCATCCAGGCCAGGGGCCCCGGGGCGGCCGGCGGCACGTGCGGGGACGGCGCGGGCGCCCTGTCCATCAGTCCGAGCCGCCGGCGCTCGGCCGCCGCCAGGGCGACGCCGGACATGGGCGCCAGCGCCAGCAGGGGCAGGCCGATGCCCAGCGGGGCGGTCATCACGCCCACTACGAGGGCGGCGGCCGTGCCCACCAGCCAGGCAAGCGCAAGCGGCAGGCCGGCCAGCAGGTACAGCAGCGATCGCCAGGGCCAGGCGGAGCGCAGCAGGCGGACCGGGCCGCCGGAGAGCGCCCGCCAGGCCGCGTCTGGCACCGCCTCGTCGATGGACATGCGCACACCGTACCCGGCGCCAGGCGGAGGCGCGATCCAGCCGACTCCACTTCTTGGGTAGACCTGTCCCTACCCCAAGTTGTCGGTCTGGCGCCAGTGACCGGGAGGCCCATCGTGAACTGGAATGGGCGCATGACGACCACCACCGCGCACAGCGCCCGACCCATCCTCTCCAGACCGCAGCGAAACTGGCTCACGTCGCTGCACGTGGCCGCCGGGGGCGCCTGGTTGGGGGCCGCCTTCTGCATGCTGATCATCAGCTGGACCAACCAGGACCCGGGCCGCCACCACGCCGTCGACCTCGTGCTGGAGGACCTGGACCTCCTGGCCATGATCCCGGCGCCGTTCCTCGCCAGCGCCACCGGCCTCCTCCTCTGCTGGGGGACCACCTGGGGCTTCTTCCGCTGGCGCTGGGTCGTGGCCAAACAGGCGGCCACGTACGCGATGATGGTGGTGGCCCCGTTCACGCTGCACGAGTGGATCGGCCGCATGGTCGCCCTCTCCGGCTCCGACGTGGCGGGACCGGCGTACGCCGAGGCGCAGCGGCTGCATGTCGTCGGCAGCATCGCCATGGTGCTGGGGATCGCCGGAGTGGTGGCGCTCTCCGTGCTCAAGCCGTGGGGCAGGCGCCGTGTCGATCATTAATTCGAACAAGCGACCCGTATTCGAGCTTTCCTCGATCGATTCCGCGTGATACCCTCCGCCCGGTTGAACATATGCGCGAACAAACGAACATATGTTGGACGCTCAACCGTTAGGGGGCAGATGCCGGGGAGGGCAGAAATGGGAACCGAATGGTTACGTCGGCCGGTTGGAAGACGGGAGTTCCTCATCGGGACCGGGGCGCTCGCCCTGGCGGCCTGCGGCGGGGCGAGCTCCAGCAGCAGCAGCCAGGGCACCACGTCCAGCAGCATCGGCAGCGCGGACCTGAACTTCAGCTCCTGGAGCAATCCGGGTGACCTGAACTCGCTGAAGTCGTTCGCGGATCAGTACCACGCGGCGCATCCCAGCGTGAGCATCAACGTCCAGATCACCCCCAGCACCAACTTCGACGAGTGGTTCGGCACCCGCCTCGCGGGCGGCCAGGCCCCCGACATCATCCGCGTCCAGTACCAGCAGGCGGGCCGCTACATCCAGAACGGTGGGCTGGTGAACATCGCCTCCCACCTGCCGTCCGGGTACGGCGGCGGCTACCTCCCCACCTTCTGGGGCGCCGTCGCCTACAAGGGGGGCATCTACGGCATCCCGGAGCACACGGACACGTTCGCGACCTACTACCGGACGGACATGCTCCAGCAGCTCGGCGTGACGCCGCCGGACAGCCTGAACAACGCCTGGCACTGGGACGAGTTCCTGAGCATCGCCCGCAAGGTCAAGGCAGCCACCGGCAAGTATGCCTTCGGCTTCGGATACGCAGGGGCCAACACGGCCTACCGCTGGCTGCCGCTCCTCTACATGCACGGCGGCCAGCTGGTGGGGTCGGACGGCAAGACGCCGGCCATCGAGAGCTCCCAGGCCGTCTCGGCCCTGACGTGGACGCAGAACCTCTACAAGGAGGGGCTGATCCCACCGAACAACACCATCAAGGGCAGCACCTCCACCACCGCGCGCCAGTACTTCATCGACGGCGTGGTCGGCATGATGCTGCACGGCGACTGGCAGATGCAGTCGCTGCAGACCGCCCTGAAGGACAACCAGTGGGGCGTGACGTACATGATCCGGGACTCGGGCCGGGCCTCGGACCTGGGCGGCAACCTGCTCGCGGTCACCAAGGACTGCAAGAACGTGGCGGCCGCCGTCGACGTCCTGCAGTTCGTGTGCAACCCCGCGAACACGCAGTCCTTCGTCACCCAGAACATGTACATCCCGGTGCTGAAGTCGCTGTCTGGCAAGCCGCTCCAGTACGCCTACCGGCCCGAGGTGATGCAGCGGTTCGCCGAGCAGGCGACGACCGTGCCGGCCAACATGGCCAGGCTGGAGACGACGGCCCAGTTCGCCGACGTCAACCTGATGCTCGCCGACCAGCTCGACCTCTGCTTCACGCAGCAGCAGACGCCGGCGGCCACCGCGTCGAACATCGCCGCCGGTCTCAAGAGGATCCTGACGTAGTGTCCGCCTCCGGTCGCCTCGCGCCGGCCGTCGCCGATTCGGCGGGGGCCGGCGCCGTCCGGCGCACGGTCCGCTCCCGCAGACGCGGGAGCGCGATCGGGCCCGGACGCTGGCGCCGGAGGCTCACGCCCTACCTGTTCCTGACGCCGAACCTCCTGGTCTTCACGACGTTCCTCTTCATCCCGATCGGGGCCGCCATTTTCATCAGCTTCCAGAAGCGCGGCATCCTCGACGACGGGGAGTGGATCGGTCTCAAGAACTACGTGGACATGACCCAGGACCCCCTGTTCTGGCAGAGCCTGGGCCACACCATCGCGTTCACGCTCGGCACCGTGCCGACCAGCATGGCGCTGGGCCTGCTCCTGGCCGTCATGCTCAACCGCCGGCTGCCCGGTCGTGCGCTGCTGCGCAGCATCTACTTCATCCCGGTGGTGATCGCCGGCGTCATCGTGGCGCTGATCTGGGCGTGGATCTTCGACACCACGAACGGCGTCCTGAACGGGTTCCTGGCCAAGCTGCACGTCGCGCCGGTGCCCTGGACCTCGTCCCAGACCTTCGCCATGCTGTCGCTGGTGATCGCCACCGTATGGGTGCGGCTCGGGTTCTGCATGGTGGTGTACCTGGCCGGGCTGCAGTCGATCCCGGGCAGCCTCCACGAGGCGGCAAGGGTGGACGGCGCCCGGGGCTGGAGCACCTTCTGGCACGTGACCTGGCCGCTGCTGAGCCCGACCACCTTTCTCCTGGTGATCATCAACGTGATCTTCTCGTTCCAGGTCTTCGACCTCATCTACGTGATGACGGGAGGCGGCCCGGGCTTCTCGACCACGGTGTTCGTCGAGTACATCTACCGCGCCGCCTTCATGCAGTTCCAGATGGGCTACGCCAGCGCGCTCGGGGTGGTCCTGTTCCTCGTCTGCCTGGCCTTCACCGCCGTCCAGTGGCGGCTCAGCAGGCAGGGCGAGACGGCGGGGCCATACTGATGGCGGCGGTCGGCGCGCGGCCCCGCAGCCGCGGCCTGCGGCCGCCCCGGCTCGGCGACGCCTTCGTCTGGCTGGCGCTGGTCCTGGGCGCGGTCATCGTCTTCTTCCCCGTCTACTGGATCTTTGCCGGCGCGGTGGACCCGCACGCCTCCATCAACGAGCTGTGGCCCCGGACCCTGCAGCTCAACAGCTTCACCGACACGTGGCGATCGCAGCCGTTCGGGCGCTGGTTCTTCAACTCCACCCTGATCGCCGTGGTCGCGGTCATCATCACCGTCAGCATCAACCTGCTGGCCGGCTACACCTTCGCCAAGTACCGCTTCCCGGGCCGAACCGTGATCTTCTTCGCCATCCTGATCACGCTGATGGTGCCCATCCAGGTGATCCTGGTGCCCGAGTTCCTGCTCGTCGCGAAGCTGCACCTGCTCGGCTCGATCTGGTCGGTGATCCTGCCCCGCGTCGCGGAGCCGTTCGGCATCTTCATGGCGCGCCAGTTCTTCCTCACCATCCCGGACGAGATCCTGGAGGCGGCGCGGATCGACGGGGCGGGCGACATCTCGATCTTCCTGCGCGTCGTGCTGCCTCTGTCGGGCCCCGTGATCGCCGTCCTGACGATCTTCACCTTCATGTACCGCTGGAACGACTTCTCGTGGCCGCTGGTGGTGCTGGAGAACGTGGACAGCTTCACGGTCACCCTGGGACTGAACTCGATGAACGGCGTGTACCACGTGCCGGAGACCGGCATCATGGCCATGAGCCTCGTCTCGATCCTGCCGATGATGATCGTCTTCATCATCTTCCAGCGCTACTTCGTCGCGGGCATCGCGACGACCGGTACGAAGTGACGGGGCGCCCCGGCCTCGAGCGCGTCACCATGCGCGAGGTGGCGCGCCGGTCCGGCGTCTCGCTGGCGACGGTGTCCTACGTGGTCAACGGCGGTCCGCGGCCGGTCAGCGGCGAGCTGCGGGACCGCGTGCTGGCCGCCATGCGCGAGCTGGGCTATCAGCGCGGGCGCAGGGGCCGGGCCCGCAGCCGGCCCCTGCTCGTCGGGGTGGTGGTGCCGGACGCGACCAACCTCTTCTACTCGCGGGCCATCGCCGCGATCGAGGCGTCCCTCCGCGCCGACGGCCACCTGGTCGTCGCCGCGTCCAGCCACGGCGACGCCGAGCGCGAGGGCGCCCTGGTCGCCGCGTTCGCGCGGAACCAGGTGGACGGGCTGATCGCGACTCCGGCGACGGGCTCCGCGGCCGCCCTGGAGGAGGTGGCGGCCACCGGCCCCCCGGTGGTGCTGCTGGAGTGGGACGAGGGGCCGACCTGGCTCCACCGGGTGCTGCTGGACAACTACCGCAGCGCCTTCCAGGCCACCCGGCTTCTGATCGAGAGCAGGCACCGGCGGATCGCGCTGATCAACGGCCCACCGTCGGCGGCCGCCGCCAACGCCCGGCTGCGCGGCTACCGGGATGCGCTGGCCGGAGCGCGCATCGCGCCCTTCGAGCCGCTGATGAGCGGGCCGTACACGCAGGAGCAGGGCCGCCGGGCGACGCTGGAGCTGCTCGCGCGTCCGGAGCGGCCCGAGGCCATCCTCGGCGGCAGCGTCCTGCTGACGTTCGGCGTGGTGCAGGCGCTGCACGAGCGCAGGCTGCGCTGGCCGGACGACATCGCCGTCGTCGGCTACGGCGACCCCCGGTGGGCCTCGGTCGTGACGCCGCCGCTCACGATGGTGGAGCAGCCGGTGGACCAGCTCGGTGAGGCAGCCGCCCAGCTGCTGCTGGGCGCCAGGGCGGGACGCGCGCCCGGGCAGCGGCTGGTGCTCGACTCACGCCTGGTCGTGCGCGAGTCGCACTGGCGGGTCGACATCACGGCGGCCTGAGCAGCCGGCCTACCGCTCCAGGAGACGCTTCAGGCTGACCAGGTCCGACGCGACGCCCCGCCTCACCTGGCGGTCGAGCAGCGGCTGGGCCAGGCGGTAGAAGCCGCCCGCGTCGCCGCCCGTCGTGATGCGCATCCTGGTGCCGTCTCCGGCCGGCTCGAACTCGTACGTCACGGTCATCGGGAACGGCGCCTTCACCGACCGCATCACCAGCCGGCGGGGCGGCGCGTACTCGACGATCTCATTCACGTACTCGATGGAGCGGCCCAGGAACTGCGCCACCCGGCGCACCCGCGTGCCGGGGCCGACCGGGCCGGCCGTCAGGACCTCGACCTGCGTCAGGGCTCCGATCCACGATGCGTCGTGCGTCGGGTCCATCGCGTATGCGGCCACGTCCTCGGGGCCGCGCCCGATGGTGGTCTCCACGGTGACGTCCGTGCTCATTCGCTCCGCTCCTGTCCGCTCACGGCCTCCGGAAAGACGCGTCCGGCGAGGTTGTCGAGGCAGGCCCCCCAGCCGCCGATGTGCATGTCGCGCACGTGGTCGCCGGCGAACCCGCTGTGCGTGAGGACGACCCGGGTGCGCCCGCCGGCGGGGTGGAACTCGACGCTGACCAGCGTGCCCTCGCTGCCCGCCATCTCGACCGGCTCGCCCTCCCACGTCCAGGTGTAGACGAGGCGCCGCGGCCGCTCCACCACCAGGAACTCGCCGGCGACGGTGTGCACGGCCCCCGTCTCGGCGTCCTCCATCGAGAGCCGGTAGCGGCCGCCGGCCCGGGCGTCGACCTCGGCCGACGGGCTCCGCCAGCCGGGGCTCGCCGCCCACCACCGGCGCAGCAGCTCGGGATGGACCCAGGCGTCGAAGACCCGGTCTGGCGGCGCCGCGAAGGTGCGCTCGAGCGCGAGCCGGATATCAGTCGCCGGCCGGCGCGGGTCCACGGCCGCTCCCCTCCAGATCGTCCTGCTCCGCGAGGAAGCGGTCCAGGACGTCGAACTTGGCCTCCCACAGCAGGCGATGGCGCTCGATCCACGCGGCCGCCTGGGCCAGCGGCTGCCCGTCCAGGTGGAGGCGGTGGGTGCGGCCCTCCACGGCACGGACCACGAGGCCGGCGTCCTCCAGGACCTTCAGGTGCTTCGTGACGGCCGGCTTGGAGATGGCGAGCCCGTGGGTGGCGGCCGCCACGGTGGCCGGGCCGTGCGCCAGGCGCTCGACGATCCGGCGCCGCGCCGGGTGGCCGAGGGCGCGGAAGCTGCGGTCCAGCCCCGGAGCACCGTTAACCATAAGGTGAACAATATCCGATGAACCGTGCCTGCGGGGTCGCGTTTTTCCAAGACCCAAAGGCACCCCGGGCCGGATCCTCACGGCCATGACGACCACCACACAGGCGACCGGCACGATCCGGATGGGCAGCTGGGAGGAAGAGGTCTACGGCGAGCTGGAGGGGGCTCCGAAGCTCAGCCAGGACCGCGTCACCCACACCTTCAGCGGCGACATCGAGGGCGAGGGGACCGCGCGGTTCCTCAACGCCTACCAGGACGAGGCGACCGCCCTCTACGCCGGCTACGAGCGCGTCGTGGGCAGGCTCGGCCGGCGGACGGGCAGCTTCGTCCTCGCCATCACCGGCGACTACGCCGGGGGCGTGGCCAGGAGCCGCTGGACGGTGGTGCCCGGCAGCGGCACCGGGGAGCTGCGCGGGCTGCTGGGCGAGGGCGGCTACGATTCCGGCGGGGACGCCGGCGACGGGTACTCGTACCGGCTCGACCACCGCTTCGAGTAGCCGCCGCCCGCGGCCGGCTCGCGACCCTCGTCGCGGATGGGCATCCGGGTCGGCCAGGAACGCGGCGGCGCCCACTGGCTGGCGCCGCCGCGGCTGCGGGCCGCCGAGGAGGCGAGCGGCACGCCACCTGGCGGCCGGAACAGCGCCGGCTTCGCCGTCGCCCGGGCGACGCTCCGCGGTCTTGGCCGCCGCGCTGGCGGCCGTGATTGTTCGTCGAGCGGGCGGTGCTGCGGCCGCCCGGTGGACGCCGCGGACCCTCCCACCGCCTCGGCTATGATCGGCTGCCGGCCCATGACCGCGCCCTTCCAGGCCGTGCTGTTCGACTTCGCCGGGACGCTCCTCGCCCCCGAGGACGAGGCCGCCTGGGTGCGCGCTGTGCTCGGCCGCCGGGGGGCGTGCCGCTCGCCTCCTCGGCGGCCCGCAGCC
>JBKPCH010000165.1:0-11744 GCA_046727275.1 Candidatus Dormiibacterota bacterium
ACGGCCGGCAGCAGGGCATCACCGTGATCGACGGCGGCTGCCCCTGCATGTTCGATCCCACGGCCGACGCCGGCCACAAGATGATGCGCTTCGTCGGCACCCTGGCCGGGACGGTGCCGCGCCGCGTGTAGGCGTCCCGGATGGCGGGGGCCCAACGGCCCCCGCCGTGCTTTGAGAGGGTGCGCGGATAGGCCCCGACGGATCTTTGGCGCCCAGGCGCCCGATCTGGCGGCCCGGCTTCTGCCGTCCTCTTATCACGAGTACTCCGTACGCGCTCCCTGCGGTCCTCGGCGCCGGACCACCATCTCGGGCACCTGGACACCAAATCTCTCGCCGCTGCCTATCCGCGCACCCTCTTGAGGCCAGGCGGGCCGGGGCGCCGGCCCCCCTCGCCCCTGGTCCGGGGGGCTCACCTTTCGTGACCCTGTGGCAGGCCCAGGATCGGACGAAGGCGCAGGCACCTCAGGCTGTCGGCGTTCCTTAACAAAAAATGCTTGCCGAATTGAGCCTTCACCTGGCACCATCGAATACAAAAGCGGCCTGCGCGCCTGTAACCCATTGTTAGGCTGAGGCTGCCAAAGGAGAGAAGGAGAGCCCCCCATGAAGACGAAGCCGCGAGAATCACCCAGCCTCGAAGCCAGACCCCAGGCCGCCGCCGACGCCACCAGCATCCACCTGGACAAGCCGATCTACACCCTGAGCGTGGCCTCGGAGATCCTGGAGACCCACCCGCGCACGCTGATGATGTACGAGCACCTCAACATGATCAAGCCCAAGCGGACGGTCACCAACCGGCGGCGGTACTCCCAGCGCGACCTGATGAAGCTGCAGGCCATTCAGACGCTCACTCGCAAGCACGGCGTGAACCTGGCTGGCGTGCGCTACATCCTCGCGCTGCTCAAGACGCTGCAGCAGAACGGCCTCGAGGCACCCGAGGGCCTGAAGGATCTGGACGTCACGCTCCTGGAGGTCTGACACCCGCCCGGAGGCCCCTCGGCCGCAAAGAGGGGCCGAGACGTGGCGGGCAGGAATGCGCTCTGCGCGAGCGGAGTGGGGGTTCCGGAAGGGGGGGCCCGCCCCCCCTTGCGTGGTTGGCCCTAGCCAATTCCGGGCCAGTTTGTTAGCATGGCCGTCCCGTTCAAATTCCTCTCCCTGCGAGTCGAGCCATGTCAAAGAGGCGGCGCAAGGCGGACATCCGGGTCATGCCCCTACCCAACGCATTCCAGAGCGAGACCGCGGCTTGCCCGGTCTGTGGGAAGGACGCACAGGCCTTTGGCCGTCGAGCCATGCAGATCGTGTTCCGGTGTCAGGCGTGCAAGGTGCTCTTCAAGCGCGCCCACAACCTGTCGTTCGACTTCTGACCCCGTCGGGGCGGCTTCTCCTCACCACGTGAGACGCGGTTTCCGGCGTGGACTCGCGCTCGGCGCCGCGTACGGCCTGGTGGCCGTGCTGGTGACCGAGTTCGTGCGTCCGCGCGGAGGCAGCGCCGCGCTGCTCGACTGGGAGGAGGTTACGCGGCTGGCGGTGGGCCGCCTGCGCGAGGAGCGCGTGCCCGAGCGGCGGCTCGCGCGCGTCGCGGCAGGGTACAACCGCTTCGCCGCCCAGCTGCGGCAGCCCCTGCTGGAGGCGGTGGGCGGCCTGCCGTCGGGCGCGTCGCTGCCCGATTTCGAGGCGCTCGACCGGGCGCGCTGGCTGGAGCTCAACGTCAGCATCCTGCGCCGCGTCATGGAGCCCCTGGCCGCGTCCACGCGGGTGCCCGAGACCTGGCTGTCGATGGCCGGGAGGGCGGGCCTCAACCGCTACGTCGCGCTGATGCTGGAGTTCCTCAGCCGGCGGGTCCTCGGCCAGTTCGATCCGCAGCTCCTGGGCAGGGAGCCGGTCCGGCCGGCGCTGTACCTGGTCGAGCCCAACGTTGAAGGCTGGGAGCGGCAGGCCCGCCTGCCCGGGGACGACCTGCGCCGCTGGCTGATCCTCCACGAGATGACGCACGCCTGGCAGTTCGCGGCGCACCCCTGGCTGCGTGACCACCTCGACCGGCAGGTGCAGGAGCTGGTGGCCATCGCCACCCGCAGCGGCTCCTCGCGCGGCGTGGAGCGCCTCCGGGCGCTGACGGTGGGCGTGCCCTCCCAGTGGGAGCTGGTGCGCCGCCTGCAAGCGACGATGTCGCTGGTCGAGGGCCACGGCAACCTGGTGATGAACCTGGTCGGCCGCCGGCTGCTGCCCTCCTTCGAGCGGCTGGAGACGGCCTACCGGGCGCGCAGCCGCGAGCGCGGCATGCTGGAGCAGCTGGTCCTGCGCGTGACCGGCCTGGAGATGAAGATGGAGCAGTACCGCGTCGGGGAGCGGTTCGCGCTCGCCATCCACGACCGCTACGGGATGGACGCGCTGAACCGCGCCTGGGAGGGCCCGGACGCGCTGCCCCGTCCCGAGGAGCTGAACGACCCCGACCGCTGGTACCGGCGCGCCGGCCGCGGCCGCTGAGGCATCATGGGCCGGGTGGAGACAGGGGTAGAGGACGCCGCGGCGGCAGTCAGGCGCCGCCGGGAGCCGACATCCTGGACCATGCCGCTGCGCCTGGTCACCACCGGGTTCCTGCTCCTCGTGACGGCGTTCTGGGTGGTGACGACCGCGCTGTACGTGAACACGGCGTCACTGGAGCGGGTGCAGCGGGCGCAGCACCCCGGTCTGAGCGCCGAGGACCTGCAGGCCTCGGCGAACCTCGGGTTCGCGCTGGGCTGGGCGCTGGTGGTCGGCCTCGGCGTGGTCGTGCTGGTGCTGGCCGCGGGCAGCTATCGGGGCTGGCGGTGGGCCTTCTGGGCCGTGCTCCTCTGGCTGGTCCTGTACAGCCTCCAGGTGCTCACCAACCTCGTCGCCCTGGCCAACCCCCAGGCGCAGACGATGCCCCAGGGCGCCACCATGGCCAGCCTGGTGCTCGCGGTGGCCGCGTTCGTGCTGCTGCTGTGGTTCGTGCTGGCAGCGCTCCGCTACGGCCCCTGGGCCATGCGCAGGCCCGGCGCCGCCTGAACCCCTTCCTCCCACGGTCGGGACGAGGTCACGGCTCAGTCGCGAATCTCTTCCTCGGCCGTCTCCGCGGAGATCGGCAGTACCGCCACAGGCAGCTCGGAGATGTCGAAGTAGCGGAGCGGCTTGCTCATCCGCCTCGCGATGCCGATCTGCACCTTGACCCCCAGCGAGATCCGGCCGAACACCCATACCTCGTCGCAGCGGGCCAGGAGGTTGTTCATGGCCTCGCGGACCACGGTCTTCGGGACCGTGTGGAGCAGGTAGTAGTCGAACAGCATGAAGGGGCTGACGGGGACCATGCCCGAGTCCAGCACGAACTTCTGGAGGTGGTTGCGCCAGTAGAAGTTGCGATTGGACATCGCGACGTACACCAGGCGCTTCGGGTGGCGCAGCGTGTCCTCCGCCTGGTCGAGGGCGCTGGGCTTGGTCGTGGGCTGGAAGATCCGCTCGAGGATGTCGTCAGCGAACCTGCCGGAAACGACTTCCATTGGCGCCTATCCTATCGATCTGTGTCTCGATGCCAAGCAGTTGCGTGTGTGCTAAGCGTGGCGAGCCAATTTTTCGCTGGTCCCGGCGGCCTCCGGCCCGGCCCGTGGGCACTCGCGCCAGGTGCCGCCGCGCCGGCCGGAGGCTGATGCCATGCCCGACTTCGACCTGATCGACCGCGTCGCCATCGTCACCGGCGGGAGCCGGGGCCTGGGCAGCGCGATCGCCGAGGGCCTCGTCGCGCACGGCGCGCGCGTGGTGCTCAGCAGCCGCAAGCAGCAGGACCTGGACCTCGTCGCCGCCCGGCTCAACGAGCGCACGCCGGACGCGGCCGTCGCCATCGCCGCGCACGCCGGCCGTCCCGACGACCTGCGTGCCCTGGTCGAGGCCACGATGGAGCGCTTCGGCCGGATCGACATCCTGGTCAACAACGCCGGCACCAACCCGTACTTCGGCCCGCTCATCGACGCGGAGCTGGGCGCCTGGGACAAGACCTTCGAGGTCAACCTGCGCGGCTACTTCGTCCTCACGCAGCTCGTCTGCCGCGCCTGGATGGAGGCGCACGGCGGCGCCGTCCTCAACATCGCCAGCACCGGCGGCCTGAGGCCGAGCCCCGGCCTGGGCGTGTACGACGTCACGAAGGCCGGGGTGGTCATGCTCACGCGCCAGCTGGCCCGGGAGCTGGGCGGCCGCGTCCGCGTCAACTGCATCGCGCCCGGCCTCTTCGAGACGCGGTTCGCCGAGGCGCTGTGGGGCAACGAGGCGATCCTCCGGCGGGTGGTCGAGAACAATCCCTTCGGCCGCATCGGCCGGCCCGAGGAGATCGCGGGCGTCGCGGTGTTCCTCGTCTCCGACGCCGCCGGCTACGTCAACGGCCAGGTCCTCGTCGTGGACGGCGGCGGCGAGCTGTAGGCGGGCGGCCGCCGGCGACCGGCGGCCAACCCGACGCTCCCAGATGGCCGCTCAGGCCTCAGGCGCGACCCGGAGGATGGTCACGGCCCGCAGGCCGCCCGGCGCCCGCACGTCGACCTGCTCGCCCTCACCGCGGCCCAGCAGCGCCCGGCCGAGCGGCGATTCCGACGAGATGCGGCGCGACCAGGCGTCGGCCTCCTCGCGGCCGACGATCGTGTACTCCTCCTCGCCATCGCGGTCGAGGACGCGGACCGTCGATCCGACGGTCACAGTGCTGCTCTCACTCACTCGATCCTCACTCCGTGCTCGTGATGTCCGTCCGCTGGACGGGCTCTGAGGAAAGCGCAGCGGCTCGCGAGAGCCAAGGGCCACTGTGGGGCCGCGCTGGGACGCGATCAGGAGACTACCTGACGACTATGTGGCGACAGTCCTGTGAACGCAGGCGGTGACTGTCACGTCCGTCTGATGACGTCCCGCTCCATTGCCTGTACTGCGTCACGGACGAGACCGCGGAGTGGCAGATCCGCCTGACGCAGTGCGAACTCGAGCTGACGGAGCATCGAGTACAGGCCCTTCATCGCCTTGATGGCGTCGCCGATGTCGACGTTCGGAGGCAGCGGTATCGCGTTCATCGGCTCGCCGGCCGCCCAGCGGTAGGCGAAGTCGATGTAGTCGTACGACGGCGGTCGCAGGTTGGGCTCGTCCAGGTCCTGCTCCAGGTCCGCGAAGCGGAAGTACAGCGCCCGCAGCAGCCGCGCCGTCTGGCCCACGGCGGGAGTCGGGTACCGGCGCGCCTGGCGTGGGCCCCGGTCGCGGGCGCGGTCCTCGGTGGCGAGCATCGCGAGCGCGGCGCACAGCTCCTCCGGCCGCAGGCCGTCGAGCGAGCCCTGCCACACCGCCTCCGTGACGAGCAGCGTGTTCTCGCCGTACACGCGGGCCGCCAGCAGGCCCTTCTCCGTCGGCCGGTCGTCCGCCAGGAACCCCGTCTCGGCGAGGATCCGGCACAGCCGGCGGAGCTTGCGCTGGTACTCGTCGGCCTGCTCCCGGATCGCGCGCTCGCCGTCCCGCAGCTCGCGCTCCAGTGTCCGGTGCTCGCCGTAGGCGGCGACGTGCTCCGCGAAGCGCGGGCAGCGCACGACCGGGAGCCGGCGCTGGCGCGCCTGCAGCGCGCGGCGCTCCTCCTCCAGCTGGTGCAGCTGGCGGCCGGCGGCGCCGTGGGGCCGGCCCTTCCAGCCACCCCGCCCCCGTCCCCGCCGCGGCACCGGCACCGCCTCCCGGCGGAGGCGCCGGACCTCGAGGCGGATGGCGCGCAGCCGGTCCTCGATGCGGAAGTACTCGGACACGTCCTCGCGCCGGCAGCGGTCGCAGTCCCAGGTGGCGTCCAGGTCGCGCAGGCGGTCGCGGATGTTCTCCAGCCGGTCGCTGGTGTGCTCCGCGGCCAGGCGCTTCTGGTACTGGCCGAACGACCGGGCCATCAGCTCGTCGGCCTGCTCCGGCGTGTAGAGGCGGAGCAGGTTGAGCGCCATGTTGTAGCTGGGCAGGAAGCGCGACTCGACCACGAGGCCCTCGCCCATGGCGACCTCGTAGATGGTGCCGATCTCGACGTCGGCCTCCTTCAGGATCACGCCGTGGCCGCGGGTGTCGATGCCGCGCCGGCCGGCCCGGCCCATCAGCTGGGTCAGCTCGCCCGTCGTGAGGGTGGAGAAGTTGACGCCGTCGAACTTCGTGAACGAGGAGACCACCACCGCCTTGGCCGGCATGTTGATGCCCAGCGAGAGCGTCTCCGTGGCGAAGACGACCTTGACGAGCCCGGCCTGGAACAGCTCCTCGACCAGCTCCTTGTGATAGGGCAGCAGGCCGGCGTGGTGGACCGCCAGTCCGCGGCGCAGCATGTTGCCGTCCACCATCTGCCGGAACAGCGCCGCCTCGTCCTCGTCGGCCAGGGCCCGCAGGCGCTCGCCGGCCAGGGCGTCGATGGCCCGCTTCTCGGCGTCGGCCGTCAGGTCGAACTCGTGGAACGCGCAGCGCTGGAGCGCCTCCCGGCAGCCGCGCCTGGAGAAGATGAAGTAGATCGCGGGCACCATCTCGAGCCGGCGCAGCTCCCCGATGACGCGGAGCATGTCGTTGGAGGGCAGCTGGCGGAAGCCGCGGACCCGGAAGCTGGCCTCCTCCTCCTCGACGGCGCGCGCCCAGGTGCGCTGGTCGATGCCGCCGTCTTCCGCGAACAGCGGGTGGAAGCGGTTGCGCATGGCCAGCCAGAGCTTCAGCTCGGTCGGGCGCTCCTCGTGGAAGACCGTGGCGACCGGTCCGCGGTTCTCCGACATCCAGTCCGCCAGCTCGGCGTAGTTGCCGATCGTGGCCGAGAGGCCGACGAACTTGATGTGCCGGGGGGCCTGGATGATGACCTCCTCCCACACGGAGCCGCGGGGGAAGTCGTCGATGTAGTGCACCTCGTCGAGCACGACGTAGCGGACCGGGTCCAGCCGGGGCACGTCCTCGTAGATGACGTTGCGCAGGATCTCCGTCGTCATCACGACGATCGGTGCCTCGTCGTTGATGGTGTTCTCGCCGGTGACCAGGCCCACGTTCTCCTCGCCGTACTCGCGGCGGAAGTCGCGGAACTTCTGGTTGCTCAGCGCCTTCAGCGGCGTGGTGTAGATGACCTTCGAGCCCTCCCGCTGCGCCCGGAAGTTGCAGTAGTCGGCCACCACGGTCTTGCCGCTGGAGGTGGGTGCGCTGACCAGCACCCCGCTGTAGGTGTCGAGCTTCTGGATGGCCTCGACCTGGAACGGGTCGAGCGGCCAGGGCCGGCTGGCCTGGAACTCCTCCAGATAGCTGCGAGTCTGAGTCTCGATGCTGCTGATCCTAAGAGACTCGGGCGCATCGCCACCCGGGGCCCGGAATCGCCCAGAAAGGCGGGCCGGTCCCGGGGGGAGCCAAACGGTACGCTACGGGTCATCGTGCCGGAGGATCGGAGCCGAGCCCGGGAAGGGGAGCCGGCCGGGGTTCGAGAACAGGAGTCATCCAGATGACCGGGCCGCTGCCCCTGGAGGGAACCAGGGTCATGGACCTCACCCACGCCCTGGCTGGTCCCTACTGCACCATGCTGCTGGGTGACCTGGGCGCCGACGTCGTCAAGGTGGAGCCGCCGGTCGAGGGCGACCACTCCCGGCAGTGGGGACCGCCCTTCGTCAACGGGGAGTCCTCCTACTTCATGTCCGTCAACCGGAACAAGCGCAGCGTCTGCCTGGACCTGAAGAGCCCGGCCGGCCTGGAGGCGGCGGTGGAGCTGGCGCTGGCCAGCGACGTCCTGGTCGAGAACTTCCGGCCCGGCACCGCCGCCCGGCTGGGGCTGGGCTGGGACGTGCTGCACGAGCGCAGGCCCGAGCTGGTCTACGCGAGCATCAGCGGCTTCGGCCAGGGCCGGCCGACGCTGGCGGGCTACGACCAGATCGCGCAGGGCACGTCCGGCCTCATGAGCATCACCGGCGAGCCGGGTGGGCCGCCGACGAAGCTCGGGGTGCCCGTGGGCGACCTGGCGGCGGGGATGTTCGCGGCGCACGCCATCCTGGCCGCGCTGCTGGAGCGCTCCCGCACGGGGGTGGGGCGCTACATCGACGTGGCGCTCAACGACTCCCTCCTGGCGCTGCTGACCTACCAGGCGGGCCGCTACTTCGCCACGGGCGAGCCGCCCCAGCGCGAGGGCAACTACCACAGCACGATCGCCCCGTACGGGACGTTCGCGACGCGGGACGGCCACCTGAACCTGGCCGTCGGCTCCGACGAGCAGTACCACCGCTTCTGCGAGGCCCTGCAGGCGCCGGAGCTGGGCAGCGACCCGCGCTTCACCACCAACGCGGACCGCCAGGCCAGCCGGCTCGACCTGCGGGTGGAGATCGAGCGCCGGCTGACGAGGCGCTCGACCGGCGAGTGGCTGGCGCGCATGGAGGCGGCCGGCATCCCGGCGGGCCCGATCCACGACCTGGAGCTGGCGTTCACCGACCCGGTTGCCGTGGAGCGCGAGATGCGGGTCGAGATGGACCACCCGGCCGCGGGCCGCATCGCCCAGGTGGGGGCGCCCTGGAAGCTGGACGGCCTGTCCTCCCCGCTGCGGCTGGCCCCGCCGACGCTGGGCCAGCACACCACGGAGGTGCTGACCGAGGTCCTCGCGTACACGCCGGAGCAGATCGCGGCCCTCCAGCCGGACTGAGAATCCCTCCCCCTTGCGGGGGAGGGCAGGGTGGGGGGTGGGGTCGCCTGGCTGGAAGGGTCCCAGCCTGACCGTGATAGCCAGCCCCTTCCACCCCCCACCCCAACCCTCCCCCGCAAGGGGGGAGAGAGACTTATCTCCGGCACCGCCCGCTGTCCCGCCCTCCCCCGCCAGGCGGGAGGGAGAATGATTCCGTGGCCAGCCTGCTGCTCGGGCCGATGCTCCGCCACGTCGGGACGACCGACGCCACCATCTGGGTCGAGACCGACGCTCCCTGCACGGTCGAGGCCCTGGGCCGCCGGGCGCCCACCTTCACGATCTGCGGCCACCACTACGCGGTCGTCCGGATCCAGGGCCTGGAGCCAGGCCGGACGTACGAGTACCGCGTGTGCCTGGACGGCCGCGAGGTGTGGCCGGAGCCGGCTTCCGGCTACCCGCCCAGCGTCGTGCGCACCCTGACCGGCCAGGGCCCCGTGCGCATGGTCTTCGGCTCCTGCCGGGTCGCCCGGCCCCACACGCCCCCCTACACGCTGCCGCCGGACGAGCACGACGAGGGCCGCGGCGTGGACGCCCTGACCGCGCTCGCCGCTCAGCTGCGGCACCGGGACGCCTCGGAGCTGCCCGACCTGGTGCTCCACCTGGGCGACCAGGTCTACAGCGACCAGCCGCCGGAGCCGGTGCTCGACTTCATCCGCCGCCGGCGCCAGCTGGTCGAGGGGCCGCCGGGCGAGGCGGTGGACTTCGAGGAGTTCGCGCGGCTCTACCTCGACTCCTGGAGCGATCCGGACCTCCGCTGGCTGCTCTCGACCGTGGCCAGCGCGATGGTCTTCGACGACCACGACGTGCACGACGACTGGAACACCTCGCAGGCCTGGCGGGAGCAGCAGGACCGCCTGCCCTGGTGGCGCAAGCGCATGGTCGCCGCGCTGATGGCCTACTGGGTCTACCAGCACATCGGCAACCTCAGCCTGGAGGCCTGCCGCGAGGAGGGCGTGCTGGACCGGCTGGAGCAGCAGCCCGCCGACGCCACCGCGGTGCTGACGGAGCACGCGGAGCGGGCGCACCGGCAGCCCGAGCGGGTTCGCTGGAGCTCCCGGCGGGACCTGGGCTGCGCGCTGCTGCTCCTGGTCGACTCCCGGGCGGGGCGGGTGCTGACCCCCGGCGGCCGCGACATGCTCGACGGCGAGGAGTGGCGCTGGGTCGAGGAGCAGGTGCGGGGCGACACCGGCCACCTGCTCGTCGCCAGCACCGTGCCCCTCCTGCTGCCCCCCGGGCTCCACGACATGGAGGCCCTGAACGAGCGGGTCTGCGACGGGGCGTGGGGCCCGCTCGCGGCGCGGTTCGCCGAGGCGGTCCGGCAGGGGCTGGACCTGGAGCACTGGGCGGCGTTCGGCGCCGGCTTCCTGCACCTGCTCGGCCTCCTGCGCTCGGCCGCGGCCGGTGAGCGGGGCCCGGCGCCCCCTTCCATCAGCGTGCTGGGCGGGGACGTCCACTTCGGCTACGTCGCGGAGGTCGAGCAGCCGCCGGGCGCCAGCCCGATCTACCAGCTGGTCTCGTCGCCCGTCCGCAACCGGCTGAAGGGCGCCAACCTCTGGTTCATGCGCGCCGGCCTCACGCCGGCGATCGGGGCCTTCACCCGGCTGCTGGCCCGCCTGGCCGGCGCCCCGCGGCCGCCCGTCCGCTGGCGGATGGTCCACGGCTTCTGGTTCCAGAACCACCTGTCCGACCTGACGCTGGACCGCGGGAAGGCGACGCTGGCCGTCCGCGAGTCGCTGCCGGGCCAGCACCCACTGCTGCGCACGCGGCTGCTGCTGAGCCTCGCCAGCCCGCCCGAAGCCTCTGCCTAGGGCGTCGTCCCAGGGACCCCCTGCACGCCTGTTCGGGCCTCGCCGATAATTGGGCGATCGCACCGCAGGGGGATCCCGATCGTGATCCAGGCCGGCCGGCGAGCGGCGCCCAGGCAGGGACCGGGCGAGTGACGGAGGCGGGGCGCGGCCTCACCGGACGTCAGCTGGGACCATACCGCCTGGACGCCGTGATCGGGGTCGGCTCGTTCGGCTACGTCTACAGGGCCCAGCACCTGGAGCTGAACGTGGCGCGCGTCGTCAAGATCCTGCCGGGCGAGATCGCAAGCGAGCCGCAGCTCCGCCTCCGCTTCCAGCAGGAGGGCAGGACGGCGGCCAGCCTCTCCCACCCCAACATCGTGCAGGTGCACGACTTCGGGGTCGAGGACGCCATCCCCTACCTGGCCATGGACTTCGTGGAGTCGCTCCCGCTGAGCGAGCACCTGCAGCGGCTGCCGGTGCAGCGGCGCCTGGACAGCCCCCTGGTGCGGCAGTGCGTCAGGGACATCGCCGCCGCCCTCGACTACGCCCACTCGCGCGGCATCACCCACCGCGACCTGAAGCCGGCCAACGTGCTGGTGAGGAACCGGGACACCAGGGCGCTCCTCACCGACTTCGGCCTCGCCTACGCGCTGTCGGACCCCGAGCTGACGACGACCAGCCGGCTGCCCGGCACGTACGCCTACCTCTCGCCCGAGCAGTGCCGGGGCGAGCGCGAGCTCACGCCCCAGACCGACGTGTACGCCTTCGCCGCGATCCTCTACGAGATCGCCACGGGGATGCCGCCGTTCGGCCGCGGCATCATGGCGGTGGCCGGCCACGTCAACCGGCCCGTGCCCCCGCTCCGGCTGGCCGGCTCGCACCTCCCCGCGCCGCTGGACGCCGTGCTGTCCCGGGGCATGGCGAAGGCGCCCGGCGAGCGCTACCGGACCGGGGGCGAGCTGGCGAACGCCTTCCTGGCCGTCGTCGCCCCGGAGCAGGTGGCCCCGGACAGCGAGGCGGCGGCCCAGACCGCCGGCATCGCCGACGAGCTCCGGGCCGGCTGGGAGCCGCCCGACCTGTCGGTCCAGGAGCCGCCGCCGCCGTCGCCGGAGCCGCCCCGCGAGCTGCCGCGGCCCAGCCGCCGCGCGGTGCTGGTCGCGGGCGTCGCCGGAGCCGCCGTCGCCGCCCTGGCCGCCACGGCAGTCGGGGTCGGCTGGCTGGCGACCCACCTGCCGAGGCCAGGCCCTGTCTCTTATACACATCTGACGCTGCCGACGAAATGTCGG
>JBKPCH010000166.1:0-16501 GCA_046727275.1 Candidatus Dormiibacterota bacterium
GGCCGTGCCCGCGCCGACGCGGCCCCGCGACGGGCGCGGCACCTGGTGCGGCGCGAACGGCGGCGGCTCCGGGGCGCCCAGCCGGATGGCGCCGAAGCCGCTCTCCTCCGCCAGCCGCTGCACCACCGGGTCTGGCGACGCGATCGCCACCCGCTTGCCCAGCCGGGTCGAGTACTGCCTCAGCAGCTGGAAGTTGAAGCGGCTCTGCCCGAAGCGGGACCGGGGAGGCAGCACGAGGTGCACCTCCTCCGCGGCGCTGCGCCGGATGCGCTCGATGATGGCCGGGACTTCGTCTTCGGCCTCTACCAGGATCGGATCGGCTGCCATGAGCGGATGCCCTCCGTTGCCCCCCACGGAATCTCCCTCGCCCCCCGCGAGGGCCCGCGCCGCGTCGAGCAGGCCAGGGCCCTCATACCTTCATCGCTTTGAGGACGCCGCGCATTACGCCGTTGACGGCGTCGCGGTCCTCCGTCTCCACCCGAAGAGCGTGGTTGGCCAGCGCCATCGGTCCGACATCCTGAGCCGAGGCGAGCTGTCCCGTCGAGTCGATCAGGTTGTGGCTGTCCCCGGGCATCAGCAGCCGCGCCCAGGGCTGGCGCTCGAAGGGCAGTCCTTCGGCCCAGAGGTTCTTGTGAAGCTCGTTCATCAGCTCCGGCAGCAGGCTCCCCCCGCCGCAGGCGTAGATGTTAGAGGGAAGCGGCTCGCCCCTGGCGAGCTCCCGCAGGCACAGCGCGAGGCCCTGCAGCAGGACCTCCACGTCCGCCAGCAGCAGCTGGCTGACCTGGTGCTCCTGCTCCGGGGACAGGAGCCCCTCCGCGTGGCGGAGCTTGCGCGCCTCGGCCTCGTGGTAGCTCAGTCCCAGCTCGCCGGCCAGGCGGCGGGTGAAGGCCTGGCCGCCGAGTCCGAACATCCGCGTCCCCTCGACGCCCCCGCCCCGGAGCAGCGCCACGTCCGTGGTGCCGCCCCCGATGTCGATGAAGATCCCGCCCGTCTCCCAGGCCTCGTCGCTGGCACACGCGCGGGCCAGCGCGTAGGGCTGCGAGACCGTGCCCGCGATCTCCAGGTCGAGCTCGCGCGCGACGGTCTCCATCGCCGTCACCTGGCTCATCGGGGCGAACGTGTTGAAGACCGTCACCTCGAGGTTGCGGCCCTGGAAGCCGATCGGGTTCGTGACGGGGTAGCCGTCGATGCGGACCTGCGTGATGGCCGAGTGGACCAGCCGGACCTCGCCGACCTCGCCGTAGGAGCGCTCCAGCTCCAGCAGGTGCTGCGCCTCGCGCAGCGCCCGCTTCTCGACCAGCTGCAGCATGTTGCGCAGCTCCGACTCGCGGACGCGCTCCTCCGGCCGCTCCCGGGGGTAGGCGATGGAGGACGAGAAGCCCTTGACCATCTCCCCCGCGATGCCGATCACGACCTGCCCGGGCACCGTGCCCGCCATGTCCTCGGCCGCCTCCAGCGCGCGGTTGCAGGCGTCGATCACCAGCTCCACGTCGGCGATCGCGCCGCCCCGCATGGCGTCCGGGTGCTGCGGCTCGCGGCTCACGCCGAGGATGACGCCGTTCGGTGCCTCGCGGCGGACGACCAGCCCCTTGACCAGGTCCGTGCCGATGTCCAGGGCCGTGAAGTGGCGGTAGTAGTCGTCCCGGCTCTTCAGGAACCTGAACTGGGTCACTGCAGCGAGGCCTCCACCTCCGTGAACGCCTCGGCCGCCGGCCGGTCGAGCCGGCCCTGCGCCATCTGGTCGCTCCCGCCGCCGCGGCCGAGCAGCGGCGCCAGGCCCCTGGCCGGCAGCTCGCCCGCCAGGTCGCGGGAGACCTTGACGACGAAGTTGGCGTCGTTGGCGACCGCCACGACGCCGCGGCCGCCGAGCACCTCGAGGTAGCGGTCGGCGTAGCCGCGGAGGTCGTCCTGGCCGCCCGCCGGCACCTGCTCCAGGATCAGCGGCACGCGGGCGGGGCGGCGCCGCGGGCCGCCGTCGGGGCCCTGGACGCGGGCCGTGCGCAGCTCGTCACGCAGGCGCTCGACCTGCCGGCCGGACTCGCGCAGCTCTCGTCGCAGCTCGGCCACGCGGCCGGGGACCTGGTCCACCGGCACGCCGAGGGCGCGGGCCAGCTCGTCCAGCGCGGCCAGCCGGCGGCGGACGAGCGCCTCCGCCGTCTCGCCGACCGTCATGTCCAGGCGGCGCAGGCCCTGGCCGATGCTGGACTCCCCAGTGATGACGGCGAGGCCGACGTCCGCGGTGCTGGCGACGTGGGTGCCGCCGCAGAACTCGCAGGTCCAGTCGCCGAAGCAGACCACGCGCACCTGGTCGCCGTACTTCTCCTCGAACAGGTGGGTGGCGCCGGTGCCGATCGCCTGCTCGTAGGGCAGCACGCGGGCGGTCAGCGGCAGCGCGGCCCTGACCTGCTCGTTGACCCGGGCCGCCAGCCGCTCCAGCTCCTCCGGGGTCAGCGCGCGGTCGAGCGGGAAGTCGAACGTAGTGTGGTCGGGGCCGACCCAGGAGCCGCGCTGCAGGCTGCGGCGGCCCAGCAGCTCCTCCAGTGCCCGGTTGAGCAGGTGCGTGGCGGTGTGATGGCGCATGACCTGGCGCCGGCGCCCGGCGTCCACCGCCGCGGCGACCCGGTCGCCGGCGCGGAGCCGGCCGATGCGGACCGGGCCCAGGTGGACGATCACGCCCTCCAGCGGCCGCTGGGTGTCCTCGACGGCCACCTCGCCGTCCGGGCCCCTCACGCGACCGGTGTCGCCGACCTGGCCTCCGGACTCGGCGTAGAACGGCGTCCGGTCCAGGTAGACCTCGACCTCGTCGCCCTCGCCGGCCTCCGGCACCTCGACCCCGTCGCGGCGCAGCGCCAGCACGGTCGCCTCGGCGACCAGCTCGTCGTAGCCGACGAAGGCGGACTGGGGCAGGCCCTTCAGGTCGGTCAGCCGGCGCCGGGTCGTCCGGCGCGAGCGCTCGCGCTGCTCGGCCATCGCGGCCTGGAAGCCGGCCTCGTCCACGGTCAGCCCACGCTCCTCCGCCAGCTCCCGGGTCAGCTCCAGCGGCATGCCGAAGGTGTCGTGGAGGCGGAAGGCGTCGGCGCCGGCGATCTCCGAGCCGGGCCGCGAGGCCAGCTGCTCGAACACCTCCATCGCCCGCTCCAGCGTTCGCCCGAAGGCGTCCTGCTCGGCGGCGACGGCCTCCCGGACGTCGCGCTCGCGCTCGGCCAGGTAGGGGTACTGCTCGACCATCCCGGTCACCACGATCGGCACCGCCTCGGCCAGCGGCCTGGCCAAGCCGACGCGGCGCGCGTGCAGGGCGGCGCGCCGGAGCACCCGGCGCAGGACGTAGCCGCGCCCCTCGTTGGCCGGCAGGACGCCGTCGCCGATGACGAACGTGGCCGCCCTGACGTGGTCGGCGATGACGCGCTCGGAGAGCCGGGTGACGTCCCTGCCGGACTCCCGGACGAACGAGATGAGCGGCATGAGCAGGTCGGTGTCGAAGTTGCTGGGCACGTCCTGCAGGACCGAGGTGACGCGCTCCAGGCCCATGCCGGTGTCCACCGCCGCCCCGGTGGGCAGCGGCAGCAGGGTGCCGTCGGGCTGCCTGTCGAACTGAGGGAAGACCAGGTTCCAGAACTCCAGGAAGCGGTCGCAGTGGTCCGGGCAGCAGTCCTGCTGGCCGCAGCCGTACCCGGGCCCGCGGTCCCACCAGAGCTCCGAGTCGGGCCCGCACGGGCCCACCTCGAGGCCCCACCAGTTCTCGGCATTGTCGTAGATCCAGTCCGGGCGGACGCCGATGTCGCGGCGCCAGATGTCCCGCGCCTCCTCGTCCGTCGGGTGCACGGTGACCCGGAGGCGGTCGATGGGCAGGCCCAGGCCCCGCCCGGCGTCGGTCACGAACTCCCAGGCGAGCGGGATGGCGGTCTCCTTGAAGTAGCCGCCGGTGGGCGCGAAGTTGCCCAGCATCTCGAAGAAGGTGTGGTGGCGGTCTGTGCGGCCGACGTTGTCCAGGTCGACGGTGCGGAAGACCTTCTGGCAGGAGGCCAGCCGGGGGTGCGGCGGCGGCCGCAGGCCCAGGTAGTAGGGCTGGAGCGGCTGCATCCCCGCGGAGATGAAGAGCGTGGTGGGGTCGTCCGCCGGGACGAGTGGCGCGCTGTCCAGGACGAGGTGGTCCCGGGCCTCGAAGTGCGCCAGGAACCGCCGGCGTATCTCTGCTCCGGTCACAGGTCGAGTTAGTTTACGGAGTTCAACCCCCGCCCTCGCGGGCCGGCACCAGCTGCCCAGCCAGCCATCGGAACCCTCCCCCCTTGCGGGGGAGGGGATGCAAGGGGGGAGCAAGCTCCCCCCTTCCGAAACCCCCCTGGTTGTCCGGGACGTTGGGGGCGCCTTCGGCGCATCCCTTCGGGCCGGGGCGCGAAGCCTGGAGGGCAGGGAAGACGGACTCAGTCGCTCGGGCGAAGCCCATTCCTACGCGCCGCGTCTCCTCCGCCCTTCTGTTCGCGCGGGGGAGGGCAGGGTGGGGGTGGTGGGACTGGCGCGAAGCCTCGGGACTGGTGCGGATCAGCTGGCGCCGGCCGCGGAGAGCCAGGTGTTCCGTCCCCACCCCAACCCTCCCCCGCGAGGGGGGAGGGAGACTTTGTCTCCCTACGACGCCGCGTCGGGCGGCAAATACTGGCGGAGCTGCTCCAGCGCGGCTCGCTGCAGGCGGGACACGTGCATCTGGCTGATGCCCAGGCGCTTGGCGACCTCCGACTGCGACATCTCGTCGAAGAAGCGCATCATCATGATCCGCCGCTCCCGCTCGTTCAGGTGCTGCATCGCCCGCTCCAGCACCTCGCGCATCTCGACCCGGTCCAGGTTGGGGTCGTCGCTGCCGACCGACTCGCTGAGCTGCCGGCCGCCGTCGTCGCCGCTGCCCACCGTGGAGTCGATGGAGAGCGGCGTGAGGGCGCTGCTCATCTCCATCGCCTCCAGGACATCGTCCGGCTGTACGTTGAGGCGCGCCGCCACCTCGGCCACGGTCGGCTGGCGGCTGAGCTCGTTCTTGAGCTCCTCGTTCGCCCGCAGCACCTGCTGGTGCAGCTCCTGCAGCCGGCGCGGGAAGCGGATGGCCCAGCCCTTGTCGCGGAAGTAGCGCCGGATCTCGCCCAGGATGGTCGGCGTGGCGAAGGTCGTGAACTCGTTGCCCAGGCCGGGGTCGAAGCGGTCGATCGCCTTGATCAGGCCGAGGAAGCCCACCTGGACGATGTCCTCCAGCGGCTCGCCCCGGTTCTGGAACCGGCGCGCCAGGAAGTGGACCAGGCTCTCGTACCCACGCACCAGCTGCTCGCGGATGCGGTCCCGCTCACGCGGGTCATCGGTCTCCGCGTAGCGCCGGTGGAGCTGCCGCAGCACCTCTCGCTGCGGCGAGGGCTCATCCGCGCGCTCTCGCGGCTGGGGCTGACTCAACTGATGAGGTACTTCACCATCCGGTACCTGACCTGGCGCCGGCTCGTGTCCACCTGGGGAAGGAACTCGTCGACGAAGAGCCGGATCATCTCGCGCGCCACCGCTCGCTCGATGTCGGCCTGGGCCTGCGCTCGCTGCGCCGGCGCATGCCGCCCCTGCAACTCTGTCCGGCGCGCCCGCTGGAGCGCACTGGGGAGCGCCTCCAGCGCCTCGGGCGTGCTGGGGGCGATGGTGTCCACGTCGACGTAGATCGCGTTCTGGTTGGCCGAGAACGTGAGCTTCAGCGTGGCGCCCGGGCCCCACGCGTCCTCGGCCTGCTCGATGGCGCTGCCACAGGCCTGCGTCACCGCGATGGCCAGCTCGTCGATCTTCTCCAGGTCGAAGCCGACGAGGCCGCCCAGCGACGTGGCGACCCGCTTGGCCAGGCCGATGAAGTCGTCCTGGGCGTGGATCTTGAGCTCCGCGAGCTGGGCCCGAGGGGCCTCACTCATCCGGCGTCGCCTCCCTGACGGACTCCGCCGCCTCGCTGCCCTCCTGGCGCAGGCTCCGGGCGGCCCGCTCCAGCTCGACACGGCGCCGGCGGGCGGCGCCGATGCCGTCGCTGATGGCCCGTCCGAGCGGGCTGTCGGGATCGCTGGCCGCCCTGCGGGCGGTGCCCGTCAGCTCGATCGTGCGCGCGCGCAGCGTCTCCACCTGCTCGCGTCCCGGGCCCGAGGCCAGGAACGCGCCGGCCACCAGGCCGAGCGCCAGCCCCACGACCAGTCCCCACCCGAAACCGCCGCTGCCGTCGGTGTCGTCTTCTGCCATTACGGCTGACCTCCTCTCGATCGTTCGTCGAGATCCGTGAAGCTGCGCCACAGGCTGCCTGCGGCAATCCGCACCCCGTAGAGGGCGGCGGAGGCGCGGCCGGACTGGCGAGCCGCCACGACGGTCAGCCGGCTGGCGCCCACGCCAGCCGTGCGGAGGGCCACGTTCACGCCCGCCGTGATGTCGTTGACGTTGCCGAGCCCGTCGCGCATCTCGGGCACCACTTCTCGGATCGCCTCATCGGTCGTCATCAAAGCCTCTTCCAGCGCCCGCAGGGCCCGCGACAGGCGGTAGAGCGCCAGGCACAGGAAGAGCGCCACCACCAGGACCGCGAGACCACCGGCCAAATACAGGAAGTTCAGCAATGACATACCTCGGCGTCAGCCAGGCCAAACGGGATCAGTGCGAAGCTACGGCAATCTTAGGGTCAGGCGCCTCGCCTGCGTCTGCAGCGCGATGGCGAACGGAACGGCCGGCAGGACGTTCACCTGGCCGAGCCTGACGGCCGGCAGGCCGAGGACGTCCCAGAGCTGTCCGAGCCCCACGCCGGCCGCCGTCAGCAGGAGCACCGCCAGGTACCGGCGCCGGCGATCGTGCCAGAGCCCGTGGCAGAGCTGGGCGAGGAGGAGGACCAGGGCGGGCCCGAGCAGGAGCCCGGGCGGGAAGGCGCTGATCAGAGAAGCTTCCCGGGCGAGGGTGCCGGCACGAACCCACCCCCCACCCCGACCCTCCTCCGCGAGAACAGAAGGGCGGAGGAGACGCGGCGCGTAGGAATGGGCTTCGCCCGAGCGGATGAGTCCGTCTCCCCTGCCCTCCAGGCGTCGCGCGCCGGCCCGAAGGGATGCGCCGAAGGCGCCCCCAAAGTCCCGGACAAAGAGGGGGGTTTCGGAAGGGGGGAGCTTGCTCCCCCCTTGCATCCCCTCCCCCGCACGGGGGGAGGGAGAAACGAGCGGTGGCGGCCGGTAGGAATGCTGGACCGCAGGTCCCCCAGATGTCCCGAATAGAGGGGGGGTTCCGGAAGGGGGGGCCTGCCCCCCCTTGCGCCTGGACCCGCCGGAACGAGGGCCGTCGGTTGTCCTGATGTCACTCAGGTGGGTCCCCTGCCCGGCGCTTTCCAGGTCCCGTCGAAGCGGGCATCTGGGCTGCGCACGAGACTCCGGGGTCCCGATGCGTTTGATGTTGGGCAACGCGCACTGTGACCCTCGTCCCCAGCGGGAACACCACCATGGTACCCGCTCCGGTCAGGACTTATTCGCGGGCCCGAGCTGGATGCCCAGCTCCCGAAGCTGGGCCTCGTCCACCGGGCTGGGCGCGTCCATCATCAGGTCCTGCATCGACTGGGTCTTGGGGAAGGCGATGACGTCCCGGATGTTGTCGGTGCCGGCCAGCATCATCACCACCCGGTCCAGCCCGAAGGCCACGCCGCCATGGGGCGGCACGCCGTACTCGAACGCCTCCAGCAGGTGCCCGAAGCGCTCCTGGATCGTCTCGTCGGGCAGGCCGAGGATGCGGAAGACCCGCTCCTGGAGCGCCCGGTCGTGGATCCGGAGGCTGCCCCCGCCCAGCTCGTAGCCGTTGCAGACGACGTCGTAGGCGTGGGCGCGGACGTCGTAGGGCCGCTCGTCGATCAGGGCCAGGTCCTCCTCCATCGGCCGGGTAAAGGGGTGGTGGCCGTACGTGAGCCCGCCCTCGTCGTCCTCCTCGAACAGGTTCATCGGGTAGACCCAGAGGAACCGCCACTCGCCCTCGCGGACCAGGCCGCGGCGGCGGGCCACCTCGGCCCGGACCAGGCCCATGACCTTCTCGGCGCGCCGGCGGCGGTCGGCGGCCACCAGCACGAGGTCCCCCTCGCCGGCTCCGGTGCGAGCCATGACCGCCTCGATCTCGGCGGGGTCCAGGAACTTGTCCAGCGGCCCGCCCGGCAGCCAGGCCAGGCCCCTGCCGCCGGCGCCCCGGGCCAGGGTGGCCAGCTCGTCCAGCTCGCGCCGGGTCAGGTCCCGGCCGCCGGGCACCGCCAGGCCCCTGACCACGCCGCCGGAGTCCAGGGCGCCGCGGAAGACCTGCGCCCTCGTCCCGGCGAGCACCTCGCCGAGGTCGGCGATCTCCAGCTCGTAGCGGAGGTCCGGCTTGTCGGTCCCGTACCTGAGCAGGGCCTCGTTCATGGTCAGGCGGGGCCAGGGCAGGGGCAGGTCGACGCCGAGCACCTCGCGCCAGAGCAGCTGGATCCAGCCCTCGACCAGGCCGAAGACGTCCTCCTCCTCGACGAAGGACGCCTCCAGGTCGAGCTGGGTGAACTCGGCGGAGCGGTCCGCGCGCAGGTCCTCGTCGCGCAGGCAGCGGGCGATCTGGTAGTAGCGCTGGACGCCGGCCACCATGAGCAGCTGCTTCATCTGCTGCGGCGACTGCGGCAGCGCGTAGAACTGGCCCTGGTGCAGCCGGGACGGCACCAGGAAGTCCCTGGCCCCCTCCGGCGTGCTCCTGGTCAGGATCGGCGTCTCCACCTCGAGGAAGTCCCGGCCGTCGAAGTAGCGGTGCGTCAGGTGGTTGACCCGGTGCCGGACCTGCAGGATCCGCTGCATCCGCGGCCGGCGCAGGTCCAGGTAGCGGTAGCGGAGCCGCAGCGACTCCTCCGGCTCCTGGTCGGACTCCAGCTGCCAGGGCGGCGTGAGGCTGGGGTTCAGCACCTCCAGCTCGCAGGCGTGCACCTCGACCCCGCCGGTGGGCAGGTTCGGGTTCTCGGAGCCCTCGGGCCGGCGCTGGACCACGCCGCGCACGCGCACGACGTACTCGCCGCGCAGGTCGGCCGCCGCCGCGTGCGCCTCCGGCGCGGCGGTGGGGTTGAAGACGACCTGCACCGCGCCCCAGCGGTCGCGGACGTCGACGAAGATCAGGCCGCCGTGGTCGCGCCGGCGCGCCACCCAGCCGTAGAGCTCGACGTCGCGGCCTGCGTCGGACGCGCGCAGGTCGCCGCAGCGCTGGGCGGTGAAGCCGCTCACGCCAGCGCCTCCGGGAGCTCGTCCCACGAGACCTCGCGCTGCTCGCCGCTGACCAGGTCGCGAAGCTGGACCACGCGGCGGCCGGCCTCGTCCGCGTTCATGATCGCGGCCCGCCGGGCGCCGGAGCGGTCGGCCGCGCGCATCTTGGCGCGCAGGCTGCGCCGGCTGTAGTCGACGGCCGTCGGGACCACCGCGCGGCCGAGGCGGCCCACCTGGGCGGCGGCGCGGTCCAGGTCCGTGCCCTCGCCCACCGGCAGGACCAGCAGCTCGGCCGCCGGGGGTGGGGTCACGCCGCCCACCTCCTGCTGCAGCATCGCCACGACGCGGTCGACGCCGCCGGCGAACCCGACGCCCGGGGTGTCCGGGTAGCCCAGGGCCACGGCCAGGCCGTCGTAGCGGCCGCCGCCGCCCAGCGAGTTCTGCGCGCCGCCCAGGGCCTCGTGCTGGAGCTCGAAGACGGTGCGCGTGTAGTAGTCGAGCCCGCGCACGAGGAAGGGGTTCAGCCGGTACTCCAGGCCCGCGGCGTCCAGCAACGACTTCACCTCCTCGAAGGCGGCTGCGCAGGGCGCGCAGAGATGGTCGGTGATCCTGGGCGCCCCGGCCCTGAAGGGCTCGCACTGCGGCTCCTTGCAGTCGAGCAGCCGCAGCGGGTTCTCCTCGAGCCGGCGCTGGCAGTCCGGGTGGAGCCGGTCCTTCAGCGGCCGGTAGTAGGCCTTGAGGAGCTCGATGTAGGCCGGCCGGCAGTTCTGGTCGCCGATGCTGTTCAGCTCCAGGACGACGCCCGCGATGCCCAGGCCGGCCAGCCAGCCCCACGTCAGCTCGATCACCTCGGCGTCGTAGGCGGCGGACTCGTCGCCGATCACCTCGACGTCGAACTGGTAGAACTGCCGGAAGCGGCCCGCCTGCGGCCTGTCGTGGCGGAACATCGGGCCGAGCAGGAAGAGGCGCACCGGCTGCGGGCCCTGGTTGAGGCCGCCCTGGAAGTAGGCGCGGACCACGCCGGCCGTGGCCTCGGGACGCAGCACGAGGCGGGCGCCGCCGCCCCCGTCCGTGTCACCGTGCGGCTCCAGGCGGAAGAGCTCCTTGCCGCCGGCGTCGGTGTCGGCGCCCACGCCGCGCTCGATCAGCTCGACCGGCTCGATGACGGGCACCTCGATCTCGCGGTAGCCGTAGCGGCGGGCGCTCTCCCCCGCCGCGCGCTCCACGACCGCCCACGCCGCCCGCTCGTCCGGCAGGATGTCGCGGACGCCGCGGGCGGCCCGGATGGGTGAGCTGGTAGACATCGCGCCGAGTTTACGAATAGGGACGGGCGGCCGCCGGGCCCGGTCAGTGGTGCGGCTGCTGGGGTGGCGGGCTGGCGTCGTCGCCGGCGTCCATGACCCGCTCGTCCGCCTCGCGCAGGCGCTCCAGCTCGTCGTGCTCCCCGTGCCCGTGGCGGCCGCGGCCGTGGTTGGGCCGGTGGCCGGTCGGCCGCGGCGGAGCGGGCTCGGTCACGAGCTCGCGGAGGAACCGCCAGAAGGACCTCACAGGAAGGGGTTGTAGCGGCGCTCCTGGCCGATCGTGCTGACCGGTCCGTGGCCGCTGAACACGAGCATGTCGTCGGGCTGGGTCATGAGCCGGTCGCGGATGCCCGCCAGCAGGACCTGCCCGTCGCCGTTGGCGAAGTCGGAGCGGCCGATCGAGCCGGCGAACAGCGCGTCGCCCGTGAACAGCGCGTTGCCGATGCGCAGGGTGACGCCGCCCGGGCTGTGGCCCGGCGTGTGCAGGACCTCGAAGGCGAGCGAGCCGGCGCGGTAGACCTGGCCCGGCTCCAGCGGCTCCACGCCGGCGAAGGCGGGCAGCGGGCGCGGGAACTCGAGGCGGAGCGGTGTGCCCTCGGTCACGACCTCGCGCTCCAGGTCGTGGACGGCGATGGGGACGTCGCCGAACGCTTCGCGCAGCCTCTCGAGGCCGGCGATGTGGTCGATGTCGGTGTGCGTCAGCAGGATCGCCCGCACGGTCACGCCGCGCCGGCCGGCCAGCTCGACGATCAGGTCCGGCTCCAGGTTGGCGTCGATGACGACCGCGTCGCGGGTGGCCTCGTCCTCGACCAGGTAGGAGTTGGTCCCGAACTGGCGGTCCGCGGTCACCTCCACGTGCAGGCGCTGCTCGGCCATCCGGCCAAATCTACCGCGCCGGGTCGTGAACCGGCGGCGGGTCTCGGTCCGTAGACGAGTCCGACCGAGGGCCCTCGGCTCGGACAAAAACCCCTGGAGGACTTCGATGATGACGACGTTCTTGCGCCGGCCGGCTCGCTCGCTGGCCCTGGTCTCGCTCCTCGTGGCAGCGGCCCTCGTCGCCTTCGGGCTCAACGCCTCGCGCGCCGTCCAGGCCGGAGCCAGCGGGCAGGACGTGGCCCACTTCAAGCTGGTCGCGAACCCGAAGTTCGTGAACTGCCTGGCCCGCTTCCCCGGTGACCCCAACCGGGCGCCGGCCGCGGACGTGACCGTCCAGCGCGGCAACCTCAACGACACGCTGAACCTGCACATCCACAACATCAAGCCGAACCTGGCGTTCGACCTCTTCACGGTCCAGAACAGCAGCCTGACCGCGGCCGGCACGCCGGACCCGGCCTTCAAGAACTTCGGCCTGGCCTGGTACCAGTCCGACGTGCAGGCCGACAAGTACGGCAACGGCTCGGTCCGCATCCGCACCATCCTGCTCGACCAGATCTTCGGCTTCGACCCCGCCGTCAACCTGCCCCCGACGAACGCGTTCGAGATCGGCTTCTGGTTCAACAATCCCGCCGACGCGGTCGCCTGCGGGTTCGACCCCACCAAGCCGACCCCGTTCAACGGCGAGCACAACGCCGGACCGCTGGCGATGATCAGCGTCCCCGACGCCACGACGGGTCTGGGCCCGCTCTGCGTCAAGCCCGACACCTCCGTCACCCCGGCGCGCTGCAACCCGTAGCCGCCTGACTCCTGCGGGGGCCGCCGCTCGAGGCGGCCCCCCTCCCCCACCCGGGACCGGCCGCGGAGGGGGGCGATGCTACCCCGTCGCCTCCCTCACGCGGCAGCGGCTGGTCGTCAGCCCCCGCCCTGTCGGCGCCGGCTGTCCTCGGCCCCCTCAAGAGCGCAGAGACGCGGAGACGCCGCCGGTAGGAATGCGCTTCGCGCGAGCGAGTGAGTTCCGTCTTCCCTGGAGGCCGGACGTCGCCGCCAGACCCGAAGGGACGCGCCGGAGGCGCCCCCAACGTCCCCGACAGAGAGGGGGGTTCCGGAAGGGGGGAGCTCGCTCCCCCCTTGCATCAAAAGCTCGCCTCGCGCGCCACCGTGTGGACGTCGCGGACCTGCTCCAGCTTCTCCAGCAGGCGCGACAGCTGCGACAGCGAGTCGATCTCCACCGTCGCCGACACCACCGCCGTCTTGTCGTCGTAGACGTGCACTGAGGCGGCAGACATGTTCACCCGCTGCTCCGCCACGACCGTGGCGATGTCCCGCAGCAGCCCCGTCCGGTCCCAGGCCTCGATCTTGATCTGGACGGGGTACACCTGGGACGCCTCCATGTCCCAGTCGACGGGGACCAGCCTGTCGGCGTCCGGCGTGTTGACCGCGTTGGTGCAGTCCATCCGGTGGATGCTGACCCCCTTGCCGCGGGTGGTGAAGCCCGTGATCGCGTCGCCGGGCACCGGCTGGCAGCAGGGGGCGATCCGCGTCAGGATCCCCCGCTCCCCGCGCACCAGGACTCGCGGCGTCGGCCGGACCTGCGGGATCAGCGGGATCGAGCGCAGCTCGTCGCCGTCCTCGCCCCGCGTCAGCGCCATGCGCATCACCACGGAGTGGGGCGAGACGTCGCCGTAGCCCACGGCGGCCAGGAAGTCCTCCGGCGTGGCGTACTTGTAGTGCGCCGCCATCTCCTCCAGCTTCCCGTCGGGCAGCTGGCCGATGGTCAGCCGGTGCATGCGGTGCAGCTCCCGCTCCAGGAGGTCGCGGCCCTTGGCCACGTTCTCCTCCCGGGTCTGGCTCTTGAACCACTTCCGGATGCGCTCGCGGGCCGAGGCGCTCTTGACGAAGTTCAGCCAGTCGCGGCTCGGCCCGTGCGGCCCCTTCGTGGTGAGGATCTCCACGATCTCGCCGTTCCGGAGCTCGTAGTACAGCGGCACCATCCGGCCGTTGACCTTGGCCCCGATGCAGCGATGGCCCACCTCGGTGTGGATCCGGTAGGCGAAGTCGACCGGCGTGGAGCCGGCCGGCAGGTTCAGCACGTCGCCCTTCGGCGAGAAGACGAAGACCTCGTCCTGGAAGATGTCCACCTTCACCGCGTCCACGAACGACTCGGCGTCGGTGACCTCCTTCTGCCACTCCATCAGCAGCCGGAGCCAGCTCAGCTTCTGGTCGAAGCGCGCGTCGCCGTTCCGCTCCTTGTACGTCCAGTGGGCCGCGACGCCGTGGTCCGCGATCGTGTGCATCTCGTGGGTGCGGATCTGGACCTCCAGCGGCTCCCCGGTGTGGGAGATCACGGTCGTGTGCAGGGACTGGTAGCCGTTGGACTTCTGCATGGCCACGTAGTCCTTGAAGCGGCCGGGCAGGGGCTTCCACAGCGAGTGGACCACGCCCAGCACGCCGTAGCAGTCCTTCACCGAGTCCACCATCACCCGCATCGCGAGCAGGTCGTAGATCTGGGAGAAGTCCTTGTGGTCCCGCAGCATCTTCTGCCAGATCGAGTAGATGTGCTTCGGCCGCCCGGTGATCCGCGCCTGGATGCCGATCTTGTCCAGCTCCCGGTTCAGGATGTCGCCCAGGTCGGTCACCGTCCGCTCGCGGTCCTTGCGCTTGCGGTTCACCCGCCGGACGATGTCGTGGTACGTGTCCGGGTCCAGGTTGCGGAAGGCCAGGTCCTCGAGCTCCCACTTGATCTGGCCCATGCCCAGCCGGTGGGCCAGCGGGGCGTAGATGTCCATGGTCTCCCGCGAGATCTTCTGCCGGCGCTGCTCCGGCAAGGCGTCGAGTGTGCGCATGTTATGCAGCCGGTCGGCGAGCTTGATGAGGACGACCCGGATGTCGTCCGCCATCGCCAGCAGCATCCGGCGGATGTTCTCCGCGTGCAGCTGCTGGTCCGAGCGGAACTCGATGCGGCTCAGCTTGGTCACGCCCTCGACCAGGCGGCAGACCGAGGACCCGAACTCGGCCTCGACCTCCTCGAGGGTGAGCTCGGTGTCCTCGACCGTGTCGTGGAGGAGCGCGGCCGCCAGGGTCTGGGCGTCCAGTCCGAGGTCGGCCAGGATACGGGCCACGCGCAGGGGGTGCTCGACGTACTCCTCGCCGGACAGGCGGCGCTGGCCGACGTGGGCCTCGGAGGCGCGGCTATAGGCCCTCCGCACCAGCTCCCGGTCTGCGGGAGGCAGGTGGTCGGCGATCCGCAGGAGTTCCGAGATGCTCACGACTGCCCCGCTCGTTCTTACCAAGATATCGGGCCGGTCAAGCGAGCCTGTCCCGCTGACCGGGTCCGTCAGTAGGCCCTGGCGAACACGATGCGCCTCCGGGCCGGCCGCCCGCAGACGAGACAGGTCCCCTCGGCCGGGGCGTCCGGGTCGAAGTTGCGGGTGGTGACGCCGCCCGTCTCCTCCTTCACCATGGCCTCGCACTCCGCGCTGCCGCACCAGGGCGCCCACACGAAGCCGCTGCCGTTCCGGAAGTGCTCCACCAGCTCGGCCAGGGTGGAGACCTCGTACGTGTGCTCCTCGCGGAAGTCCAGCGCCCGCCGGTAGAGGTCGCGCTGGAACCGGGCCAGGTCGTCCCGGAGCCGCTCCCAGAGGCCGGCGACCGGCACGGTCTGCTTCGTCCGCGTCAGGCGGTCGACCATCGTCACCTGGCGGGCATCGACGTCGCGCGGTCCGACCTCCAGCCGGAGCGGGACTCCCCGCAGCTCCCAGTGGTTGAACTTCCTGGCCGGCCGGTCCTCGCTCCAGTCGACCCGGAGCCGGATGCCCTCGGCCGCCAGCCGCTGGTACCACGTCTCGATGAAGGCCTCGACGCGGGCGCGGCCCTCGGCGTCGCGGAAGATCGGGACGACCGCCACCTGCACCGGCGCGATGCGCGGCGGCAGGACGAGGCCGGAGTCGTCCCCGTGGGCCAGGATCAGGGCGCCGATGAGGCGGGTGGAGATGCCCCAGGACGTGGAGTAGCAGAGCTCGCGCTGGTTCTGCTGGTTGGCGAAGGAGATGTCATAGGCCCGGCTGAAGTTCTGGCCGAAGTAGTGCGACGTGCCGGCCTGGAGCGCCAGGCCGTCCCGCATCATCGCCTCGACGCTCTTCGAGTACTCCGCGCCGGCGAACTTCTCGGTGTCGGTCTTCATGCCGGCCAGCACCGGGATGGCCAGCCAGTCCTCGCAGATGGAGCGGTAGTACTCCAGGATGAGGTCGACCTCGTCCTTCGCCTCCTGCGGGCTGGCGTGGAACGTGTGGCCCTCCTGCCAGAGGAACTCGGCGGTGCGCAGGAAGAGGCGCGTCCGCATCTCCCAGCGGAGCACGTTGCACCACTGGTTGGTCAGCTTCGGCAGGTCCCGGTGGGACTGGATGTAGCGCCTGATCAGCGTGCCGATGATGGTCTCGCTCGTCGGCCGGATGGCCAGCCGCTGGTCGAGCTTGCCGTGGCTGCCGGCCTCGGTGACCCACGCCACCTCGGGCGTGAACCCCTCGATGTGCTCGGCCTCCTTCATCAGCAGCTCCTCCGGGATGAGGAGCGGGAAGTACCAGTTCTCGTGGCCGCTGGACTTGATCATGTCGTCGAAGGCCCGCTGGATGGCCTCCCACAGCGCGTAGCCGTACGGGCGGATCACCATGCACCCGCGCACCGGCGTGTAGTCCGCCAGCTCGGCCTTGCGGACGACGTCCGTGTACCAGCGGTCGATGTCGACGGACATCCGGGTGATGTCCTTCACGAAGTCGTACTGGTTGGAGTCGGTGCTCACGGTGGTGGCGTCGGTCATCATCTGGTTCTCCCTAGGCGTGAACAGTCTGGATGACGGCGGCGAAGCCCGCGCGAACAGGCCGGCGCGGGCTACCTAGGGCACGGGGGGACGACGCCTGCCCGGACGTGGTCGAGGAGGGCGGACGCCGGCTGCATGATGAACGTCGATTATGGAGGAGGCCGGCCCGGCGCGGCCAGGGCGCGGCGGCCGGCCGGGTGGGACGGGAACGGCCAGGCGAGGTGCCCGGCCCGCCTGCCGGAGGACGCGCCGGCCCGGTGTGGGCAGTCGACTGGGTGCGGATCAGGCCCGGCGGGCACGCT
>JBKPCH010000167.1:0-5780 GCA_046727275.1 Candidatus Dormiibacterota bacterium
GGCTGAGGCGGCGGCGCGGGCGCGGGGCCCGGCTGGGAGCGGCGCTGCGGGGCCGGCGGCTTCGGCGCCGGCGGATTGACCGTGGCGGTCGCCGTCCGGGGGCCTCCGTTCGACCCGGCTCGCTCGATGAGCTCCGGGATGGAGGAACGGACGGTCTCGTCTGCCGGCAGCTTGGCCTTGGCGTCGAAGTCGAAATCGCCCTCCGCCCAGGCCAGGGCGGACACGACCGCGTCGTCGCCGGCTGCCCCCTCACCCACTGCGTGGAAGAGGTGACCGAACAGGAAGTACAGGGTCGTGGCGCCGGCGCCGTTCTGGCGCAGCGTCAGCGTACCCGTCGCCCGCTCAGCCTGAGCTGCTTCGAGAAGGGACCGGACGTTGGTTTCGGCTAGCGACCCTCTGGTCTGCAACAGCTTCTCCGTTCAGGGCACGGCGCGGGGTGCGCCGCACCAGGTTGAACCGTGTAAGAGGGTAGTATAGACGCCGCGCGATGTCGAATCCGGAGCCAGCGCCAGCGCTGAGCGCTGCCCCCGACACCGCGGAGGACCGGCCGCTCCACGCCGCCCCTTGCCGCCTGCTCCTCGTTCGTCACGGCGAGTCTACGTGGAACGCCGACCGCCGCATCCAGGGCCAGCTCGACCCGCCGCTGTCGGAGCGCGGCGTGGCCCAGGCCTGCGACCTGGCAGAGCGGCTGAGCGGGCACCGGCTCTCGGGGTTCTACTGCAGTGATTTGACGCGCGCGCGAGAGACGGCGCGGCTGGTCGCCGCGGCCGTCGAGGTCGAGCCGGTCCCGGACCCGGGGCTGCGCGAGATCATGCTCGGCGAGTGGGAGGGCAAGACCCGCGAGGAGTTGGTCGCCGGCTACCCCGAGCTGTGGGCGCGCTGGGCCCGCGAGCCGGACTGGGACATCGTGCCCGGCGCCGAGGGGGCCCGGCCGTTCGCGGACCGCGTGCGCTCGACGCTGGGACGGATCCGCGAGTGCCACCCCGAGGGCGACGTGCTCTGCGTGACCCACGGGGGGGTCATCCACGTGGCCCTGCTCGACGTCCTGGACAGGCCCAGCCGCGGTATCTTCCCCTTCCTGATCGAGAACTGCTCCCTGACCGTCATCCAGCACACCAACGGGCGGGCGGTCGTCACGAAGGTGAACGACACGTGCCACCTGTCCTGACCGCCGAGCCGGCGGCCGGGGCGTGGGACGAGGCGATCGCCGCCCTCGCCAGCCCGCCGCCGCTGCTCCAGTCCTGGGGCTGGGGCGAGGTCCAGGCCCGCGAGGGGTGGGACGCCGAGCCCGTGCGACTGCCCGGGGGAGGCCTGGCCCTCGTCCTGCTGCAGGGCGCCGGCCCGCTGCGCTGGGCGTACGTGCCGCGGGGCCCGGTGCCGGCCACGCGAGCCTCGATCCGGGACCTGGCCGAGTGGGCCCGGGCGCGCCGGCTGGCCCGGCTGCGCGTGGAGCCCGAGGCGCCGCCGGCGTTCCGGCTGGAGCTGCCCGGCCTCGGCTTCCGGCCGGCGCCGGCGGACGTGCAGCCCCGGCACACCCTGATCGTGCCGCTGCGCCACGAGGACGAGATGCTGGCGAGCTTCAAGCCCAAGCATCGCTACAACGTCCGGCTGGCGCTGAAGCGGGGGGTGATGGTGGAGGAGGGCCGGGACGCGGCCGAGATGTGGCGCCAGGGCATGGCCACCGGCCGCCGCCAGGACATCGCCCAGCTCGGCGAGGCCCAGTACCGCCGCCGCCTGGAGTTGCTCGAGCGCTGCCGCGTCTACGTCGCCAGGCACGAGGGCGAGCCGCTGGCCGCGATCGTGGTCGCCTGGTTCGGGGGCCGCGCCTACTACCTCTACGGCGGCTCGAGCGGGAGCCGGACGCAGGTGATGCCGACGTACGCGGTGCAGTGGGCGGCCATGCGCGAGGCGGCGCGGGCGGGCTGCCGGGACTACGACCTGTGGGGGGTGCCGCCCGACCCGACGGACGCCAGCCACCCGTGGCACGGCCTGTGGCAGTTCAAGGCGGGCTTCGGCGGCGTGCCGGTCGAATACTGCGGGGCGTGGGACCTGGTGCTGTCGCCGCTGGCGTCCAGGCTGGACGACCTCGCCGCGGGCGCCAGGCGGACGGCGCGGCGCCTCCGGCGCTGACGGCCGCCGCCCGGCGCCGGCGCCCGGGGAAAGACGTGAATGGTTGTTAAGGACTGCGCGCGTGCCTGTACAGTCTTCAGGCAGTGATGGACCCGGACGTCACGGAGGAGCTGCCGGACCGCAGGCTGCTGATCGCCGACCCCGACTCGCGGCTGCGGACGGAGGTGGGCGAGGCGTGCCGGCAGGACGGCTTCGACGTGGTCGAGGCGGCCACGGGGCAGGAGGCGCTCAGCTCGGTGGAGGCCGCGCAGCCGTGCGCAGTCCTGCTGGAGGTGAACCTGCCCGACATGTCCGGCTTCGACGTGTGCCGGGAGCTGCGGCGCCGGGGCACGGACGTTCCCATCATCATGGTCAGCTCGCGCGCCGACGAGATCGACGTCGTGGTCGGGCTGGAGATCGGGGCGGACGACTACGTGACCAAGCCCATCCGGCTGCGGGAGCTGACCGCGCGGGTCGCGGCCAACCTGCGGCGGGCGCGGCTGGACGGCCAGGAGATCCGGCGGACGCGGCTGGAGTTCAAGGACCTGGTGATCGACCTGAACGAGCGGCGCGTGGTCAGGCGGGACACCGAGGTCGGGCTGACGCACACGGAGTTCGAGCTGCTGGCGCTGCTGGCCGCCAACGCGGGCAAGGCGCTCTCCCGGGAGCGCATCCTGCAGCACATCTGGGGCCCCGGCCACCAGGGCGACATCGAGACGCGGGTGATCGACGTCCACGTCCGCAACCTGCGCCGGAAGATCGAGGTGGAGCCGAGCCGGCCGTTCTACGTGCTGGCGGTGCCGGGCATCGGCTACCGGTTCACGAACGCCCGGGAGGAGTAAGGGGCGCCCCGACGGCCGCCAGCGGCCAGCTGGCGGGCCCAAGCCCGGTGCCTGATCCTCGACCGCCTCGCTGAAACGCCCCGCTCAAACGCCCCCGCCCACCAGGGGGGCGGGCCCACGAGCTGGATCCAGCCTGCGGCCGGCGCGCCACCGGCGTCAACCCGGTTCGTTAAGCGGCCCTGGTACGTGGCCACCAGCCGGCCCGAACCACCCGGCTGGCCCGACCCACCCTGCTGCCGCTCCCGACCCGACCGCGCTACCCGACCCGACCGGCCGCCGCGCTAGCCGGCCGATCGGGCGGCGACCAGGCGGCCGTACAGCTCCAGCAGCGCGTCCAGGTTGCGCTCCAGCGAGTACCGCGAGACCGCCCGCTCCCGCGCCAGGCCGCCCAGCAGCCGGCACAGCTCGGGCGTGTCGACCAGCATCCGGATCGCGCCGCGCAGCTCGCTCTCCAGGTGGGTCGGGTCGAGGACGATGCCTGCGCCCCGCAGCGCGTCGCCGTCGTTGCCCACGTCCGTCGCCACCGTGGCCGTGCCGCAGGCCATGGCCTCCAGCATCGCCAGCGACAGGCCCTCGACGCTGGACGGGAGGAAGAAGGCGTCCGACGCTCGCAGGATCTGGATCCGCTCCTGCTCGTCCGTCACCACGCCGGTGAAGAGTACGCGCGGGTCGGCGTAGCGCCGCTCGAGCCGCCGGCGCTCCACCCCGCCGCCGACGATCACCAGCCGGCTGGTTGCCGGCGGGTCGACGTCCAGGAAGCTGGCCAGCAGCACGTCGACGTTCTTCTCCGGGTCGATCCGCCCCAGGTACGTGAACAGCCGCTCGGCCCCCAGCTCGCGGCGCTTGTCGGAGGGGCCCGGCGTGTAGCGGTCGACGTCCACGCCGTTCGGCAGCACGTGGATGATCCCGCGCGGCACGCCGAGCCCGGCCAGGATGTCACGCTGCGCCTCGCCGAAGATGATGACGGCGTCGCACTCGGCCAGGGCCTGCGCGTAGATCCGGTAGACGGCGGCGCTGATGCCGCGCCAGACGGAGAACCTGGTGTCGTACGGCACGTGGAACGTGGCCACGATCGGGATGCCCAGCTCGTGGCAGATGCGGGGCAGGTTGAAGTCCAGGCTGGAGAAGGCCAGCGAGACGTGGACCAGGTCGACCTGGTGCGTGCGCAGCAGGTCGAGCAGCCGGCGCTTGGCTCGCGGCGGCGACAGCACCAGACGGTGCGAGATGGCGTAGGAGTCGAGGGCGAACGAGCCCTCGCCGTCCGCCTGGTCGTGGGCGTGGTGCAGGAAGAGCACGTCGGCGCCCCGCTCGCGCAGGCCGTTGGTGATCTCACGCGAGTACGTGATGATGCCGTCGCCGCCCGTGGCCGAGCGATGGCCCAGCCACGCCACGCGCAGGGCCGGCGCCGCCACCGTCACCGGCGCACCAGGTCCGGACGCAGCTCCGACAGCGGCTCCATGACGAAGGGCCGCTCGCCGAGCCCGGGATGCGGGATCACCAGGTCCGGCTCGCGCACCGTCTCCTCTCCGAACAGCAGGATGTCGACGTCGATCTCACGTGGTCCCCAACGGTACGTCGGTCGCCGGCCCACCGCCAGCTCCACGGCCCTGGTCGTCTCCAGCAGGTCGCGCGGGCGGCCCTCCCACCAGACCTCGAGCACCTGGTTCAGGAACCGGGGCTGGTCGGTCACGCCGAACGGCTCGGTCTCCCGCACCAGGCTGGCCCGGAGCACGGTCGCGCCGCGCTCGTCGAGCAGACGGCGGGCC
Organism: Candidatus Dormiibacterota bacterium; assembly: GCA_046727275.1. Classification (GTDB taxonomy): domain Bacteria; phylum Chloroflexota; class Dormibacteria; order Dormibacterales; family Dormibacteraceae; genus CF-161. Next base: position 4,718 of record JBKPCH010000167.1, read on the forward strand.
CGGGCCAGGTTGCCCTCCCGGTCGCCGACATTAGAGCCCAGCCCGAGGTAGGCCAGCGTCACCGCAGCGCCTCGGCGACCCGCGCGACCGCCAGCATCTCCGGCACGTCGTGGACCCGGACGACGTCCGCGCCGCGCAGGATGGCCGCGGTGATGGCGGCCGCCGTGCCCCACGCGCGCATCCCCATCTCCTGGCCGAAGAGCTTCCCCAGGTACGACTTGCGGGAGGCGCCGACCAGGATGGGCTGGCCCAGCTCGCGCAGCTCCCCCAGCCGGCGCAGCACGACCACGTTCTGCTCGGCCGTCTTGCCGAACCCGATGCCGGGGTCGACCATCACGCGCCGGGGCGGCACGCCGGCCGCCACCGCGAGGCGGACCGACTCGGCCAGCGACTCCCGGATGGCCGCGAGCAGGTCCCCGTCGTACGCGGTGCCGCGCTGGTTGTGCATCAGCACCAGGCCGAGGCCGCGCTCCGCCGCCAGCCGTGCTATTCCGGGCGCCCGCTGCAGGCCCCAGACGTCGTTCACGATCGCCGCTCCGGCGTCCGCGGCCGCCGCCGCCACGTCCAGCTTGCTGGTGTCGATCGAGACCGTGACGCCGGCCCTGGCCAGGGCCGCCACCACCGGCACGACCCGGCGGACCTCCTCGCCGGCAGGCACCGGCTCGTGGCCCGGCCGGGTGGACTCGCCGCCGACGTCCACGATCGCGGCCCCCGCGTCGGCCATGGCCAGCCCGCGGGCGATGGCCGCCCGGTGATCGGTCAGCCCGTCCCCGCTGAAGGAATCGGGGGTGACGTTGACGATGCCCATGACCCGGACGGAGCTCACCGTCCCAGTATGCTCAGGCGCCGGATGCGGCTCTCGGATCTCGCGGCAGGCGTGCCCGGCGCGGTGCTCGAGGCGGGCGGAGGCTACGACGTGCGCCACGTGGTCCAGGACTCCCGCCTGGCCGGCCCGGGCGACCTCTTCGTGGCGGTTCGCGGTCTGCGCTCCGACGGCCACGACTTCGCCGGCACGGCCGCGGCCGCCGGCGCCGCGGTCGCCACGGAGCGCCCGGTGCCGCTC
>JBKPCH010000168.1:0-8833 GCA_046727275.1 Candidatus Dormiibacterota bacterium
GCCGGCCGGACCCGCCGCGGAGGTCGCGGCGCCGCCCCGCACTGTGCGCTCGGCCGCCCGGCGCCTGCCGGGCGCCAACCTGGCCCTGGTCTCCCTGCCGGGGGAGCACGCGGCCTGGGCCTGCTGGGACGCGCTGCGGGCGGGCCTGAACGTCTTCTGCTTCTCCGACAACGTCTCCATCGCCGACGAGGTGCTGCTGAAGGACGAGGCGCTGCGGCGGGGCCTCCTGCTCATGGGCCCCGACTGCGGGACTGCCATCGTGGACGGCGTCGGGCTCGGCTTCTGGAACGAGGTGCCGCGGGGCCGGGTCGGCATCGTGGGCGCCTCCGGCACCGGCGTCCAGCAGCTCTGCTGCCTGCTCGCCCACCAGGGCGTCGGGGTGTCCCACGCGATCGGGGTGGGTGGCCGCGACCTGTCGCCGGTGGTCGGCGGCCGGATGACCCGCGAGGCCGTGCGGCGCCTGGACGACGACCCCGACACCGACGTGATCGTCGTCGTATCGAAGCCGGCCGCCGCCGAGCTCAGCAGCCGCAAGCCGCTGGTGAAGGCGCTGCTGGGCCCGGGGGTCGACCTCACCGAGGTGGCGCTGCGGGTCGGCGGCGGCCGGCTCCCCGCCGAGCCGGAGTCCCCTGCCTGGACCGGCCCGGTGAGCGGCATCTTCTCGGGCGGCACGCTGCGCGACGAGGCCGCCCTGGTCTGGGCGGCCGACCGTGACCCCGGCCGGTTCAGCGCGGTGGACTACGGCTCCGACCGGTACACGCGGGGCAGGCCCCACCCGATGATCGACAACCGGCTGCGGCTGGACGCGATCCGCCGCGCGCCCGGCCTGGTCTACCTCGACGTCGTGCTGGGCCACGGCGCCCACCCCGACCCGGCCGGCGAGCTGGCGCCGGCCCTGCGCGGCCGCCCGGCGGTGGTCGCGCTGATCGGCACGGAGTCGGATCCCCAGCGGCTCTCCCGGCAGCGGTCCGCGTTCGAGGCGGCCGGCGCCGCCGTCCACCTCTCGAACTCGCGCGCCGCGCGCTCGCTGCTGCGGTGACCGGTCCCCCGCTGCCGCCCGGCCGCCTGGCCGACCAGCTTCGCTTCCTGCTGGAGATGGACGCGCTGAAGCGGGTGGAGCGCCGGACGCGCCTGACCGACGGCTCGCGCCTGGAGAACTCGGCCGAGCACAGCTGGCACGCCGCCCTGTTCGCCCTCGTCCTCGCCGAGCACGCGCCGGCCGGCGTGGACCTGGCCCGGGTGATCGCGATGCTGCTCGTGCACGACGTCGTGGAGGTGGACGCCGGCGACGTGTCCGTCTACGACGAGGCGGGCCAGACCGGGAGGGCCGAGCGCGAGCGCCTGGCCGCCGGCCGCCTGTTCGGCCTGCTGCCGCCCGACCAGGAAGCGGCCCTTCGCGCGCTGTGGGAGGAGTTCGAGGCCCGGGAAACGCCGGACAGCCGGTTCGCCAATGCCATGGACCGGCTGTCGCCCGTGCTCTTGGGCCACGCCGGCCAGGGCCGCTCCTGGCTGGCCGAGGGCATCGCGGCGGCCCAGGTGCGCGCGCGCAACGCCGGCGTGGGCGAGGTGTCGCCGGCCCTCGGCGAGGTCGTCTATGCGGTCGTCCTGGACTCGGTGGCGCGCGGCTGGCTGGCGCCGGACTGCGAGCCGTGAGCCTGATCGGCGAGGTGCGGGCGGTCACGGCCGGCGCCGCCCTGCTGGCCGCCGGCCTGCGCGCCGAGCAGGTCGCGGTCGACTGGCGCCCACCGCTGGAGCGGCTGGCGCCGGACCCGGCCGTGGACGCCGCCAACGAGCGGGCGGTGGCCAGGCTGGTGGCCGCGCGGCCGGCCTGGGTCGGGGTGGGCGTGGCCGGCGAGATCATCCCCGATATGCGGCCGGACCTGCTGCTGCACAGCGGGCCGCCCCTGCGCCGCGAGGCCGCCTCCGGGCCGATGCGCGGCGCGCTGGAGGGCGCCCTGCGCCTGGAGGGCAGGGACTCGGCCGACCTGGAGCCCTGCCACCACCACCAGGCGGTCGGCCCGATGGCCGGCGTGATCAGCGCCTCCATGCCGGTGGTGGTCGTCGAGGACCCGGTCAGTGGGCGGCGCGCGTACTCCAACCTGAACGAGGGGCTGGGCCGCGTGCTCCGCTACGGCGCCAACGACGCGGCCGTCCTGGAGCGCCTCCGCTGGATGGCCGCGGTGCTGGGCCCGGACCTGGCGCGAGCGCTGGAGGCCGGCCCGATCGACCTGGCCGGCATCAGCCAGCGGGCCCTGCAGATGGGCGACGAGCTGCACAACCGGCACCGCGCGGCCACCTCGCTGCTGTTCCGGGAGCTGGCCCTGCGCGGGCTGCCCGAGCGGTCGCTGCGCTTCGTGGACCAGAACGACTACTTCTACCTCAACCTGGTCATGGCCTCGGCCAAGGCCGCCTGCGACGCGGCGGCCGGCGAGCCGGGCAGCAGCCTGGTCGTCGCCATGGCGCGCAACGGGACCGAGTTCGGGGTCCGCGTCAGCGGCGCCCCCGCCCGCTGGTTCACGGCCCCTGCGGAGGTGCCCGCCGGCCTCTTCCTGGGCGGCTACACCCGGGCGGACGCAAACCCGGACATCGGCGACTCGGCCATCACGGAGACGGCCGGCCTGGGCGGGTTCGCCATGGCGGCCGCGCCGGCGATCACGAGGGTGGTGGGCGGCACGGCCCGCACGGCGCTCGAGGCCACGCTGGAGATGTACGAGATCACGCTGGCGGAGAGCCCGCAGCACCTCGTGCCGCAGCTCGACTTCCGGGGCACGCCGACGGGCATCGACGTCCGCCGGGTGGTGGAGACGGGCATCCGGCCGCTGATCAACACGGGCATCGCCCACCGGGAGCCGGGGATCGGCCAGGTGGGGGCCGGCCTGGTGCGGGCGCCCCTGCGGCCGTTCGTGGAGGCGTTCCGGCACCTCGCGGGCGGGGAAGGGCTACCGTCGGGGCGGTGAGATACGCGTACCGCATCGTCGACGTGTTCACCGAGCGGCCGTTCGCCGGCAACCAGCTCGCGGTGGTGCTGGACGCCGAGGGCCTGGACGCAGGCCGCATGCAGGCGATCGCGAGGGAGTTCAACTTCTCCGAGACGACGTTCGTCACGCCGTCGGCGACGCCGGGCTGCGACTGGCAGGTCCGGATCTTCACGCCGTCCATGGAGCTGCCGATGGCGGGGCACCCGACGATCGGCACCACCGTCGTGCTGGAGGCGCTCGGCCGGGTCTCGGAGCAGACCGTGCTGGAGCTCGGCGTGGGCCCGACGCCCGTGCGCGTGCGGCCGGGATGGGCGGAGATGGACCAGCGCCCGCCGGCCTTCGGCCCCCTGCACCCGGACCCGGCGGCGCTCGCCGAGGCGCTCTCCGTCGGGGTGGACGACCTGGCCGGCGAGGACCTGCCGCCGCAGTCGGTCAGCACCGGCCTCCCCCACCTGCTCGTCCCGATCCGGTCGCTGGCGGCCATGCGCCGGCTGCGGCCGCGGCCGGACCTGGTCGAGGCCGTGATGGCCGGGTTCCCGAACCAGGCCCTGTACACGTTCAGCCGAGAGGTCGAGCGGCCGGACTCGGACGCGCACTGCCGGATGTTCGCACCGCACCTGGGCACCCCGGAAGACCCCGCCACGGGCTCCGCGGCGGGGCCGCTGGCCTGCTACCTGGCGACGCGGGTGGTGGGCGGCGACGGCCGCGCGGCCTTCCGGTTCGAGCAGGGCCTGGAGATGGGCCGCGAGAGCCTGCTGGAGGCGTCGCTGGACCGCTCGGGCGGCACGATCACGGCGGTCCGGGTCGGCGGCGCGGCGGTCGAGGTCGCGGAGGGTTGGCTGACGGCCGCGTGACTGGCGGCCGTCAGCCGCCCGCCACCCGGCGCACGGGCCTGATGAGGCCCTCGCGCTGCTCCTCCTCGTACAGGCGCTCGGTGATGAACTCGCGGAGCAGCGTCTGGTAGCCGATGTGGCGGCGGGCCGCCAGGATCTTGATGCGGCGCAGCGTCGATTCCTCGAACCGGATGCCGACCGGCCGGGTCCGCGGCCGGGGGGGCGGCAACTCCTCCTCCGCCGGCACGGGCAGCTTGTCCCACAGGTCGTCGGCGATCGCGTGCGTGGCCCAGAACGCGGCCTCCTCCGCCTCGGAACTGAACGCGGGGATCTCGTCGAGGCTTTGGATGGTGGTCATCGGCGACTTCCGTCTGGCCGGCATGGTCATTTCCCCCGCCGGCGGTACCGGCGCTTCTCCATTCGGACGGCATCGCGGGCGGTGATGACACGAACATGCCCCTTCCGAGTCGTGAACACGACCACCAGGATGCGGCCGTTCTCGGCAGCCCCGATCACGCCGTACCGGACCTCGCCCCGCAGGTTGTAGACGTCGCGAGGTACACGGAGGGGATCCAGGAGAGCCTCCTCCGCCTCACAGATGTCGACGCCTGCCTCACGGACGTGGTTTCGGTTGGCGTCATCCCACTCGAATGGTCGCCCTCACGTCCGGCATCGCTCCATGTGCACGATAGTAGCACAGCCAATTCCCCATCGCACACCTCTACGCCGCGGGTCCCACACTGGCTCGGCATGAAGCTGCTCGACCTCAGCCAGGACTTCTCGGTCCACACCCCCGCCTTCGCTTCCTACAACGGCCCGAGCGTGAAGTGGGTCAAGCGCCTGGCCTTCGACCGGGCCGGCGGCCAGGAGCTGACCACCACCCTCCACGTCGGCACCCACCTGGACGCGCCGGCCCACTTCTTCTCCGGAGGCAAGTTCATCGGCGATCTGCCGCTGGACTTCCTGGTCGGGCCGGCCTGCGTCGTCGACCTGGAGCGCATGGGCGTCGGCGACTACGAGCTGTACGGCCCGGAGCACTTCGAGCGCTGGGAGCGGGAGACGGGCCTGCGCATCGAGCGGGGCGACATCCTGGTCATCCACACCGGCTACCACCGCCACTACCCCGAGAACTGGGCCGACCGGTCGCAGGTCGACGAGACCCGCTACTTCATCCGCCACCCCGGCCCCACCCGCCAGTTCGCCGAGTGGGTGCTGGAGCGGGGCGTCCGCTGGCTGGCCGTCGACGCCGGCTCGGCCGACCACCCGATGAACACCGTGATCCGCCGCCTGCGTCCCGACGAGGCCGAGGACGCCGAGGCCAGCCTCGGCCGCAGCCTGGACCAGGTCTTCCCGAAGGCCGACTACCAGGTGATGCACACCCTGCTGTTCCCGCACGACGTGGTCCACGTGGAGAACCTGGGCGGCGAGCTGGACCAGGTGCTGGACCGGAAGATCGAGCTGGGCTGCTTCCCCTGGCGCTTCCAGGGCGGCGAGGCTGCGTTCTGCCGGGTCGTGGCGTTCCTGTAGCGCCGGACAGCTACCGCCGCCGGTAGGCCCGCGCCTGGATGCCGTACAGCTCCGCGTACAGGCCGCCGCGGGCGATCAGCGCGTCGTGCGTGCCGACCTCGGCCACCCGGGCCCCGTCCAGGACCACGATCAGGTCGGCCATCCGGACGGTCGAGAAGCGGTGGGAGACCAGCACCGTCAGGCGGCCCGCCGCGCCGTCCGCCCGCGCCGCCGCCGCGAAGCGCTCGAACAGCGCGTGCTCCGCCTCCGCGTCCAGCGCGGCGGTGGGCTCGTCCAGCACGCAGAGCAGCGGCCGGTCGCGCATCAGGCCGCGGGCCAGCGCCAGCCGCTGCCACTGGCCGAAGGACAGCTCCACGCCGTCGCGCCAGGCCCGGCCGAGCTGCGTGTCCAGGCCGCGCGGCAGCCCGGCCACCACCTCGCCGGCGCCGCCCCTCGCCACCGCCGCCTCCAGCGCCGGCACCTCCTCCAGCCTCGGCAGGTCGCCCAGCCCGATCGTCTGCGCCGTCCGCAGCTCCAGCCGGCAGAAGTCCTGGAACGCGCCCGCCAGCCGGGCTCGCCACTCGTCCGGACGGATCCGGGCCAGGTCCGCGCCGTCGACCGTCAGCCGGCCCTCAGCCGGCTCGTAGAACCGGCAGAGCAGCTTGACCAGGGTGGTCTTCCCGGCCCCGTTCTCGCCGACGATGGCCACCACCGCCCCGGCCGGCAGCTCCAGGTCCACGTCCCGCAGCACCCAGCGCTCGGTTCCCGGATAGCGGAAGGACACGCCCTCCAGGCGGATGCCCCGCTCCAGCGCCGCGGGCGCGGGTAGGTCGGCGGCGCTGCCGGCCGCTGCGGCGTAGTCCTCCAGCCAGACGAGCCGGGAGCCGGCGTCCAGCGTCCAGCGCAGGAACTGGGCCTGCGCCACCGTCACCCCCAGGTAGCGGGCGAGCGTGGCGCCCGCCGCCAGGACCAGCAGCACGGAACCCGCCCCCGCGCGGAGGCCCAGGGCAACGTAGACGACGGCTCCAGCGTACGCGGCGCCGAACACCGTCCAGCCCGCCGCGTGCCAGAGCGCGCTCGTCCGGCGGGCGGCCGCCACCGGGCCGAACCACTCCGCCCAGGCCGTCCGCCGCCGCTGGAGCAGCAGGGCCTCGGTGCCGGTGACCCGCACCTCCTTGCCGGGGCCGGCGTTCGTGCCGGTCTCGAACAGGTGACGGGCCAGCCGGGAGCTCGGCGCCGCTCCCTCCTCCGCCGCCCGCTCTCGCCCCGCGCGCCAGCCGGAGACGAGCACGGTCGGCACCGCGAACACGGCGAGCAGCGCCAGCCAGGGGCTGACGGACATCAGCAGGCCGACGGTGAGCGCCAGGCGCAGCACCGAGCCGGTCGTGTCCATCAGGGCGGAGTAGACGTGGTTGAGCAGGAAGACGTGCTCGCGCAGCAGCTGCAGCCGGTCCAGGTGCTCGGGCCGCTCCAGGTGCTCGATGCCGGCGATGCCGGTGTGGAGCCGCGTGACGTGCGCTTCCAGCGCCACGGTCGCGCGCGCACGGAAGCGCATGGAAACGCGGCCGCCGACGACCTTGAGCAGCCAGCCCACGACCACCGACACGACCAGCCCGGCGACCGCCCAGCCGGCCAGGGCGGCGTTGTGGCCGAGCACGCCGTCGGCCAGCAGCGCCAGCCACAGCGCGCCCAGCGAGGCGGGCACCCACGACCCGACCACGAGGGCGAACGACACGACCAGCAGGCGCGGCTCGGCGCGGTAGGCCAGCACGAGCGCGCGCCACAGCGACTCCCGGACCCCGGGCAGCTCCTCGAGGCCCTCAGACGGTGGCGGCATCGGGCTCCTCCTCGAACCGGGCCGCCTGCAGGTCGAACAGCCGCCGGTAGCGGCCGCCGAGCGCCATCAGCTCGTCGTGCGAGCCGAGCTCCGCCACCCGCCCCGCCTCGAGGACGCAGATGCGGTCCGCGTGGCGAACCGTGGAGAACCGGTGCGAGACGAGGATCGTGGTGCGGCCGCGGGTCGCCTCCAGGATGCGCTCGAAGATCTCCGCCTCGCCGCGCACGTCGAGCTGGGCGGTCGGCTCGTCGAGGATCACGACCCCCGCCCCCAGCCTGACCGCGCAGAGAGCGCGCGCCAGCGCCACCCGCTGCCACTGGCCTCCCGACAGGTCCGTGCCGCCCTCGTAGGCCCGCGAGAGCACCGTGTCCAGCGCGGCCAGGTCGGACGCGCCCGCCTGGCGCAGCGCCGCCATCACGTCCGCGTCGGGGGCGCCAGCCGGCGCCACGTTGTCGCGCAGGCTGAGCTCGTAGCGGACGAAGTCCTGGAACACGGCCGCCAGCCGGGCCCGCCACCCGTCCACATCGAGCGCGCGCAGGTCCACGCCGTCGACGAGGACCGCCCCCTCCTCAGGGTCGTAGAAGCGGCACAGCAGCTTGGCCAGGGTGGTCTTGCCGGCGCCGTTGTGGCCCACGATGGCCAGCGACGAGCCGGCGGGGATCGTCAGGTCGAGGCCGTCCAGCACCGGCCTCTCCGAGCCGTACCCGAACCGGACGCCGCGCAGCTCGATCGAGCGGGCCGGCAGGCCGGCCGCGTCGCCCTCGCCCTCCGGCAGCGCCCCGGCCTCCCGCATGCGGGCGGCGATGGCGAGGACGCGGGGGATCGGCTGGGCCGACTGCCGGAACCACCAGTCGACCTCGGCGAACGCCAGGGAGCTGGCCCCCACCGCGGCCTGGACGCACACGACCAGCGGCGCCAGGCCCAGCCGGCCGGACGCGGCGTCGGCGGCCAGCCAGGCGAACACGGCCACGTTCGCGGCGACGACAGCCAGCACGCCCCAGCGCAGCGAGCCGAGGTGCAGGCGGCTGGCCTCGAACAGCGCCTCCACCATCTCGAGGCGGCGGGAGACGTAGCGGCCGACGACCCAGTCGCCGAGGCCGAACAGCCGGACCTCCTTCGCCGCCGGCCCCTCCACGGCGAGCCGGTAGGTGTAGTCCACGTGGCGCTGCGCCTCCACGACCGCGTCGTCGGCCCACACCTTCCACACCGAGCTGTCGCGCAGCAGGTAGTGCGTGAGCAGCCAGGCGCCGCCGGCCAGCAGCCCGGCCCACCAGCGGAAGGCGCCCAGCACGAGGGCCTGTGCGGCCCCCGAGGCCAGCTCGGCGAACCCGCTGCCGATCTGGGGCATCGAGGTGCGGAGCGGCGGCGACGTGATGCCGAGGTCGAAGTCGCGGGCCGCGGAGAGGTCGTCGGCGAGTTCCGGGCGCTCCAGGTGGGCGAGGCCGGGCGGCACGACGCAGGCGGCCAGCAGCCGGTCGTGCAGCCAGGACGACGCCCGGGCGCCCAGGTTGGCCCCGGCGGCGTCGTGGACGGGGCCCAGCGCGCTGACCGCCACGAACACGAGTCCGGCCGCGACGAGCGGCGCCACCAGCCCGTGGCCGCCCTGCACGGCGCCGACCACCGCGCCGACCGCCAGCGTCAGCGCCGCCGGGAGCGCGCCGCGGGCCACCACGAGGGCC
>JBKPCH010000169.1:0-9671 GCA_046727275.1 Candidatus Dormiibacterota bacterium
AGCGCAGCCTTCAACGCTCACAGGAGGCGATCGACAGGATGATGGAAGGCCTGAGACCCAGCAGGAGCACGACGTGAGCCGGCCACCGCCACCCAGCGGCCCACGAGCGCCGCCGCCAGCACGACCAGGGCCAGGCCGATCAGGCCGGGCCGGCGCCGCCGGCCCCACTGCGGGTGCAGGTGCGCGTCCAGCGCCCCGCGCAGCAGGTCGAGCGCGTCGCCCGGACGGTGGGGCCGCGAATAGCCCAGGAAGAGCTCCATCTCGGCGCCGTAGCGACGGCGCCAGTCAGCCGGGTAGAGGAGGAGCAGCCACCTCATACCTCCGCCAGCCTCTTCAGCCCGGTGCGGGCGATCGACTCCATCCGCTCCAGCCTGTCGCGCAGCAGCGCCCGGCCGGCGCCGGTGATTCGGTAGGGCCGGCGCCGCTCGTCCACTGGCAGGCCCTCGATCAGGCCGCGCGCCTCCAGGCGTGACAGGGTGGCGTACAGCGTGCCGGGCCCCAGCCGCACGCCGGCGATGCGCTCGACGTCCCTGACGATGGCGTATCCGTGCCGGGGCCCCTCGACCAGGCTGGTGAGGATCAGCACCGCCGGCTCCTCGAAGCGGCCGAGCTCGGCGAGCCCGGCCGGCTGCCCTTGCATCCGTCCATGATATATCGCGGACGGATGTAGCGGGGCCGGGTCTATTTCTTCTAGGATGTAGAACCATGCCCAAGGGCGACTACCTGGGCGAGTTCGAGCAGATCGTGCTGATCGCCCTCCTCCGGCTGGGCCGGACCGCCTACGGGATGGCGGTCCGCCGGGAGATCGAGGGGCGAACGGGCCGCCAGGTGTCCATCGGCGCGGTCTACTCGACGCTGCAGCGGCTGGAGGGGAAGGGCTACGTCACGTCCTTCACCGGCGAGCCCACGGCGGCGCGGGGCGGTCGAGCCAAGCGGTTCTTTCGGATCGAGGCGGACGGCGAGCGCAGCCTTCAACGCTCACAGGAGGCGATCGACAGGATGATGGAAGGCCTGAGACCCAGCAGGAGCACGACGTGAGCCGGCCACCGCGCCTGGCCACCTTCCTGCTCGGCCGGCTCGTTCCCGCGCGCGACCGCGAGGAGCTGATTGGCGACCTCGTCGAGGAGCACGCCCTGCGGGCGCGCGGCGGCGGAGCCGCCGCGGCCCGCTGGTACTGGGGCCAGACGGTGCGCACCACCGGCTCCTTGGCCTGGGCGGGATTCCGGTCGGGCGGCTGGCTGAAGACGCTGGGCGCGGTCCTGCTCGCCTACCTGGCGGTGAACGTCGTCGTGATGGCCGGAGACTTCGCCATGTCGAAGCTGCCCGGCGCCTCCGAGCAGACGTTCGCCGTCCTCAGCCTGGCCGTCGGGCTTCCCGCCGCCGTCCTGGGCGGCTACGTGGCGGCGCGACTGCGCCGGGGGGCGGCCGGCGCGCTGGCCGTCCTGATCGCGGCGATGGGGGTCGTCTCCCTGCTGGCGACCGGGGCCGCCGCCCCGCTCTGGTACCAGCTGGCGCTGATCGTGGTCGGGCCGGCGGGCGTGCTGCTCGGGGGCCGGCTCCGGGCCCGGCGCGCCGCGGCCGGCGTAGAGGGCGGGGCATGACCGGCGAGATCGAGCGCCTGCAGGGGACGTGGCGGGTCGTCGACCTGGAGACGGACGGCCAGCGCGTCCCCGAGCCCATGCTCGCCCAGGCCAGGATCGTCGTGCGCGGCGACCGCTTCAGCTCGCTGGGCATGGGCGCGACGTACGAGGGGACGATGGTCCTGGACCCGACCGCCACGCCCAGGCGCCTGGACATCCGCTTCGACGAGGGGCCGGAGGCGGGCAACACGGACCTCGCCATCTACGAGCTGGACGGCGACACGTGGCGGCTCTGCCTCGGCACGGGTGACGACCGGCCGACGGGGTTCTCCGCCGAGCCGGGAAGCGGCCGCGCGCTGGAGACGCTGCGGCGGGTGGGCGAGGCGGAGGCGGCGCCGGCTCCGGCTCCGGCCGCCGAGGCGGTGCCCGTCGGGCCCTCCGCCGCCCCGCCCACCGAGCTCGAGGGGGAGTGGACGATGGTGTCCGGGACGCTCGACGGCCGTCCAGTGGACCGGCGGATGCTGGCGTCCGGCCGCCGGGTGACCCGGGGCGACGAGTCGACGGTGCTCTTCGGCACCAGCGTGTTCATGCGGATGACGTTCCGCCTCGACCCCGCCGCGGCGCCGAAGGCGATCGACTACGTGAACACGGCCGGCGCCAACAAGGGCAGGGCCCAGCAGGGCATCTACGAGCTGCAGGGGGACACGCTCCGGCTGTGCGTCGCCCCTCCCGGCGCGGAGCGGCCCGCGGACTTCACGAGCGTGCCGGGCGACGGCCGCCTCCTGACGGTCTGGAGGAAGGCCTAGGGCTAGGCGGCGGGCCGGCCTGGCACAATGCAGCGAGTGTCCGACGAGCCGCGTCGCGGAGTGACGGTCGCGAACCTCTTCCAGGCAGGCGTCGGCGTGCTGGCGGTCGCCGCCCTGGTGTGGCTGCTGTGGAGCCTCCTGCACGTCGTGCTGCTGGCCCTGACCGCGATCATCCTGGCGGAGGGGCTGCGGCCGGGCGTCACCCTGCTCGGCCGCTATCGCCTGCCGTTCGGGGTCGGCGTCGCGGTCGTGTACCTGGTCTTCGTGGCGGTGGTGCTGGGCATCGTGGCTCTCGTGTCCGGGCCGGCCGTGACCGAGCTCATCTCGCTCCGCGCCTACGAGCCCGAGGTCGCCCGGAACGTGAACAGGATCCTGGGCTCCTTCCAGATCAGCAGCGACCAGCTCACGGGGGCGGCCGGGGCGGTGCTCGGCGCGGCGGGCGGCGTCATCAACGGCGTCATCGGGGTCGGGCGCAGCCTGGTCAGCGTCCTCGGCGACCTCCTCACCGTCCTCCTGCTCAGCATCACCTGGATCGCGGTGACGCGCGACCTGAGGCGCTTCGTCGTGAACCTGTTCGCGCCACCCCGGCAGGCCTTCGTGAGCGACCTGCTGACGGAGACCTCGCATGCCTTCTCCGGCTATGTCCGCGGCGTCGGCGTCAACATGGTCGCCATCGGCGGCCTGGCGATGCTGGCCTGCTGGCTGCTTCGCCTCCCGGCGCCGGTCCTGCTGGGCGTGTTCGCCGGGCTCTGCGAGCTGATCCCCCTGCTCGGGCCCTTCCTGGGCGCCGTGCCGGCGGTCCTGCTGGGCTTCACGATCAGCCCGGCGTACCCGCTGATCGTCGCCGTCGCCTTCCTGGCCCTCCAGCAGCTGGAGTCGAACGTCCTGACGCCGGTCGTGATGCGGCGCGCCGTGGGCCTGCGGCCCTTCCTCGTGATCCTGGCGCTGCTGGCCGGCGCCGCGCTCGAGGGCATCTGGGGCGCCCTGGTGGCGGTGCCGCTGGCCTCGGCAGTCCAGATCGTCGTCGTCCGCGTGCTCGCGCCCGCGTTCCGCGCCGGTCAGGACGCGGCGGTCGGGGCGGAGGCAGAGCCCGTCGCCGCGCCGGCCGACCCCTGAGAGGCGGCCGCCCGCGCCCGGCCCATCGCGACGCCCCGCTCGGCCTCCCGCCGGGACAGTCCGGACAGCTCGCCGCCATGGGCGGCCAGGAACCCGGCGACCCGCTCCGGCTCCACCTTGGCGTACGAGCGCAGCGCCCAGCCGATCGCCTTCCGGACGAAGAACTCGCGGTCCGCGGCCCGGCGCCGGCAGTAGGCGAACAGCACGACGGCGTCCGTGCGCTCCTTCCACCGCTCCTGGTGCAGGATGGCGACCCGCGCCAGCCAGAAGCAGTCCGACTCCAGCCACCGGTCCATGACCGCCCGCAGCTCGGGGTGGGCGGCGACCATCGGTCCCGCGACGTGGGTGGCCAGCTCGTCGACCGTGTCCCACCACGACTTCGTCGCCACCAGCCGCTCCAGCGTGGGCACGAACGACGGGCCCAGGAGGTGGAGGTGCCCGCGCAGGTGCATGCAGGCCAGGTGCTGGTGCTCGCGCTCGGGCAGGTCCCAGCAGGCCAGCGCCACGGCGGCCACCTCCGCGTCGCCGGCGGGCGGGGGCAGGCCCTGAACCGCCTCGCGGTAGATCGCCCTGAGCCGCGGCAGCGTCACGCCGGCGAACGGGAACTGGTTCCGCATGTAGGCGGTCACGCCGGCCGCGCGGACGGGGTCGCGGGCTGCCTCGACCGCCTGCCGGAACCGGGCGACGAGCGGGATCACGCGCCGACCGGGTGCCAGACCGTCTTCAGCTCCATGAACGCCGCCGCCCGCTGCGGGCTGAGCGGCTCCGCGTGGTCCGGCCGGACCACGCGCTTCACGTTGCCGGCCGCGGCCTCCTCGACGGCGGCCAGCTGCTCCGGGGTGCAGCCGGCGGCGTCGATGGCGTTGAGGTCCATGTGCGCGGCCAGCCAGGGGAGCAGCTCGGCGCGATGCCCGCTGAGCAGGTTGACCACCCCGGGCGGCACGTCGCTCGTCGCCAGCACCTCGCCCAGGCAGAGCGCCGGCAGCGGCTGCCGCTCGGGGACCAGCGCGACGACGGCGCTGCCGCCGCACAGGACCGGCGCCACGTGCCGGGCCAGCGCGGCCAGCGCCGGCGTCTCCGGGGCCACGACGCCGACGACGCCGGTCGGCTCCGGGATGGTGAAGTTGAAGTAGGGACCGGCCACCGGATTGACGCTGCCCAGGAGCTGGGCCAGCTTGTCGGTCAGCCCCGCGTACCAGACGAACGCCTCGACCGCCGTGTCGACCTCGCGCCCGGCCCGGCGGCCGCCGCCCAGCAGCGCGGCGAACTCCTGGCGCCGGGCGTCCAGCATCTCGGCGACGCGGTACAGCACCTGGCCGCGGTTCATGGCGGTGCGGCCCGACCAGCCGGCGACGGCTGCCCGGGCAGCGCGCACGGCGTCCCGCACGTCCTTGCGGGAGGCGCGGGGCACGTTGAGGCCGTCCACGCGGTAGGAGCGGCCCGACTCGGAGCGCACGAACTCGCCGTTCGCGAAGAGCTTGTAGGTCTTGCGGACGTCGACGCGCTCCATCAGTCGAGCTCCAGGTAGGGGAGGAGGCCCTGGAGGCCGCCCTCGCGCCCGAACCCCGACTCCTTGTAGCCGCCGAAGGGCGACGCCGGGTCGAAGCGGTTGTACGTGTTCGCCCAGACCACGCCGGCGCGCATGCGCTGGGCCATCCACAGGATCCGGGAGCCCTTCTCGGTCCAGATGCCGGCGGACAGCCCGTACGGCGTGTTGTTCGCCTTCTCGACCGCCTCGGCCGGCGTGCGGAACGTGAGCACCGCCAGGACGGGCCCGAAGATCTCCTCCCGGGCGATGCGGTGGGACTGGGCGACGTTCGTGAACAGCGTCGGTCGGAACCAGTAGCCGCGCTCCGGCAGCCGGCACTCCGGCTGGTAGAGCTCGGCGCCCTCGGCCACGCCGGCGGCGACCAGGCCCTCGATCTTCTCCAGCTGCTGGCGCGAGTTGATCGCGCCGACGTCCGTGTTCTTGTCCAGGGGGTCGCCGACGCGGAGCGTGCCCAGCCGCCGTCGCAGCTTCTCCAGCAGCGGGTCCAGGATCGACTCCTGGACCAGCAGCCGGCTGCCGGCGCAGCAGACGTGGCCCTGGTTGAAGTAGATGCCGTTGACGATGCCCTCGACCGCCTGGTCGAGCGGCGCGTCGTCGAAGACGATGTTGGCCGCCTTGCCGCCCAGCTCGAGCGTCAGCCGCTTGCCGGTGCCGGCGACCTGCCGCTGGATGCGCTTGCCGACCTCGGTCGAGCCGGTGAACGCCACCTTCCTGACGTCCGGGTGGCCGACCAGCAGGGCCCCGGTCTCGCCCGCGCCGGTGACGACGTTGACCACGCCGGGGGGCAGCTCGGCCTGCTGGCAGATCTCCGCGAACAGCAGCGCGGTCAGCGGCGTCGTCTCGGCCGGCTTGAGGACGACCGTGTTGCCGGCGGCCAGCGCCGGCGCGATCTTCCAGGCCAGCATCAGCAGGGGGAAGTTCCACGGGATCACCTGGCCGGCCACGCCCAGCGGGCGCGGCCGGCGGTTGGGGAACGCCCACTCCAGCTTGTCGGCCCAGCCGGCGTAGTAGAAGAAGTGGGCGGCCGCCAGCGGCACGTCCACGTCGCGGGACTCCTTGATCGGCTTGCCGCCGTCCAGCGTCTCCAGCACCGCCAGCTCGCGGGCGCGCTCCTGGATCAGGCGCGAGATGCGGAAGACGTAGCGGGCCCGCCGGGCGGGGGACAGCGCCGCCCAGCCCGAGAAGGCGCCGGCCGCCGCGGCCACTGCCCGGTCGACGTCGGCCTGGTCCGCCTCCGCCACCTCGGCCAGCGACTCCTCGGTCGCCGGGTTGATGGTCGCGAACCGGCGGCCCGAGCGCGGGGCTACGAAGCGGCCGCCGATGAACAGGTCGTAGCGGCTGGCGATGCGGACGTGGTCGGTGGCCTCCGGGGCCGGCGCGTACTCGAACGGGCCGCCCGCGGGCGCCACGGCCGGCGTCTGCGGGGTCTCCGCCGCGTCGGTCCGGTCACGCCTGCGCCGGGCGATCGCCACTGTTCCTCAGTCCCTGGTGAAGTAGTCCTCGGACTGGTACGCGCCGGTGCGCTCCTTCACGACCTGCATCAGCACGTCGTTGAGGAGGGTGGAGGCGCCCAGCCGGAAGCGGTCGGGGGTCATCCAGTCCTGGCCCAGCGTCTCCCACAGCAGGACCAGGTAGGCGATCGCCTGCCTGGCCGTCCGGATGCCGCCGGCCGGCTTGAAGCCGACGGGCCGGCCCGTCTCCCGGTGGAAGTCGCGGATGGCCTCCATCATCACCAGGCTCACCGGTAGCGTCGCCGCCGGCTGGACCTTGCCCGTGGACGTCTTGACGAAGTCGGCGCCGGCGGCCATCGCCAGGATGCTGGCGTGCCGGACGTTGTCGTAGGTGCCCAGCTCGCCTGTCTCCAGGATCACCTTCAGGTGGGCGTCCCCGCACGCCTTCTTGACCGCGCGGATCTCCTCGTAGACCTTCTCCAGGTCGCCGGAGAGGAAGGCGCCCCGGTCGATGACCATGTCCACCTCGTCGGCTCCGGCGGCCACCGCCTCGCGCACCTCGGCCAGCTTCACGTCGGTGAAGGACTGGCCGGACGGGAAGGCCGTCGCCACGCTGGCGACGCGGACGCCAGTGCCCCGGAGGTGGGCCACCGCCGGCGCGACCATCGCCGGGTAGACGCACAGCGCGGCCACGGCGGGGATCGAGTCGTCGCCGGGAAGGGGCCGGACGGCCTTGGCGGCCAGCGCGGCCACCTTGCCCGGCGTGTCGGCGCCCTCCAGCGTCGTGAGGTCCATGCAGCGGATCGCGAGGTCGAGCGCCCAGAGCTTGGACTGCTTCTTGATGGAGCGCTTGGCCAGCGCCGCCGCCCGCTCCTCGGCGCCGACCTGGTCCACCGACCGCACCCCGCGCATCAGCGACCCCAGGTGCGCCAGCGAGACAGAGACCGCCATCTGGAACGATTATCCACGGACAGAGCTCCCTCCCCCCTGGCGGGGAGGGTCTGGGTGGGGGGGTGGGCCAACTTGCCATGACCGGCCGGTCGAGCAGGCGCACCGCCCCCACCCTGCCTCTCCGGCGGGGGGAGGGTTCAGGCTGCGTTTAGCGCCGCGTGCTCTGGAAGCAGTCCAGGCAGTAGACAGGCCGGCTGCCCGTGGGCACGAAGGGCACCTGCGTCAGCCGGCCGCAGCTGTTGCAGATCACCTCGTGCATCGCGCGCTGCGGACGTCCCCCGCCGCCGTCGGCCAGACGCCGCGTGTTCCGGCAGTCCGGACATCGACGTGGCTCGTGCTGCAGCCCCTTGGTCGCGTAGAACTGCTGCTCCCCGACCGTGAAGACGAACTCCTTACCGCAGTCGCGGCAGTTCAGCAGCTTGTCGACGAAGTCCACCATTGCCCCTCCTCGGGCCTCCTCTCTCGTCCCCCCACTGAGCTTCCGTCCCCGGCACCAAACCGCCGCCCCGGAAGGGGTAACCCCGGACGCGTCAGGCGCCGATGGCCGCTCATCTTATCTCTGATACAGCCGCTTTGGCACTTTTTCCCTCCGGCCGCCAGACGGAGCCCGCGCCAGGGGTAGACTCGCCGGTCATGCTCCCCGAGTACGCGCCCGGCGCCCGCAACGCCGTCCGGACCTGCCTCGATATCCACGGCGGAGACCGCGTGGCGATCGTGCAGGACCGCGACCACTCGGACATCGCCACGGCCATCTCCGAGGAGTCGCGCGCGGCCGGCGCCGCGGTTGCCGGCTGGACGATGGAGGAGTGGGTGGAGCGGCCCGCGACCGGGTTCCCGCGCGGCCTCGGCGAGGAGATCATCGCGTTCCGGCCCACCGCGTCGTTCCTCGTGGCCGGCGGCCTGCCGGGCGAGCTCGCCTTCCGCAAGCCCCTGCTGGACCTGCTGTGCCGCCAGCTCCGCTGCCGGCACGGCCACATGATCGGCGTCGACCGCACGCTGATGCTGGACGGCATGGTCGTGGACTACGAGGAGGTCTACCGCGTCACGCACCGGGTCTACGACGTGGTCCGGCAGGCCTCGAAGATCGAGGTGGCGACGCGGCTGGGCACCGAGCTGACCGCCACGTTCACGCCGCGCCACCGCTGGAACCCGTGCGACGCGCGCTACTGGGAGCAGGGGCTCTGGGGCAACCTGCCCGAGGGCGAGGTGTTCACGGCGCCGCTCAGCCTCGACGGGCTGCTGGTCGGAGAGGAGCTGGGCGACCACTTCGCCGAGCGCTACGGCCTGTTCGAGGAGCCGGTCCGCCTGCACGTGCGCGACGGCCGCGTGGTGGGCGTGGAGATGCAGCGGCACCCGGAGATCCGGGCCGAGATCGAGGCGTACCTGGCCCAGAGCCCGGAGTCGGACCGGGCCGGCGAGTTCGCCATCGGCACCAACGTGGGCCTGACCCGCATCGTGGGCAACTTCCTCCAGGACGAGAAGTTCCCCGGCGTCCACGTGGCCTTCGGCGACCCCTACGGGCCCGAGACGGGCGCGGACTGGTCCGCGCCGAGCCACGTCGACGCCCTGGCCAGCCACGCCGACGTGTGGGTGGACGGCCGGAAGATCATGGAGGACGGTCGCTTCCTGATCTAATTGGTGATAGCGTCGATGGCGTAAACTGTCTTTTCGGCGTCTGTTCCTGGCGGTGAGCGGGCGGGGGGCCCGCCTCCGAACGCAGAGGGTCGAAGGCCGCGATGGGTGGCCAGCCGCAGCGGCGTGCCCGGCGGCGGGCACCCCGCGCGGCGCTGAGGACCAGGACGACGCAGGAGGGCAGACATGTCGGTGATCCCGCTGACCAGCAGGGCGGACGACGTCCGGGACAGGGCCGTCCGGCTGTTCACGTTCCTGCAGGAGTACACGCAGCTCCGCGCCCGGACCGTCCTGACCACGGACGGCTACGAGGAGGTCCTCTGGCTGGCCGACGTGGCGGGGCTCCCCGGCTGCTTCAGCGCCGCCTCCGAGCCGGCGCGGGAGGGCGGCGAGGTGTGGCTGGAGGTGCGCAAGCCGAGGCTGCGCCCGGTGCCGCCGCCGCCCTCGGAGGCCCTGCCCTGGCTGGCCGGCGGCCGCCTGGACGACTCCCGCCTCGACGCCCCCGAGCTTCGGGAGGAGATCCCCGACCCGGACGCCCCGCCGGCCCCCGAGCCCCCGCCCGCGCCGCCCGCCGCCGAGGCCGCCC
>JBKPCH010000170.1:0-13882 GCA_046727275.1 Candidatus Dormiibacterota bacterium
CGACGACCGCCCGCAGTCCATCGGTCGGGTCCGCAGCTTTTACGGCAACTTCGGCATGCTGGTCCGCGCCTTCACCTACATCCTCGCGATGGGCGGCGACGGGCTCACGCAGGCCTCGCTGGACGCCGTGCTCGCGGCCAATTACCTCCGCGGGACGCTGGCCGGCGTGCTCGACCTCCCCCAGGAGGGGCCGTGCATGCACGAGTTCGTCGCGTCGGCGCGCAACCTGGCCCCTCACGGCGTCCGGGCCCTGGACGTGGCGAAGGGCCTGCTGGAGCGCGGGTTCTACGCGCCGACCGTCTACTTCCCGCTCATCGTCCCCGAAGCCGTGATGATCGAGCCGACCGAGACCGAGAGCAAGGCGACGCTGGACGAGTTCGCGGCCGCCGTGCGCGACATCGTGCGCGAGGCGAGGGAGTCGCCCGAGGACCTGCACGCGGAGCCGAAGAGCCTGCCGGTCGGCCGGCTGGACGAGGTGGCGGCCGCACGCAACCCGATCCTGCGCTGGACGCCCTTCGAGGCGGAGCGACAGGGCTAGCCGGCCGCCAGAGGTAGGCGCCGTCAGACCGGTCGCCCGACCTCGGACGGAGAGCGTCTGAAGGCGGCGGCCTTCGGACGGGAGCAGTTCTCAAGGTCGCGCGCTCGCGCACGCGCGCGCGATCCCTTATGGCGAGATTGGGTACAATAAAGGCATCCAGCATCCCAGTAGTCACCGCTCAAGTCCCATCGCGCTGGGAGGGCATCCGTCCATTCCAGCCGACCGCGCACCGTCCAGTCTCGGGAGGCAGCCGTGAACCCCAGCCATCCCAGCGTGCCGCCGTCCCGCAACGGCAGGACGGCCCGACCCCGTTCCCTCGGGGCGGACGTTGCGTACGACGTCGAGCAGATCCAGATCCTCGAAGGCCTGGAGCCCGTCCGGCGGCGTCCCGGCATGTTCATCGGGTCGACGGATACCAGGGGCCTGCACCACCTCGTCTGGGAGCTCGTCGACAACTCCGTGGACGAAGCCCTGGCGGGTGAGTGCGACCGCATCGAGGTCACCCTCCACGAGGACGGCAGCGTCTCGGTCGCCGACAACGGCCGCGGCATCCCGGTCGGCATCCACCCCACCGAGGGCCGGTCGACCCTCGAGGTCGTGCTCACCGTGCTGCACGCAGGCGGCAAGTTCGGGGGTGGCGGCTACAAGGTCTCCGGCGGCCTTCACGGCGTCGGCATGTCGGTGGTGAACGCCCTCTCGGAGAAGCTCCAGGTCTGGGTGCACCGCGAGGGCAAGGAGCACTTCCAGGAGTACGAGCGGGGCATGCCCCTGGCGCCGGTGAAGGTGGTCGGCAAGAGCAGCCGCCGCGGCGCGATCATCCGCTTCTGGCCCGACCCGGCCGTCTTCGCGGACGTCCACTTCGAGAGCGATGCCATCCGGCACCGGCTCCGCGAGATGGCGTTCCTGAACAAGCGCCTCACGTTGGTCCTGGACGACGAGGCTGCCGGCTACCCGTACACGTTCTACTTCGAGGGCGGCATCCTCGCCTTCGTCCGCCACCTCAACCACGGCAAGGGCCTGGTCAACCAGGTGCCGTTCTACGTGGACCGCTCGGTCGACTCCACGCAGATCGAGATCGCACTGCAGTACAACCAGACGTTCGCCGAGAACGTGCTGTCGTTCGCGAACAACATCCACACCGTGGAGGGCGGCAGCCACCTGACCGGCTTCCGGGCCGCGCTGACCAACGTCCTGAACCGCTACGCCCGCAAGGCCAGCCTGCTCAAGGACGCCGACTCCAACCTCAGCGGCGAGGACGTCCGCGAGGGCCTGACGGCAGTCATCAGCGTCAAGCTGCTGGAGCCGCAGTTCGAGGGGCAGACCAAGACAAAGCTCGGCAACGCCGAGGTCCAGGGCCAGGTGTCCGCCGTGCTGGCCGACGCCCTGACGCAGTACCTGGACGAGAACCCGGCAGAGGGCCGGCGCATCATCGAGAAGTCCCTGACCGCGGCGAGGGCGCGGGAGGCGGCCCGCAAGGCGCGCGACCTGGTCCAGCGCAAGTCCGTCCTGGAGAGCTCGACCCTCCCCGGCAAGCTGGCCGACTGCTCCGACCGGGACCCCCGAAACTGCGAGCTGTACATCGTGGAGGGCGACTCCGCCGGCGGCACCGCCAAGGCCGGCCGCGACCGGCGCACCCAGGCCATCCTGCCGCTCCGCGGCAAGATCCTGAACGTCGAGAAGGCGCGGCTGGACAAGGTGCTGACCTCGGAGGAGATCCGGAACCTGATCACGGCGCTGGGCACCGGCGTGGGCGAGCGCTTCGAGTACGAGCGCCTGCGCTACCACCGGATCATCACGATGACCGACGCGGACGTCGACGGCTCCCACATCCGCACCCTTCTGCTGACGTTCTTCTACCGCCACTTCCCGGCGCTGATCGAGCGTGGCCACGTCTACATGGCCCAGCCGCCGCTCTACCGGCTGACCAAGGGCAAGACCACCCGGTGGGTGTACTCCGACGCCGAGCGCGACCGCGAGGTCAAGCGCATGGGGGGCAAGGTCGAGGTCGGCCGCTTCAAGGGCCTCGGCGAGATGAACGCGGAGCAGCTCTGGGACACCACCATGAACCCCGCCACCAGGACCCTCCTGCAGGTCGAGATCGAGGACGCGGCCGCCGTCAACGACATCTTCGAGAAGCTGATGGGCAGCGAGGTCGAGCCCCGGAAGAAGTTCATCACCGCGCACGCGAAGGCCGTGCGCAACCTGGACATCTAGGCGACTCTGGGCCAGCTGGAAGCACCGCTGCGCGTGGCGGTAGACGGCATGGGTGGCGACCTCGCCCCCGACCAGGTCGTCCTCGGCGCCGCGGAGGCGGCTCGCGCCCTGGGCGTCGAGGTGATCGTGGTCGGGCTGCCGGACCGCGTCCAGCGCCTCCTGGATGCGCACCCGGAGCTGCGCTTCGTCCCCGCCAGCCAGGTCATCGAGATGAACGAGCACCCGGCGCAGGCGGTGCGCGCCAAGACCGACTCGTCGATGAGCGTCTGCGCGCGCCTCTGCAAGGGCGGCGAGGCGGCGGCCTGGGTTTCGGCGGGCAACTCGGGGGCCATCATGGCCGCGGCCCTGTTCATCCAGGGCCGCGTGCGCGGCGTCGAGCGCCCGGCGCTGGGCACGGTCCTGCCCACGGCGGGCGAGCCGGCCTACTTCCTCGACGTGGGGGCGAACGTCGACTCACGGCCCGAGTTCCTCGTCCAGTTCGCGCAGATGGGCGCCATCTACGCGGAGCGTGTGCTCGGCCGCTCCCGGCCGTCGGTCGGCCTCCTGAGCAACGGCGAGGAGGAGGGCAAGGGCAACGAGCTGGTGCGGGAGGCCACCGGCCGCCTGCGCAGGACGAGCCTCCGGTTCATCGGCAACGTCGAGCCGAAGGATGTCCTGGCCGGCCGGGTCGACGTCGTGGTGGCCGACGGCTTCGTCGGCAACGTGGCGATCAAGATGGCGGAGGCGACCGCCGACCTCATCTTCCGGACCATGCGCGACGAGGTCCCGCGCACGCTGCGGGGGAAGGCGGGAGGTCTGCTGATCCGGCCGGCCGTGAGCGGCATACGGTCGCGGATGGACTGGCGGGAGTTCGGGGGCGCCCCGCTGCTGGGCATCGACGGGGTGGCGGTCGTGGCGCACGGCCGCTCGGACGCGGGGGCCGTGCGGAACGCCATCCGCGTCGCCCGGCAGTCGGCCGCGGCCGACCTCGTCGGTAAGATTCGTGAGGCCTTGGGAAGGTGAAGCAGGTGAACGAACCAGCGATCCCCGGAGACGCTGCATGAACAGGAACGGCAACCGTGTCGTCGTGACCGGCATGGGGACTGTGAATCCTCTCGGCAAGACCGTCGCGGAGTACTGGGACGGCCTGATCGAGGGCCGCAGCGGCGCTGCCCCACTGGTCGACATCGACCCCTCCCGGCTCACGACGAAGTTCGCCTGCCAGGTCCCCGGCTTCGACCCGGCCGACTACATGGACCGCAAGATGGTGCAGCGGTCGGCCCGGTTCACCCAGCTCGCGCTCGCGGCGTCGGGCCAGGCGCTCGAGGACTCGGGCCTCGACCTCGGCAAGGAGGACCCGTTCCGCGTCGGCGTCGAGCTCGGGACCGGGATCGGCGGCTTCGAGGTGCTGACCCGCGACGCCCACACCTTCCTCTCCGGCGGCCGGCTGCACCCGCTGTACGCCACGATGGTCATCCCGAACATCGCCGCCGCCCACGTGGCGATGGAGCACCGTCTGAAGGGGCCCAACTCGACCGTCGTGACGGCCTGCGCCGCCTCGACCCACGCCATCGGCAACGCCTCGCGGATCATCGAGCGCGGCGACGCCGACGTCATGCTGGCCGGGGGCACCGAGGCCTCGCTGTGCGAGACCGGCATCGCCTCGTTCAACGCCATCCGCGCCCTGTCGACCCGCAACGAGGAGCCCGAGAAGGCGAGCCGGCCGTTCGACCGCGACCGGGACGGCTTCGTGCCGGGCGAGGGCGCGGCGGCGCTCGTCCTGGAGGCGCTCCAGCACGCGACGCGGCGGGACGCCCGCATCATCGGCGAGGTGATCGGCTTCGGCATCACGGAGGACGCGTTTCACGCGGTGGCCCCGGACGAGACCAGCGAGGCGCCTGCGCGCTGCATCCGCAACGCGCTCGCCGACGCCGGCATCCGGCCAGAAGACGTCGACTACGTGAACGCCCACGGCACGTCCACGCAGCTGAACGACGCCGGCGAGACCCGGGCGCTGAAGATGGCGCTCGGCGAGCACGCCTACCGCGTGCCGATCAGCAGCACCAAGTCGATGATCGGTCACCTGCTCGGCGGCGCCGGCGCGGTCGAGGCGGTGGCGACGCTGCTGACCATCAACAACGGCCTCATCCACCCGACCATCAACTACGAGAACCCCGATCCCGTCTGCGACCTCGACTACGTCCCCGGGCGGCCGCGCCGCGCCGACGTCCGCATCGCCATCTCGAACGGCTTCGGCTTCGGCGGCGTGAACTGCACCATCGTCCTGAAGCGATACGAGGAATGACCCATGGCTGACGAGACGCCACCGTCCGACTCCGGCCTGGGCACCGTCCTGCCCAAGTCCCTGCTGGAGGAGATGCAGACCTCCTACATGGACTACGCGATGTCCGTCATCATCAGCCGCGCCCTCCCGGACGCGCGAGACGGGCTGAAGCCGGTGCAGCGCCGGATCCTCTACGCGATGCAGCAGGTGGGGGCCACGCCCGGCACGCGCCACAAGAAGTGCGCCGCGTTCGTCGGCGAGGTGCTCAAGGACTATCACCCGCACGGCGACGTCGCGGTGTACGACGCGCTGGTGCGCATGGCGCAGCCGTTCTCGCTGCGCTACCCGCTGATCGACGGCCAGGGCAACTTCGGCAGCGTCGACGGCGACCCGCCGGCCGCCATGCGGTACACGGAGGCCCGGATGGCCCCGCCCGCCGCCGAGATGATCGGCGACATCGACAAGGACACGGTCGACTTCGTCGACAACTACACCGCCGAGAAGCAGGAGCCGGTGGTCCTGCCGGCCCGGATCCCGAACCTGCTGATCAACGGGGCCTCCGGCATCGCCGTGGGCATGACAACGAACATCCCGCCGCACAACCTGCGCGAGGTGGCGGCCGCCGTGACGTACCTGCTGGAGAGCCCGGACGCGACCAGCGAGGACCTGATGCGGCTGGTGCCCGGGCCCGACTTCCCCACCGGCGGCATGATCATGGGCCGCGCCGGCATCAAGCAGGCGTACGCGACGGGACACGGCAAGATCATCGTCAGGGCCCGCCACACTTTCGAGGAGGCGGCCAACGGGCGCGAGCGGATCATCATCGACGAGCTGCCCTACGCGGTGAACAAGGCCAACCTCGTCGCGAAGATCGCCGAGCTGGTGGCCGATCGCAAGCTGGAGGGCATCGCCGACCTGCGCGACGAGTCGGACCGCCAGGGCATGCGGATCGTGATCGAGCTGAAGCGGGAGGCGCGGCCGTACACGGTCCTGAACAACCTGTACAAGCACACTGCGCTGCAGCAGACGTTCGGCGCCATCATGCTGGCGATCGTCGACCAGCGCCCGGTGGTGCTGAGCCTCAAGCAGGCGCTGCAGCTGTTCATCGACCACCGGCGCGACGTCATCCTGCGGCGCACCCGCTTCGAGCTGAACAGGGCGAGGGAACGGGCCCACATCCTGGAGGGCCTGAAGATCTGCCTCGACCACCTGGACGAGGTCATCGCCACCATCCGCGCCGCCGCCGACACCGACACCGCGAGCGCCCAGCTGCAGGAGAAGTTCGGCCTGAGCGAGCGGCAGGCGAAGGCCATCCTGGCCCTGACGCTGGCCCGCCTGACCAGGCTCGAGCGCGAGAAGGTCGACCGGGAGTACGAGGAGGTCATCCGCACGATCGCCTACCTCGAGTCGATCCTTGCCTCCGAGCAGAAGGTCCGGATGCTGATCGCCGAGGAGATGGCGGAGATCTCGAAGAAGTACGGCGACGACCGCCGGACGGAGATCTCCGACCAGGACGCCACGGAGCTGACGGCCGAGGACCTGATCCCGAAGGAGGAGGTCGTGGTCACGCTGACGCACCGCGGGTACGTCAAGCGGCAGCCGTCGCGCACCTTCCGCATCCAGAATCGAGGCGGCGTGGGCCTGCGCGGGGCGCGCCCGACGGCCGGCGCCGACGCTCCCAGCGGGACGCGCGAGGAGGACTACGCGGAGCACCTGCTCAGCACGCACACGCACGCCTCGATGCTGTTCTTCACGCAGAACGGCCGAGTCTTCCAGCTGCGCGTCCACGAGATCCCGGAGCGCGACCGCAACGCCAAGGGGCAGCCGGTCAACAACCTGATCGAGGTCGAGAGGAACGAGCGCGTCACGGCGGTGTTCGTCCGGCCGGAGTCGGACGACCCCAGCGCCCGCTACATGCTGATGGTGACCCGCAAGGGCGCGATCAAGAAGACGCCGATGCGGGAGTACGCCAACGTGCGCCGCAACGGCCTGATCGCGATGAACCTGCAGGAGGGCGACGAGCTGCTGTGGGTCGCGCCGACCAGCGGCGACGACGAGGTGATCATCGCCTCGCAGCAGGGCAAGGCCATCCGCTTCAACGAGAGCGAGGTCCGGCCCATGGGCCGCGACACGCAGGGCGTGATCGGGATGCGGCTGGCGAAGGGCGACCTGGTCGCCGGCATGGCGATCGTTCGCCCCGGCGCGGACCTGCTGGTGGTGACGGAGCGCGGCTACGGCAAGCGGACACCGATCGAGGAGTACCCGCTGCACCACCGGGGCGGCCAGGGCGTGTTCACGCTGAAGGTCACGCCCAGGGTCGGCAAGCTGGCCGCCCTGCGCGTCACGGAGAACCCCGAGGACGAGATCCTGCTGATCACGGCCAACGGCATGGTGCTGCGGACCGCGGTGGGCTCGATCTCCCAGATCGGACGGCAGACCCAGGGCGTCATCGTGATGAGGGTGCCGGCGGACGACCAGATGGTCGGCCTGGCGCCGGTCGGCGTGGACCAGGACTGAGCCCGGCGCCGTCGACGTGTCGGACCTGATCGCGCCGGTCAGCCTGGCCGTGCTCGCCGCCGGCGTCTTCCTGGCGCTGGCCGGCACGATCGCGGTGCTGCCCCGGGCGCTGCGGGTGCGCAGGCGGGCGCTGGCGGTGCGGGCGTCGGCCAGGGCGGCCCGGGCCGATGCGGAGCGCGCGCTGGCGCTCCTGGCCGCCCAGCAGGCCGAGACGGAGGAGCTGCTCGCGCCCTGGCGGCGCCTGGCACGGTGGGCCCGGCATCCGCTGGTCGTCGCCACCCTGGAGTGGTACGTGCGGAGGCGCCGGGCTCGGGCGCTGACCTGAGGTCCGTCCACGGCGGTCACCGGCCCGGCAGGACCTCGAGCCGCGGCCAGGCGTCGGCCAGCTGGCCGGGCGAGCGCAGAGACAGCTTGCGGAGGACGCAGCCGACGAGTGCGCGCGCCTGGTCGAGGTCGACGCGCAGGGCCGCGGAGGTCTCGGGCAGGGACAGGCCCTCGGCGATCAGTCGGGCGGTCTCCAGCTCGCGGCCGCTCAGGCGCGTCAGCGGGCCGGTGAGCGAGAGGACGAGGCCGCTCGCGGTGACGCCGACGGCGGCCACGTAGTCGACCTCCGGCTGGGAGTACCAGTGCCGGGTTCGGGCGCCGACGATGACCAGTCCCAGCGGCCGCTGGCCCGGCAGGCCGACCGGCGCGTAGAGCAGGGCCGGCCAGTCCAGCTCCCAGTCCTCGGCCGGCTCCGCCGAGGGGGCGGGCTCGGCGATGGAGGAGACGGTGAGCGGACGGCGCTCGTGGAGGCAGCGGCGGCCCAGGTGGGTGAGGGGGCGGGTGCGGCGGTAGGGCCGGTCGGGTTCGGGGCTGGAGTCGGCGAGGACCTTCAGCTTGCCGTCGCGGACGGCGCCGAGGAGCCAGCGGTCGTGGGGCACGAGGGCCATGGCGTGCTCGAGCTGGAAGCGGGGCTTCGGGAGGTCGGGGAGGATCTGCATGCCGCTGAGCATGGAAGGTGGAGACGGACACAGCACGGACAATGAGCACCCTTTACAGCAGGGCTTGACAGCCCGCCCGGAACCCGCGATCTTTCGCAAGCACGTCATCGACCCCCGGGGTGGGGGGTTCAGGGTGGGTGGGGTAACGGGCGGGTGACGTTTTTCTGGCCCGGGCGGGCGGCGTGGTCGGCGTGGTCGGGCGCCGACGGCCGGGCGGCCGGCTCCGCCGCCCAGCCCTTCGCCGCCCGACCCGCCGTGACTCCGCTACCCTGGGAGCCGAACCGTGGACGTCGTGACCCTCGCCTCCGTCCCCTCCGCCGCCTCCACAGCCGGCCGGCTCACGGGCGCTGCCGCCGGGGGTGCCTTCGGGGAGGCCAGCAGCGCCGGCCCGGCCTGAGACCCGGGCCGCCGCGGACCCTGCCAGATGAGGATCGCGGTCATCTCGGACATCCACGCCAACTGGCAGGCGCTGGAGGCCGTGCTGGCGAGCCTCGGCGAGGTCGACGACGTCGTCTGCCTCGGCGACGTCGTCGGCTACGGAGGGGACCCGCTCCGCTGCCTCGACCGCATCCGCGACGCCGGCTGGCTGACGCTGACCGGCAACCACGACAGGGCGTGCACCGACGCCGACGCGCTGGGCTGGTTCAACGAGGACGCCGCCCGGGCCATCCGCTGGACCATGCAGGAGCTGGACGCCGACCGGCTGCGGTGGCTGCACGACCTGCCCGAGCAGCACTCCCGGGAGCACGCCCGGCTGGTCCACGCGAGCCCTCGCGAGCCCGTCTACGAGTACGTGCTGGACGCCAGGACGGCGGCCGTGAACCTGGAGATCCTGGGCGACACCATCTGCTTCCACGGCCACACGCACCTGCCCGGCGTGTTTCACGTGGAACAGCGCCGGGTGGCCCACGACTACTGGCTCGGCGCGATCTCGCTGCCGAGGCCGGCCCTGGTCAACCCGGGCAGCGTCGGCCAGCCCCGCGACCACGTGCCGGATGCCAGCTACGGCGTCTGGGACACCGGGGAGAGCACCTTCGAGTTCCGGCGGGTGCCCTACGACCGCGAGGGGGCCAAGCGCTCGATCCGGGAGGCACGCCTCCCGGAGCGGTTCGCCGACCGCCTCGACTTCGGCTACTGAGCCGGCTGGCTACACGTCCACGAACAGCCGCTTCCGGTACGACAGGTAGACGACGATCGCGACGTTGACGACCAGGGCGCCCACCCGTACGACCGTCGGCCGGTGCACCACCTCGATCGCCTCGTACGGGATGAGCACCGCCGTGGCCAGGACCGTCAGGTACTCGGCCCACCGCCGGCGCATGGCCAGGCCCACGCCCTCCGTCGCCTCCAGGGCGGCGTACAAGATGATCGCGATGGCCACTACGGCGAGGTGCGGCAGCAGGTGTCCGAGCTGCTCGACGGCCCACGTGAGGACCCGCGCGATCAGGCCATGCCCGGTGGTCAGGTTCAGCTCGTCCTGTGCCCGCGCCGCCCAGACGGACAGGTAGCCGAGCCGGTCAGCCGTCAGCAGCGACACCGCCACGACGAGCAGGACCGTCGACTTGACCAGCCGCTCGACGATGATCAGCCTGATGAACGGGTCGGGCTCGATCGAGACCGAGGCGAGCTCGTCCCGGAACCGCGCCAGCCAGGACCGCCGCCCGGCCCGCCCGGCCCGCCCGGCCCGCCCAGGCCTGCCGCGACCCCGTCCCGCCCGCCCGGCCGCCCTCTCCTTCAGGCGTCCAGTCGCTCGCGAAAGAGGACGACCCGGCATGGCGCATTCTTGAGCACGTACGGCGCGGTCTTGCCCAGGTTGAACTCCCCGAACCTTCGCTTGTAGGGCAGGCCCATGACGATCAGGTCCGCGTGCCACTCGTCGGCCTCGCCCACGATGGCGGGGCCGGTGTCGCGAGCCTGGACCATCTCCGTCTCGATCTCCAGGTCGTACTCGGTGGCGACGTGCTCGGCGGCGTCGAGGATCTGCTCGCCGCGCTCGATCTGGTTCTCGACGGGGGCGCTGATCGGCAGCGACCGGTTGACCTCGACGACGTGCACGGCGTAGATCTTGGCCGGCTCCTTGCCCTCGGCCCGCAGCCTCGTCGCCATGCGGCAGGCGAGCCGCACCGTCTCCTCGTCGACGTCGTGGCCGGCCAGTGTGACCAGGATCCGGCCGGCCACGTGGTGCGGCCCCATCAGCCGTTCTCCCGGCCGGTGAGGCGCCGCCAGACCACCCACGAGCCGAAGGCGATCATCACGAAGGCGACGGCCACCTCGATGCCGCCGCTGACCGGTCCGTCCGGCTGCCGGATGAGGAAGTAGACGAGGATCCAGACCCCGAGCAGGAGGGACACGAAGCCCATGAAGGTGAAGGGAAAGCGCACTCCGCGCCCATGGTAGCAAGGCCCCCGGCGGCCGAGCCCGGCGCCGGGCGGCCCATACAATGGGGGCCCGTGAAGGTTCTCATCGTGGGCTGTGGTCGGGTCGGGTCGCGGCTGGCGCAGGAGCTGGACGACGAAGGCCATGACGTCACCATCGTGGACAGCGACCCTGCGGCCTTCGGCCGCTCGGCTTCCCGCGGCGTCTTCGGCGACAACTTCCGCGGCAACTTCGTGGTGGGCGACGGGACGGAGGCCGACCTGCTGCGCCGGGCCGGCGCCGAGGACGCTGACTGCTTCATCGCCGTCACCCAGGGCGACAACCGCAACATCATGGCCGCCCAGATCGCGCAGAACGTCTTCCACGTACCGAAGGTGGTCTGCCGCATCTACGACCCCATCCGGGACGAGGTCTACCGCAAGCTGGGTCTGCGGGTCTTCTGCCCCACGACCGAGGGCGCGACGATCGTGCGCGCCATGATCAAGGACGGGAGATAGGCGTGTACGCGATCATCATCGGAGGCGGCAAGGTCGGCTACTTCCTGTCCCGGGACCTGCTGGACCGGGGGGACGAGGTCACCCTCGTCGAGAAGGACCAGGCCCGCGCCGACTGGCTCGAGGGCCAGCTGGGCAGCATCGTCATGCGCGGCGACGGCGACGAGATGGCCTTCCTCAGCACCACCGGCATCGAGCGGGCGGACGCAGTGCTGGCGGTCACGGGCGACGACGAGGACAACCTGGTGGCGCTCCAGCTGGCGAAGAAGCACTTCAACGTGCCGCTGACCATCGCCCGCGTCAACAACCCGGCCAATGTCGAGATCTTCAAGGCCCTCGGCATCGACGAGGCGGTCTCTGCCACCGAGATCCTGCGCAACGCCCTGGAGACGAAGGTCACCCGCGAGGCTTAGCCGTCGCGCTCGTCCGGGGCCTGACGACAGAGGCGCCGGACGGGTCTCGTGGCAAACGGCCGCGACCGGCGCGGCCGTTTGCCTCCCGCCCTCAGGACGGGACGATCAGGTGGACTTGCCGATCTTGTAGATCGTGGTCCCGCAGATCGGGCAGGTCCCCTTGGTCGCCGGCTTGCCATTCTTCATGGTGATCGGCGTGGGGTCCTTCATTTCGACCTTCTTCTTGTCTTTAAGGCAATACCCTTCCACTGCAATGACCTCTCTATCTTGCACTCAACATTTCCGTCAGCGCAGCCGAACCCGCCGTATTGTATCGACCCACCTGCTCCAATTCAACCCCAATACGGCGAGGCGCCCCCGGAAGGGGTGCTAGACTGGGCCGCAACAGTTCCATAACGCTTCCTCGTTAGGCCAGGCTCCAGCGCGGACACAGGCCATTGCCCGGAAACATCGAGAGATGCCAACGGGTAGAGCAGGCGTCGCCGACATAAGGCGCCGCCCGAGATGGCTGAGCCTTCCGCCGGCTCTAAGCCGCGCTGTGCCAAAGCTGCACGAGTAGGGGGAGCAGCTGGTGCGGCGACGCGTCACGCCGTCTCCCCCTGACATCCCCTGGGAGACGACGGAATGCTGTTCTTGACCGAAATTCTGGGTGCGGAGGTGGTGGACGTGCACCAGCACCGCACCGGAACGGTCAGGGACCTGACTGTTCACGTCCAGGAGCCGTACCCGGTGGTAACCGGCCTCGTCGTCTCCCGCCGCCGGCAGCAGGTCATCCCGTGGTCCGAGGTGCGGACGTTCGCGGCGGTCACCAGGGAGGTCGCGCTGCGCAGCAACGGCGCCGACCTCGAGCGTCATCAGGCCGACCCCGACGCCATCTGGCTCGCCCGCGACGTGCTGGACAAGCAGGTCGTGGACACCGACGGCCGCCGGGTGGTGCGCGTCAACGACCTGCAGCTGGTCGAGAGCGGCGGCGGCCTCCTCCTGGTCGGCGCCGACATCGGCCTGCGCGGCATCCTCCGCCGCCTCGGCCTCGAGGGCCTGGCCAAGCGCGTGGCCCGACTGCTCCGCCGCGACCTGCCCATGGCGCTGGTCTCGTGGGAGGTGGTGGACCCGCTGGCCTCCGCCCCCGACTCCGAGCACCCGGCCAGCCACGACGCGGTGCGCCTGCGCGTCTCCGGCAGCCGGATCGCCAAGCTGCACCCGGCCGACATCGCGGATATCGTGGAGGACCTGGGCGCCAAGGAGCGGCGGACGGTCTTCGACACGCTGACGGAGGAGGTCGCCGCCGACACGCTGGAGGAGATGGAGCTGGAGGACCAGGTGTCCGTCATCGAGCACATGGACACCGAGCGGGCCAGCGACATCCTGGAGGAGATGCCCCCCGACGAGGTGGCCGACATCCTCGCCGAGCTGCCCCAGGAGCGGGCGGAGCAGCTGCTCAGCCGCATGCAGAAGAAGGAGGCCGAGGACGTCAAGGAGCTGCTGGCCTACGAGGAGGACACGGCCGGCGGCCTGATGACCACGGAGTACGTCGCCGTCCGCGAGACACTGACCGCCCAGGAGTGCATCGAGGAGCTGCGGCGGCTGGAGCCGGATGCCGAGTCGATCTACTACGTCTTCGTCGTCGACGACGAGGAGCACCTCCGTGGCGTCCTGTCGCTGCGCGACCTCATCGTCGCCCAGCCCTCGACTCCGATCGCCTCGATCATGATCCGGGACGTGATCACGGTCCGCCTCGACGACGGCGTCCAGGAGGTCGCGGCCGTCCTCTCGAAGTACAACCTGCTGGCGGTGCCGGTCGTCGACGACGAGTTCCGCATCCAGGGCCTGGTCACCGTGGACGACGCGCTGGACGCGGTGCTGCCCGAGTCGGTCAAGCGCAGACTGCCCCGAGCCCGCTAGATGAATGATTCCGAATAGCGGCGAGGTATTCGGTGTCCAGGGCCCCAGAAAAGTGGTCCGGCGCCGAGGACCGCAGCGAGCCCACTCGTCGTGGGTGAGCGAGGACCGCAGAAGCCGGGCCGCGAGATCCCGGGGTCCCCGCGAAATCGCGGTGGCGGGGTGCGGATTTCGCGGGGTGGGGT
>JBKPCH010000171.1:0-2651 GCA_046727275.1 Candidatus Dormiibacterota bacterium
ACAACAACACTTCCGACATTTCGTCGGCAGCGTCAGATGTGTATAAGAGACAGGTCCAGGCCGGGTCGGGCGGCCCGCCGTCCTCGGGGACGAGCTGGACGGTGAGGAAGTCGACCAGGTCCGAGAAGTCGCGGAACGGCCGGCCCTCCCCCGCCCGCCGCTCGGGCCGGCGCTCGCGCGCCACGCGGTCGAGGTTGAAGCTGGTGCCGGCCGGCAGCGGCGCGAGCACGACGCAGCCCGGCTCGCCCTCCATCGAGTAGGCCCAGCGGGCCAGCTGCAGGCGGACCCGCTGCTCGACGAACGAGACCTGGTTGCGCTGGTCGGACGCGTCGGTGAAGCAGAAGCGGAGCAGGCCCTGGCGGATGAACTCCATGGGCGACCAGCCGAAGGTGACCACCTCGCGCGCCGGCCGCGTCTTCGCGTCGGGCACGACCACGCCGGGGCGGCTCGCCGGCGAGCGGGGCACGTAGATGCGGACGCGCTGGAACCGGCCCGGGTCCTCCACGCCGAGCGCGCGCCACTGCTCCCGGGCCTCGGGCCGGCTCGCGAACCGGGCGTTGGGCCGGTCCAGGTGGAGGAGGTCCTCGCCCTTGACGTTGAACACCAGGGCGCGGGTCTGCGGCGAGCTGGCGCCGAGCAGGCGGCGGCCCTCGGCGGTCTCGAACAGCATGTAGAGGAGGAACAGGGCGTAGCTGGTCTTGGTGGCCACGCCGGAGATGCCGGAGATGGAGAGGTGGCCGCCCTTCTCGCCGTTCAGGAACGTGAAGTCGGCGTAGACGGGCAGGCCCGCCTGGTCCAGCCCGACCGCCAGCCGGCGCTCCATCTGGTCCAGGAAGAGCGCCTGGTCCCGGTGGGCGCCGTGCGCGGCCACGGCCGCCGTGCCGGGCCGGGGCGGCAGCCACAGCTCGGGCACGGTCCGCAGGACCTGGACCTCGACGCGCCGGATCTCCTCGCCCGGCATGGTGCGGTCGCCCGCGATGCGGCGCGTGTCCGTGGCGAGGCTGGCGCCCTCGATGCGGCCGAAGCCCTCGACGACGATGCCGTAGTGGGTGAGCAGGCGGCCGTCGGGGAGCTCCTGGGTCACGGCGACCAGGTCGTCGAGCTGGACGACGGCGCGGTCGTCCAGGAGCAGCGAGAACCGCCTGGTGGTCGCGTCCACGGCGCCGTCGACCAGCCCCAGCGGCGGCGCGCCTGCTAACTGCTCCTCTGGGCCCATGGGTCAACCAGGGAGGGTAGTCGCGCGGCCCCGGGCGCGTCCAGGCTCAGCCGCCGGCCGCGGCCAGGCGGCTGACCGCCTCGCGCACCGCGCGGTAGGCCAGGCCGGGGTCGCCCAGCAGGTGTCGCAGCCTGGCCTCCAGCGCGCCGACCGGCTGCAGGTTCTGCGGCGCCCGCGGGTCGCGGTGGGCCACGCCGGCGTAGCGGGGCAGGATGGCGGCCGCCTCCTCGACGACGCGGATGGCCGCCGGCAGCCCCGCCGACTGGGGCACCTCCAGCCGGACGATCCCGGCCCACGGGCCCGAGAGGCCCCCCACCTCGGCCAGGCGCAGGTAGCACGAGTAGCGGTCCCGGCCCAGCGCGAACAGGCTCGTCCGCTCGCCCGGCCGCAGCCCGGGCACGTCGCGGTGGTGCTCCGGGTCGAGCAGCGCCCGGCTGTGCGTCTTCACGTAGCCGATCACCGGGAGGTCGCGGCTGCGCACGTAGGCCAGGGGCCCGTCCACGACCACGAGGTGGCCCTCCCCGCACAGGCGCTCGGCCAGGATCCCCTCGTCCTGGCGCATGCGCTGCTGCAGTTCCGCCCGCAGCTCCTCGGGGTCGTCGCCGTGGATCGACCGCGAGGTCCACTCCCAGCCCCCGCGCACGGCCGGTACCTCGAACGGCAGGTCGCCGCCGCAGATCACCAGGCGCCGCACCTGCTCCCGCGCGAAGACCGGGCGCCGCTCGCCGTCGGCCACCACCGCGCCGCAGGCGTGGCTGCCCGCCACGGCCCGCGCCATCGTGCCGGTCTCCCCGTCGAACCGGTAGAGCCCCGCCTCGATGCGGCGCACGCCGTCGACGAACGCGAGCACGCGGTGCCCGCCCCGCACCGGCTCCGACGCGTGGCGCAGCAGCCGGTCGCCGTCCTCCACCAGGCGCACGTCGGCAGGGCCGGGATCGTCGGACAGCACCAGGTAGGGCGAGCCATAGGTCCCCTGCCAGTCCTCGACGTGGATGGTGGCCATGGGCCGCCTGATCGTAGCGCCGGGGCCTCTCAGCCCACGGCCTCGGCCAGCCGGTCCACCTGCACGGGGTCCGTGGACCAGCAGTAGAGGATCACCTCCCCGGCGCCGATGTCGCGGAACGCGGCGACGGCCTCGCGCACCCGCCGGGGCGCGGTCAGCAGCCGGTCCACGACCTGCGGGGCCAGGTCGCCGTAGTACGAGGCGAGGGCGGCGTGGGCCCCGGCAGTCACGTCGTCGCCGCCCAGGGCCGCATTGACCTGCGCGACGAGGCGCGGCCGTTCGGCCCGGCCGGCGGCCCGCCACGCCGTCTCGGCGTGGCGGAAGAGGACGTCGGTGGCCTCGAGCGGGGCCGCGGCGAGCAGCCCGTCGCCCCACCTGGCCGCGCGCTCGACCGCGGGCCGCGTGAAGGCGCCGAACAGCACCTCCGGACCG
>JBKPCH010000172.1:0-11614 GCA_046727275.1 Candidatus Dormiibacterota bacterium
GTGCAGGGCCGCGAGCAGCTCGCCGAGCGCGGCGGCGACCGGCGCGGCGCAGGCCAGCCGGCGCGGCTGGGGCACGTCCAGCAGCGGGACGCCCGGCAGCTTCCGGTAGGCCAGGCAGCCCAGCGCGGCGTCCGCGAACACCGGCTCGGGAACGGGCACCGGCGAGACCGTCGCGACGGCCGCCAGGAGCCGCGCCTCGCGCGCCACGCCCGCTGCCCGCTGCGCCGGGTCGGGCGCCTCGTCGAAGCGCACGATCAGCTCGCCGTCGACCTGGTACGCCGCGTGGTCCAGGCCGGCGCCGGTCGGGACCACGGAATGGACGCGGTGGCCGGGCAGGTGCGCCGCCACCGCGCAGCGGACGTCGCCCGCGCGGTCGTACGCTTCTTGATCTATTTCAAATAACCTCCTATACTGGTGTCGATGTATTCCACTAGACGAGTGGCGACGACGTGACCGACCACGGCCTCGCCATGCTCGCCGCCGGCCTGGCGTTCGCCGGCGGCGCGATCGGCGCCGGGATCGGCAACGGCGTGGTCGGCAATGCGGGGGTCAGCGGCGTAGCCAGGCAGCCCGAGGCGGGGTCCCGGATCACGGCGGCGATGTTCCCCATCATCGCGCTCGTCGAGGGCGCCTACTTCATCAACCTCGCGCTCGGCTTCTACCTCATCACCAGGTAGGATGGCCGACGCTCCCGGGCCG
Source organism: Candidatus Dormiibacterota bacterium (assembly GCA_046727275.1). Lineage (GTDB taxonomy): Bacteria > Chloroflexota > Dormibacteria > Dormibacterales > Dormibacteraceae > CF-161. The sequence continues at coordinate 700 of JBKPCH010000172.1, forward strand.
AAGCGGATCACGATCCCGGTCCTGCAGGTCATCGACCTCCTGCTGGCCGAGCCGGGTCGCGAGGACTGGTTCGCCCTCGAGATCTGCCGGCGCACCGGCCTCGGCAGCGGGACCGTCGCGCAGATCCTGCTCCGCCTGGAGGAGTGGGGCTGGGTGACCGACCGCTGGGAGGAGGCGGCCGAGGCGCACCGGCGCGGACGTCCGCGGCGCCGCTTCTACCGTGTGACGGGCCTCGGCGAGACGCAGGCCCGCGACGTCGTCAGGACCCGCTTCCCCGGGATCACACGGTGGGCGGCCACGTGAGCGGCCGGGTCGACCCCGCGCGCGGCCGGGCCCGAGGCCGCATCGGGCCGCTCGTCGCCGTGCTCCGGGCTGACCTCGAGCGGGTGCACGGCGGCGCGGCGAGCCGCGATCCGATCGCCAGGCGGATCCGGGGCACCGTCATCCGTCTCGAGGAGACGTTCGCCTTCGGCATGCGCTTCGACTTCGCGCCCGACGCCGAGCTCACCCTGCTGCGCGCGCACGGCCGCAACGCGGTGTCCGCCATCCGCCTCACGATCGACGAGGCCCTGCGGCCGGGCCTGGATCCCGCGCTCCGCTGGGGCCGCCTGCGGCTCGCGGCGGACCTCATCGACGACCTGGTCCGGACGGTCGACCACATCGGCCGGCGGGCGCGGGAGATCGAGGCAGGCCTGCCCGCCGAGCCGTGGTCAGGGACGTGGGCCGCCCGCCTGCTGCTGGTGGCCTCCGCGCTGCTCCCCTCGGAACGGCGCCGCGCCTTCCTGGAGGACCAGTGCGGCAACCTGGCCCAGGCGGAGTCACGGCGGGAGTGGATCGGCTACCTGGCCGGCGTGGTCTGGCACATGCCGGCGATCGCCGCGGCCACGCTCGCCGCGGCCGAGCGCGAGCCGGAGTCGAGCGCCGGCTGGCGCTGACCGCCGGGCGAGGCCGGGCCGGCGCCGCCGGGCCGCCTGGGGTGCATTCAGGCGGCCGCCTCTGCCTCGGCCAGCTCGCCGAAGAAGCCGGTGATGCTGCGCAGCCGGCCGTCCGGCGCCAGCTCGCCGACGTCGATGCCGGCCACCACGACGCCGCCGTCCGGGGCCGCCAGCTCCCAGGCGAAGCGGAGCTGCCGGTGGTGGGCGTCGACCTCGCTGAGCCGGCGGAAGCGAGAGCCGGGGAACCGCTCGTGTACGGCGGCGACCATGGCGTCGAGGGCCTGGTGGCCGGCGGCCTCGAGCTGGGGGTCGACGTAGGTGCCGTCCTCCGCCCAGGCCGCCCGGATGTGCTCCGCCCGGCGGGCCGGGTCGGTCTCGTTCCACATGGCCAGGTACGTGTCGACGGTGGTGGTCACGTCGCTCATGGCAACTTCCTCGATGAATCGGACGACGGGTCGGCCACCACACTGACGGTCGCGCGGCCCGATTGCGACTACCCGGGAGGTAAGCCCGGAGGAGCGACCGCGTCACGGCTTCAGCCGGATCAGTCCCTCCTGCACGACCGAGACCGCCAGCCGGCCGTCCCGGCGGAAGATCCGGCCCTGGGCCAGGCCGCGGGCGCCGGAGGCGGCCGGCGACTCCCGCGCGTAGAGCAGCCAATCGTCGGCCCGGAACGGCGCGTGAAACCACATGGCGTGGTCGAGGCTGGCCCCGGTGACCCGTTCGGGGTCCCAGCTGACCTCGTGGCCGGCGAGGAGGACCTGGAGCAGCGTCATGTCGCTGGCGTAGACGCCGGCGCAGACGTGGACCAGCGGGTCGGCCGGCAGCGCGTCACGGGCGCGCATCCAGACCAGCTTCTGAGGCGAGCCCGCGTCGGCGGAGCGGGCGCCGGCGGAACGAAACTCGATCGGCCAGGCGGGCTCGTCGTCCGCGGCCCTCTGGGCCGGCGGCGGCTCATCGGCGGGCACCGGCACCTCCGGCATCGGGACCTGGTGCTCCAGGCCCGGCTCGTCGAGGTGGAATGACGCGCCCAGCGTGAAGATGACGCGCCCGTCCTGGACCGCCGTCACCCGCCGGGCGCTGAACGACCGGCCGTCCCGGGTGCGGTCCACGACGTAGACGATCGGCACGGCGACGTCCCCGGGCCTGAGGAAGTACGCGTGCAGCGAGTGCACCGGGCGATCCGCGCCGACCGTGCTCGCGGCGGCCCGGAGGGCCTGGGCGGCGACCTGGCCGCCGAACACGCGCCGCCAGCGGCGGGTCTCCGGGCTGAGTCCCCGGAAGATGTCCGCGTCGATGCGCTCCAGGTCGAGGATGTCGACCAGCGCCGCCGGCCTGCGCAAGACCGCAGTCTATTAGAGCCTCTCGCCCGTCAGGCCAGCCGCTCCAGCACCGTCCCGGTGCCCAGCGCGCCGCCGCAGCACATCGCGACCAGCGCGGTGCCGGCGCCCGAGCGCTCCAGCTCGTGCAGCGCGGTCGTGATCAGCCGGCTGCCGGTGGCGCCCACCGGGTGGCCGAGCGCGATGGCCCCGCCGTTGACGTTGACGCGGTCCATGTCCGGCTTGTGGACGCGGGCCCACGACAGCACCACCGAGGCGAACGCCTCGTTGACCTCGAACAGGTCGACGTCCCGCATGGTCATGCCGGCCCTGTCCAGCAGCCGCGACGTGACGTGGACGGGCCCGTCCAGCAGGTAGTACGGGTCCGTGCCGACGACCGCCTGGGCCCGGATACGGGCCCGCGGACGCAGGCCCAGCCCGGTCGCCCGCTCCCGCGACATCCAGAGGACCGCCGCCGCCCCGTCCGAGACCTGCGAGGAGGTTCCAGCCGTGTGGACGCCGCCCGGCACCACGGGCTGCAGCCCGGCCAGGCCCGCCGGCGTCGTCTCGCGCAGCCCCTGGTCGCGGCCGGCCACCTGCGTCTCCGGGGTCGGCCGGCCCTCCGCGTCGGGCACGGGCACCTCGACCGGCACGACCTCGCGGTCGAAGCGGCCCTCGGCCCACGCGCGGGCCGCCTTCGCCTGCGACGCGACGCCCACGGCGTCGGTCTCCTCCCGGCCGATGCCCCGCAGCCTTGCGATGCGCTCCGCAGCCTCGAACTGGTTGGGCGAGTCGTAGGGCCAGTCGTCCTCCCACGGCCGCCCCGGGCCGTGGCGCACGTTCTCGCCCAGCGGCACCCGGCTCATCGCCTCCACGCCGCACGCGATCCCGACGTCGATCGCTCCGGCCGCGATCAGTCCGGCCACCAGGTGGTTGGCCTGCTGGGCCGAGCCGCACTGCGCGTCGACGGTCGTCGCCGCGACGGCATAGGGCAGCCCCGCGGCCAGCCAGGCGTTGCGGACGACGTTGCAGGCCTGCTCGCCGGCCTGGGTGACGCAGCCGCCGACGACCTGCTCCACCTCGCTCGCCTGGACGCCGGCGCGCGCCAGGACCGCCTCCAGGGCCGCGCCCAGCAGCCGCGTGGGATGCACGCCGGACAGCCAGCCGCCGCGCCGCCCGATCGGGGTGCGCACCGCCTCGACGATGACGGGCTCGCCCATCAGCCGGCTCCCAGCAGCGGCGTCGGCTCGGCGCCCTCCGCCAGGAGGCCCTCCACCACCGGCCCCAGCCGGGTCGGGTCCAGGGGACCCTCCTCGCGCGAGACGGGCCCGTGCCGCCACCCCTCGGCCAGGCCCAGCTGGCCGCCCATCACCTCGAAGACGCGTCCCGTCACCCCCGCCGCCTCGGGGCTGGCGAGCCAGACCACGACGGGGGCGATGTTCTCGGGCGCCATCGCGTCGAAGCCCTGCTCCGGCGGGCGCATGGCGTCCGGGAACAGCGTCTCCGTCATCCGCGTGCGGGCGGCGGGGGCGATCGCGTTCGCGGTCACGCCGTAGCGGCCCAGCTCGGCGGCGGCGACCCTCGTGAAGGCGGCGATGCCCGCCTTGGCCGCGGCGTAGTTGGCCTGCCCGATGTTGCCGTACAGGCCGGCGGCGGAGGAGGTGCAGATCAGCCTGGCGTACACCGGCTGGCCGGCCTTGCTGCGCTCCCGCCAGTGCACGGCCGCCCAGTGCGCGGCGCAGAACGTGCCCCGCAGGTGGACCCGGATGACCGCGTCCCAGTCGTCCGCCGTCATGTTGACCAGCATCCGGTCGCGCAGGATCCCGGCGTTCGCGACCAGGACGTCGAGCCGGCCGAACGCCTCCACGGCGGCCTGCACCAGGCGCTGCGCGCCCTCCCAGTCGGTGCAGTCCTCGGTGCTGGCGACCGCGCTGCCGCCGGCCCCCAGGATCTCCTCGGCCACCGCCTCGGCCGGCCCGGCCGACGCCCCGCTGCCGTCGACTTCGCCGCCCAGGTCGTTGACGACGACGCTGGCGCCGTGCGCGGCCAGGGCCATGCAGTGCGCCCGTCCGATGCCGCGGCCGCCGCCCGTCACGACGGCGACCCGTCCCTCGCACAGCCGGCTCATGTCCACCTCCTCGCTGTCGACGCCGCGCCTCAGATCGCCCGGCGCACGCCGGCCCAGTACGGGTCCCGCAGCGCCCGCCTGGCCAGCTTGCCGGTCGGCTCGCGGGGCAGCGCCGCGGCGAAGTCCACTGTGCGCGGGCACTTGTAGCCGGCCAGGCGGGCGCGGCAGAACTCGATGATCTCGGCCGCCAGCTCCGTTCCCGGCGCCGCGGCCGGCGCCGGCTGCACGACGGCCCTGACCTGCTCGCCCCACTCGGGATCGGGGACGCCGAAGACCGCGGCGTCGGCGACGCCCGGGTGGGCGAACAGCACGTTCTCCACCTCGGCAGGGTAGATGTTGACGCCGCCCGAGATGATGATGTCGGCCCTGCGGTCGCAGAGGAACAGGAACCCGTCACCGTCGAGGTAGCCGACGTCGCCGACCGTAAAGAAGCGGCCGCGGCGGCCGGAGCGCGTCTTCTCGTCGTCGCGGTGGTACTCGAACGGCGTCGCGTCCAGGCTCATCCACACGGTGCCGGGCACGCCGGGGGGGCAGGGGCTTCCCTCGTCGTCCTCGACCCGGACCTCGGCGCCCGGCCAGGCGCGGCCCACGGTGCCGGGGTGGGCCAGCCAGTCCCGGGGGGTGGCGACGGTGCCGCCGCCCTCGGTGGCGGCGTAGTACTCGTAGATCACCGGGCCCCACCACTCCAGCATCCGGCGCTTCACGTCCGGCGGGCAGGGGGCCGCGCTGTGGACGACGTGGGTCAGCGAGCTGGTGTCCGCCGCCGCGCGGACCTCGGCCGGCAGCGCCAGGAGGCGGTGGAGCTGCGTGGGCACCATGTGCGACGTCGTCACCCGGTGCTCCCGGATCAGCCGCAGCGTGTCCTCCGGCGTCCACCCGTCCATCAGCACGACGGTGTGGCCGGCGTGCAGCGACGTGGTCGCGAAGACCATCACCGCGGTGTGGTACAGCGGCGAGACCGTCAGGTGCACGCCGCCGCCGTGGGGCTCGATCCCGAAGAGGCGGAGGAAGCCGGTCCACCGCTCGGCGGCGGCGTCCGGGTCGACCCCCGTCAGCGGCCGGCGGACCCCCTTCGGCCGCCCGGTGGTGCCGGACGTGTAGTGCATTGCGGCGCCGGCCGCGCGGTCGCCGGGACGCGTCGCGGGCATCCCGTCCGTCAGCGCGGCGTAGGGCCGGAAGCCGGGGATCTCGCCCACCGCGAAGCAGGCGGGCGGCGACGGCAGCGCGGCGACGGCCGGCCGGCAGGCGTCGCCGTAGCGCTCGTCGCAGACCAGGACGCGGGCGCCGGAGTCCTCGACCACGTAGGCGATCTCGGGCGCGGTCAGGCGGTGGTTGACCGGGGTCAGGTAGAAGCCGCCCTGCTGGGACGCCATCTGGACCTCCAGCAGGGCGGCCCCGTTGGGCAGGACAGCGGCCACGACGTCACCGTGCCGGACGCCCGCGGCGCCAAGGCCGTGGAGCACCTGGTTGGCGCGGGCGGCCAGCTCGCCGAAGGTGAGGACGGCGCCGCCCTCGGCCTCGACCACGGCCGGTCGCGAGGGATCGCCGGCGGCGACGTTCCACAGGCCGACGGATGCAGGCCCCATCAGAGTTCCACCTCCCAGGGGGCGATACTAGAACATGTTCTCGTTCGGGGCAAGGCGGGCGGCGACCGCCGCCTGGGATCAGGGCTGCGGGCGCACCGACAGGAGGTGCCAGCGCCACGGGTCCAGCATCACGAACAGCCCGGACTCCGCCAGCTCCGTGCCGTCCCGGTCGTACGTGGTCTCGTCGAGCAGCTCGGAGAGCCGCCACCGCTGGCCGCCGAGGTCGTTCCAGGGCAGGTGGACGCGCGCCTGCGCCGGCTGGTCCGAGTCGTTGACGACCACGAGGTACCTGTCCGCCCCCTGCCAGGACCACGCGAGGACGTTGTCGTGGGTCGGGTTGTCCGGCCAGCCCGTGGAGTCGAGCAGCCGCCACTCGCCATCGCGCAGGCAGGAGGCGTGGACCGCGTCGAGGAGCCGGAGGTGAAAGGCGCGCAGGTCGCCGTCCGCCGGCTCGTCGGGCCGGCGGGCGAGGAACACGGGGGGCCGGACGCGCCGGCCCTCGAACTGGCCCTCGTGCCAGAGGGTCGCCCCGGGCAGCGTCGCGATCGTCACCGCCGCGGCGCGTTCCTTCTCGCGGGGCATGGTCGCGGCGGCGCGCGGCTCGTCGTGGTTCTCCAGGAAGCGCAGCAGGCGCCGCTGGTAGCCGATGTCCGCCTGCAGGTGCCCCCGCACGTCGCCGGCGGGGTCGTGCAGGATGCGGTCGTACAGCCGCTTGTCGTAGCAGAAGTCGAAGCCCTGCTGCTGCAGCGCCCACTCCAGGTCCCAGTAGGCCTCCGCCACGAACAGCATGTCCGGATGCTCCTGGCGGACCCGGCCCAGGACCCGGGGCCAGAAGTCGGCCTCGGGAACGGGCCCCGCCCGCTCCCCCCAGGTCCTGGCGAAGACGTCGTTCATGAGCAGCATCGCCATGTCGCAGCGCACGCCGTCGCACTGGCCGCCGATGTCGATCAGCGTCCGCGCCGTCGCGTCGCGCAGCTCGGGCGCGAACGCGTTGAGCTGGACGACGTCCGGCCAGGGCGCGAAGTAGGGGTCCCGCCCCAGCGCCAGGACGCGGCCGGCCGCCTCGATGAACGCCGGCGGGGTGCGGCCCAGGTCCGCTGCGTCACCGCGGATGAAGAGCTCGGGGTGCTCGCGGATCCAGGGGTGATCGGGCGCGACGTGGTTCGGCACGTAGTCCAGCAGCAGCCGCACGCCGCGGCGGGCCAGCGTCTCGCGCGCGGCCGCCAGGCCCGCCGGGCCGCCCAGCGAGCCGTCGACGACGTAGTCGCGAACGCAGTACGGCGACCCCACGACGTCCTCGGGCCCGACGTCCGCGAGGGCCTCCCGGAACGACGACCGCAGCCCCTCTTCCTCCTGGGCGATGCGCAGGCCGGCCGGGCTGCGCTCCCACACGCCCATCAGCCAGACGGCGTCCACCCCGGGCAGCGCCACGTCGTCCCAGGCCTCGGCCGGGACGTCGCCGAGCGTGACCGGGCGGCCGAACCGGCGGCCCAGCTCCCGGAGCCACACCACCGTGTTCACCTCGTAGATCACCGGCTGGGCCGGCCAGCGTGTCACTGGCGCACCGCCTCGGCCGCGCGCCGCCGCCCGACCGCCCGCCGGCCGCGGGACAGCCAGTCCTCGGCGCTGATCGCGTATGGCAGCGCTGCCACCACGGCCGCCAGCCCCGTCCAGCCGGTCTGGTGGCTGGCGCCGAGACCGGCGCCGTTGTCGCCGTGGAAGTACTCGTAGAGCAGCAGCAGGTCCCGCCAGTGCGGGTCCTCCTGGAACCTGGCCTGCCCGCCGTGCACCGGCCGGCGCCCGTCCGCGTCGCGGAGGAAGATCCCCGTCAGCCTGCCCGAGATTTCCCGCGCCACCTCGTACAGGTTCATCTGGCGGCCCGACCCGGTCGGGCACTCGATGGTGAACGAGTCGCCGTAGAACGCGTACAGGTTCAGCAGGGCCCGGAGCAGCAGGGCGTTGACGGGGAACCAGATCGGCCCGCGCCAGTTGGAGTTGCCGCCGAACATGCCGGAGTCGGACTCGGCCGGCAGGTAGCCGACGCGGTACTCCTGGCCGTGGACCCAGAACGAGTAGGGGTGATCGGCGTGGTAGCGCGACAGCGATCGGATCCCGTACTGGCCGAGAAACTCGTCCTCGTCCAGCATCCGCGCCAGGATCCGCCGGAGCCGGTCCTCGCCGAACAGCGCGAGCAGGTACCGGTCGTGCTCCAGCACGGCCGACCGGCCGCGCGCCTGCAGCATCGCCGCCGGGTGCCGCTCGAGGAACTCCCGGGCGCCCGTGATCAGCTGCGGGTGCTTCTCGGCGTCCTCCCGGCTGACAACGGTCGTCGCGGCGAGCGGGATGAGGCCGACCATGGAGCGCACCTTGAGCCGGGTCGCGGTCCCGTCGGGGAGGCGGAGGACGTCGTAGTAGAAGCCGTCCTCCTCGTCCCAGAGGCTGTCGTGGCCGGCGCCGATGTGGTTGGTCGCGATGGCGATCCAGGCGAAGTGCTCGAGGAGGGTCTGCGCCTGCTCGACGTAGACGGGCTCGTACTCCGCCAGCTCGATCGCGATCTCCAGCATGTTCTGGCAGTACAGCGCCATCCAGGCGGTGCCGTCCGCCTGGTCGAGCTGTCCGCCGGTCGGGAGCGGCGCGCTGCGGTCGAACACGCCGATGTTGTCCAGGCCCAGGAAGCCGCCCTGGAAGACGTTGCGCCCGTCCCGGTCCTTGCGGTTCAGCCACCACGTGAAGTTCTTCATCAGCTTCTGGAAGGCGTTCTCCAGGAACGCCCGGTCGGCCTGACCGCGAAGCTGCTTCTCCAGCTCGTACACGAACAGGACCGCCCACGCGTGCACCGGCGGGTTGACGTCGCCGAAGTTCCACTCGTACGCGGGGATCTGCCCGTTCGGGTGCAGGTAGAGGCGGCGGAGCAGCAGGTCCAGCTGCTGCTTGGCGAAGCCGATGTCGACCAACGCGAGAGGGATCGTGTGGAAGGCCAGGTCCCACGCCGCGAACCAGGGGTACTCCCACTTGTCGGGCATGGAGATGATGTCGGCAGAGACCATGTGGAACCAGCCGCTGTTGCGGACGTCGGGGTCGGCCGCCAGCGGGTCGCGGTGGTGCTCCATCAGCCAGCGCTCGACGTCGAAGTAGTAGTGCTGCTTGCTCCAGAGCATGCCGGCCGCCGCCTGCCGGACCACCCGCCGCTCGTCCTCGCTGAGGCCCGGCGGCGTCACGCGGTCGTAGAACTCGTCGGCCTCCGCCCGGCGCCGCGCCACCAGCTCCTCGAAGTCCGCTCCCCAGAGGTCGCGATGGCCGTCCCCGGCGACCGCCCTGGTGAGCTCCGCGTCCGACAGGCGCAGCCGCACCGTGGTGCTCTCCCCCGGGCCCACTGCGAGCACGTAGAGAGCGGCGACCTTCGTGCCCACGCCGGCCGGGTTGACCGCGGCCGCCTCGCCGTGGACCACGTACCTGTCGATGCCGTCCTTGACGTACGGCGTCTCGTTCGGGCTGCCGAAGATCCGCTCGTTGTTGGTCTCGTTGTCCGTGAACAGCAGCGGCACCTGCCGGTCGCAGTAGAGCCAGCGCCGGCCCAGCTCCTCGTGATCCGCGGTGACGGCCGCCATGTCGGGCAGGCCCGGGACCTGCGCCAGCCGCGGCGTGGTCGAGCCGCCCGCCCACGACCAGGTGTGGCGGAACCACAGCGTCGGCAGCAGGTGCAGCGTCGCGCTCTCGGGACCACGGTTGTGCACCGTGACCTGCACGAGCACGTCGTCCGGTGAGGCCTTCGCGTACTCGACGAACACGTCGAAGTAGCGGTCCTCGTCGAAGATGCCCGTGTCGAGCAGCTCGTACTCGTAGTCGGTCCGGCTGCGAGCCCGGTTGGTGTCTACGAGGTCGTCGTACGGATAGGCGCGCTGCGGGTACTTGTACAGGTACTTCATGTAGGAGTGCGTGGGCGTGCTGTCCAGGTAGAAGTAGTACTCCTTGACGTCCTCGCCGTGATTGCCCTCGGCGTTGGTCAGCCCGAACATCCGCTCCTTCAGCATCGGGTCCCGCTCGTTCCACAGCGCCAGCGCGAAGCACAGCCGCTGCTTGTCGTCGCTGACGCCCGCGATCCCGTCCTCACCCCATCGATAGGCACGCGACCGGGCCTGGTCGTGGGTGAAGTACGACCACGCGTCCCCACCGGGGCTGTAGTCCTCTCGGACCGTCCCCCACTGCCGTTCGCTCAGATAGGGGCCCCACCTGCGCCAGGCAACGCCCTGCTCGTCGGAGTCGGCCAGGCGGCGCTGCTCCGCGTTGTCTTCCACGCTCATGCGGGCAACGTAGCCCCGCCAGGGGCCGCCGCCCGGCGGGCGGCGGGCCGCGGTTAGACAAGATCCGATCAAGCCGGTCCGGGGGCCGGCCCGCCGCCTCGCCTTGCGGGCGCGGACGAGAACGTGTTGCAATTTTCCGGTGCCCGGGGGAGCGCTGACCGAGCGGCTGCAGGCGTTCGTCGGGAGGGCGCCGCGTCCTCCCTTCCGCGCCCGCGACCCGGTCAACCAGCCGATGATCCGCCACTGGTGCGACGCGATCGGTGACGCCAACCCCGTCTACACGGAGCCGGCCGCGGCCGCCGCCTCCCGCCACGGCGGCGTGGTCGCGCCGCCGGCCATGCTCCAGGTGTGGACGATGCACGGCCTCCGCCGGCCGGCCCCGTCGCCGGGGGAGGACGTGATCGGCCAGGTCTTCGCGCTGCTCGACGAGGCCGGCTTCACGTCGATCGTCGCGACCAACTGCGAGCAGGAGTACGCCCGCTACCTGCGCCCCGGCGACCACCTGACGGTGAGCGGCGTGATCGAGTCCATCAGCGACGAGAAGCGGACCGCCCTTGGCCCGGGCCATTTCGTCACGTGGTTCGACACGTTCCGCACCGACGAGGGTGAGACGGTCGGCACGATGCGCTTCCGAGTGCTCAAGTTC
>JBKPCH010000173.1:0-12863 GCA_046727275.1 Candidatus Dormiibacterota bacterium
GCCCGAGGCCACCCGGCGCTCGGTGCCGGCGACGAGCGCCGCCAGCACGTGCACGGCGACCGCCGCGGCCGCCATGGCGATCGCCAGCGCGACGGCGGTAGGGGAGTGGACCAGCCCGCCCACGTCGAGCGTGGCTCCCACCAGGACGAAGAAGGCGGGCACGAAGAAGCCGTTCGCCAGCCCGGTCAGCTGGTCGACCAGCCGGTGCGGCTGGTGGAACCGGCGCAGCACGACCCCGGCGGCGAAGCCGGCGATGAGGAGGCTGGCGCCGGTGCGCTCCGCCAGGGCGGCCAGGAGCAGGAGCAGCAGCACCGAGAGCCGGAGCTGGAGCGCCCAGCCTCGCCGTCGGGACTCCCGAGTGGCCTCGCGAGCGGCCTCCGTGGCGGCGACCCGGCGCCCGACCACGATGGCGCAGGCGGCGGCGGCGACGATCAGCGCGTCGCCGAGCAGCGCCTCGGGGACTCGGCCCGGGCCCGTGAGCGTGAGCGGCATGAGCAGCGCGGTCACCGCGTCGGCCAGCGCGATCCAGGCGATGAGGAGTGCCACCGCCGGACCGCCGAGACGGCGCTCCTGGATGGTGGGGAAGGCCACCGCGGCGGAGCTGCCGGCCAGCAGCACGACGAAGAGCGGGGCAGGGCCGGTCCGGAGCGCGGTCGCGATGGCGGCGCCGAGCGGGACGCTGGCGCCCAGCGCCACGGCCAGCGCGACCGCTCCACGCCTCGCTCCGCGGAGCAGGCTGGCCGAGGTGATGTCGACCTCGTTCCCCGCCGTCAGCATCAGCATCGCGAAGCCCAGCGCGTAGAAGGCGGGGAAGGGCTGGGCGCCCGGTTCGATCCAGTGCAGCCCGGCCCTGCCCACGACGGCGCCGGCGACCAGCTCCCCCACCAGGACGGGAACCAGGGGCCGCTTCCCGGCGGCCAGCAGCGGGCCCGCCAGGCCGGCCAGGACCAGCAGGGCCAGCAAGCTGAACATCGCTGTGTTGTAGCACCAGCAAGCGTGCCCGACCAGTGCTGCGGGCGGCGTCGGCCGGCCGACCTTCAGAGGAACCAGGTCGCCCGGCCGGCCAGGCGCTCGCGAGCCTCCAGCGCGGCGCCGATCAGCGCGCCGTCCGCGCCGAGGGCGGCCGGCACGATCCGGACGGCCGTCGCCGCCTCCTCGATCGCCCGGGTGGCGACGGCCTCGCGCATCGGCTCGATCACGTGATCCGGCCGGCGGGCCGCCAGCTCGCCGCCGACCACGATCAGCTCCGGGCCGAGGAGGTTGACCAGGCCGACCGCCATGCCGGCGAGGACCGAGCCCATCGTCGCGACCGCGTCCGCGGCCTGGCCGTCCCGGGCGGCGGCCTCGAACGCGATCTCCGCGCTCGGCGCCCCGGACCGGGTCGCGAGGGCGCGGCCGGAGGCCAGCTGGTCGAGGCAGCCGAAGGCGCCGCAGGCGCAGCGGGGGCCGTCGGCGGTCACCGGCCAGTGCCCGATCTCGCCGGCCGTGCCCGCGGCCCCCCGCACCATGCGGCCGTTGGCCACGATGGTCGCGCAGACGCGGGCCGAGACGGCGACGTACACGAAGTCCCTGGCGCCCCGAGCGGCGCCGGCCGCCGCCTCGGCCAGGGCCGCGGCCGCCGTGTCGCGGTCCACGAAGACCGGGATGCCGCCCAGCAGCGCGGTCAGGCGCTCGGCCAGGCGGATGGGCGGTATCCCCTCCCCGGCGTCGCCGTAGACGACCCCCGCGCCGTGGTCCACCTGCCCGGCGACCGCGCAGCCGACCGCGGCGAGCTCGTCCAGAGCCAGGCCGGCGCGCTCCGCTGCGGCCCTCGCGCTCGCGGCGAGCTGGCCGGCCACGGCGTCCGGGCCCTGCCGCCAGCTGGGCTCGACCGGCTCCGACCGGCGCTGCCGGCCGTGCAGCCGGGGCGGATCGGCGGCGAGGTCGACGACCGCCGCCCGGATGCTCGACGGGCTCAGGTCGATGCCGACCTGCACGGCTCAGCCCACCACGTCGAACGCCGGCGGGTACGCGACGCGGCCCCGGAAGCGGTCGCTGAAGCCCGACAGCCGTTTCGCCTGGAACGGCTCGACCGGTACGCCGGGCGGCGGCTCGAGGCCGAGGCGGCGAGCGGCCTCGAACCCGAAGCGCCCGTAGTAGCGGGGGTCGCCGAGCACGGTGACCACGGCCTCGCCCGCGGCGTCCGCACGCTCCAGGCCGGCTCGCACCAGCTCGCCACCGACGCCCCGGCGCTGGCGGTCGGGCCGCACGCACAGCGGCGCGAGCGCGAGGACCGGGCCTGGCGTCGTCCCCTCCAGGTGGACGTGGCTGAAGAGGGCGCAGCCCAGGAGCACGCCGGCATCCTCCGCGACGAGTGCCAGGTCGGGGACGTAGTGCGCCGAGCCGCGGACGAGGTCGACCAGCTCGGCCTCCGCGGGCCGCATCGCCAGCGTCACCAGCGCGCGGACGCAGTCGTGGTCCGCGGGCCTCTCGGGGCGAACCATCACCGCGCCATTGTGAGCCGCGGGTATGGGCGCTGCAGCGGCGGCGCCCCTGCCCCTCGGCTGGCGTGCGCCGGGCGTCGAGGCAGCGTGCCGAGCCGGCGTGTGATACGAAGTCCGCATGCCCGCGATGCACCTGATCGCCTGTCCCTACCACGAAGGCCGCCGCGACCTGGCCATGGGGGCGGGGCCCAGCCTGCTGCTGGCCGGCGACCGGCTGCGCTCCGCCGTGGCCGCCCACGGCTGGGAGGTGGTCGTCCGCGTCGTGGCCCCGCCCGACGAGCGCCGGCCCGAGGTGGCGCGGAGCATGGAGGTGGTGCGCCGCCTGGCCGCCGAGGTCCGGGCGGCGGTGGCGGCGGGCGGCTTCCCGCTGGTGCTGGCCGGCAACTGCAACAGCTGCCTGGGCACGGTGGCGGGCATCGGGCCGGCCGCGCCCGGCGTCGTCTGGTTCGACGCCCACGCGGACCTCGACACGCCGGAGGACAACGTCTCTGGCTACTTCGACGTGATGTCGCTGGCGATGCTGACCGGCAGCGGCTGGGCGGCCCAGCGGGCGAGCGTCCGGGACCTGCCCGCCGTGCCGGAACGGAACGTGGTCCTCGCCGGGGTCCGGGACCTGGAGCCCTACCAGCGCGCCCGGCTGGAGGCCTCTCAGGTGGCGGTCGTGCCGGGCGCTCTGGAGCCAGGCACGTTGGGGACGGCGCTGGACCGCCTGGCCGGGCGGCTGGACCGCGTGTACCTCCACTTCGACGTGGACGTGCTCGACGTGTCGTGTGGCCGGGCCAACCAGTACGCGGCTCCCGGCGGCCCCGACCTGGCCAGCGCCCGGTCCGCCGTGGCGGCCGTCTTCGACCGCTTCCGGGTGGCCGCCGCGGGGATCACCGCCTACGACCCGACGTTCGACTCGGACGGCCGGGTGGCCGCTGCCGCCGCCGCGATCGCCGGCGACATCGCCTTTCGTGCGGCCGAGCAGTAGCAGACAGCGCCGCCCGGCGCGTCTACCGTGTTGGCTATGGCCAGCTACCTCGTCGAACCGGTGGACCGCCTCCCGTTCGGCAGCCCGGAGAAGTCCCGCCGCTACGACAGCAGCCGCTATCGCGGCGCCGTCGGGCTCAACTGGTACCGCTGCGACCCCACCCTCCAGTTCCTGATGCGGATCCACCTGGGCCCCGAGGGGCTGGCGTGGGCCGCTCCGCGGCTGGAGCGGGTGGGCGCGCTGATGGGCGGGCCCGTCGCCGAGCGGGCCGAGGAGACGGACCGGAACCCGCCCAGGCTGGAGCGGTACGACCGCTGGGGCCACGACATCAGCCGGGTCGTGATGCCGGCCAGCTTCGAGGCCTCGCGCCGGGACCTGGTGGAGCACAGCTTCTCCTCGCCCGCCTTCCGGTCCGAGGCGCGCGACGCGGGCGTCGATCCCCGGCCGCTGGCCGCCGCGTGGAGCTACCTGCTGGACCAGGCCGAGATCGGCATGACGTGCGCGCTCGGCACCGGCGGCGAGATGGTCGAGCGCCTCGCCGCCGAGTTCGCGCCGGAGCCGGTGCGGGACCGGGTGCGCGAGCTGCTCGGGCCCGGCGGCATGAGCGGCGAGACCGCGCAGCTCCTGACGGAGCGCACCGGCGGATCCGACCTTGCCGCGCTGGAGACCACGGCGACGCGGGACGGCGACGCGTGGAGGCTCAACGGCCTCAAGTGGTTCGCGTCGAACGCCAACGGCTCTGCCCTGGTCGTGCTGGCCAAGCCCGAGGGCGCGCCGGACGGCGTGCGCGGGATCGCGCCGTTCCTCGTCCTGTGGGAGCGGCGGGATGGCTCCCGCAACGGGGTGCGGATCCGCCGGCTGAAGGACAAGCTGGGGACGCGGGCGGTCGCCTCGGCCGAGGTCGAGCTGGTGGACGCGGAGGCCTTCCTGCTGGGGCCCGGGCCCGGGGCGCCGAACGGGGCCGGCGCGGCCGGCGGTCGCGGGCTGGCCCGGATGATGGAGCTCACCAACGGCGCCCGGCTCGCGACCGCGATGATGGGCCTCGGCTGCGCGAGGCGGGCCCTCGTCGAGTCGCTGTGCTACGCGCGCGCCCGGGAGGTGTTCGGGGCGCCCCTGATCGACCAGCCGCTCGCGCGGCGGAAGCTGGCCGAGCTGGTCGTGGAGGTAGAGGCGGCCCAGGCGCTGGTCTTCGAAGGCCACCTGGGCGCCCCGCTGCGGCTGGCGGCGCCCCTGGCCAAGCTGCGCGCCGCCCGGCTGGGCATCACCGCCGCCAGCGACGCGATCGAGCTGCACGGCGGCAACGGCTACACGGAGCAGTGGCCGGTCGCGCGCATCCTCCGGGACGCCCAGGTCAACACGGTCTGGGAGGGGCCGGACAACATCCTGTGCCTCGACGTCCGGCGGGCGATCGAGCGGGAGGAAGCCGATCAGCCGCTGCTGGACCGCCTCCGCGGCGCGGTGGCGTCGGCCCCCGCGGGCGACGACGCGACGCTGGCGCTGGTCGCGGGCCGCGTCGACGACCTGGAGCGGGCGATCTCCAGGTGGCGGGCACTCGACGGCCCCGCGGCCGAGGCGAGGCTGCACACGCTGGCCCACCTCATGGTCGACACGTACGCGGCGGCGCTGCTGCTGGAGCAGGCCGGCGCGGAGCGGGCCGTGTCGGGCGGGGACCGCAAGGCGCTGGTGGCCCGCCTGTACGCCCGGGCCCACCTGGACGTGGCCGCCGGCCCCGTCGCGGCGATCGAGGCGCCGGCGGAGGAGCAGGACCGATTCGACGAGCTGGTGTCCGGGGCGCTGTCGCCGGAGTAGCGCCGCCGGGCAGCGACCGAAGGCGGTGGCGGCCTCGACGAGCCGGGCGAGGAGGGGATGGCGGGAACGCATGTTCGGATCGTAGTTCCGGACCCGGCGCCCGCCAATACAGGCTGTAAATTTGCCGCCGGTTGGGGCCTCAGGGGGCCAGCCGGCGAGCGACCAGCGTCCCGCCGGCCACGGCCGCCGGCATGCCCAGCACGGCGCCGAAGGGGATGAGGAACAGCACCAGCGCGGCGACGCCGAAGCCGATGGCCAGCAGGCGGCGGCGCCAGAGCAGCCGGAGCCGGTCGGTCAGGGGCAGACCACGCCGCTCCAGGGCCGGGCCGGTCAGCTCCACGGCCAGGAGGAAGCCCGTGACGACGGCGCCGACGACCGGGAGCAGGCCCTGCCCGGCCAGCGGCACCAGTCCGAGGAGGAAGAGGCCCAGCCCCAGGCCGGCGGTCAGGGCGGCGAGCAGGATGCCGTCCCGAAGCGTCCGTGCCACCGAGCGCCACCACGGCACCCGGACCTCTGGCGGCGCGCCGCCCTCCGCCGCCTCCACGCGGCGGGCGATCCGCTCGTAGAACGGCTGACCGATGGCAAGCGTGAGGGCCGTGTAGGAGATGATGGCCAGCCAGAGCCCGGCGACGGCCAGCGCCACCTCGAGCAGCAGCCGGAGGGCCGTGCGGTCCGTCTCGCTCCACCCGCCCGCCATCGGGGTGAGCGCGGCCGCGATCGTGGGCAGGGCCACGAAGAAGCCGGCCAGGCCGACCGCCAGAACTGCCAGCGCCAGCACGGCGGGCAGGAGCCCCGTCACCCAGAGGCCGGGCGTCGAGGCGAACGCCCCGAGCCCCCGGACGAGGCAGCCGGCACCGGTGAACAGGTCGCGCAGGCCGCCCCGCGCCTCCGGCCGCACCTCTCGCACCTGCCGAGTAGCCTACGCCGGCCCGGCCGGAGGGGCGTTGCCGTACCTGCGAGACGTCATTCGGCCCCGGAGAGGTGCCTGAGGTACGGCAAGGCGGCGGGCGGGCCGCCAGCCCGACCCGCCCACCGACGTTGACGGCTTTGAGTTAGGAAACTATCCTAATTACTCGCCGCCGGCGGCTGGCCCGGTGGCAAGCCATTGACGCACGAGGAGAGGGGGCTGATCAATGTTCGGACGCAAGGCGCACCTGCTCGTCGCCGCCGTGCTCTGTCTCGCCGTCCTGGCCGTGCCCGGCGCCGGAGGGGCCGCCGCGGCGGCCGGGGCGAGCCCGCCGTCGACCGTCCCGCACCTCGGCCTCCAGACCCTGGGCCTGGGCGGCTGGAGGGTCCAGAGCAGCGCGGTCGCCACCCAGACCGGGCGCCAGGTCTCGACGCCCGGCTTCCCGACCGGAAGCTGGCTCGCGGTGACGCCGGACGACGCTGGAGCGCCCGGCACCGAGGTTAGCGCCCTGGTCCAGAACGGGGCCTGCCCGAACGTCTTCTTCTCCACCAACCTCAAGCGGTGCTTCGGCTTCATGAGCACCGTCGGACCGGTCACGGTCAAGCGGTTCGCCGTGCCCTGGTGGTTCCGGACGGACTTCAGCCCCGGGCTGCAGGCGGGGGAGCACGCCAGGCTGATCGTCAACGGCGTCGTCGGCCAGGCCGACGTGTGGGTGAACGGCACCCAGGTCGCCACGCAGGCCACCGTGCAGGGCGCCCTGACCCGCTACACCTTCGACATCACCAGCCTCGCCCGCCCGGGCGTCAACTCGCTGGCGATCCGGATGTACCCCAACGACCCCACGGCGATGTACACGCTGGACAACGTGGACTGGACCCAGATCCCGCCGGACAACAACACCGGCATCGAGTTCCCGGTCCAGCTCCTCGTCTCGCCCTCGCTGGCGCTGGGCAACGCCCACGTCACGCAGAGCAACGCCGCCGACCTGAGCACCTCGGCCCTGACGGTGAAGGCCGACGTCACCAACGACGCCGCCACGCCCCAGACCGCGACCGTGTCGGCCACGATCACGCCCCCCGAAGAGGGCGGCGCCCAGATCCAGCTGCAGCAGTCGGTCACGGTGCCGGCCAACAGCACCAGGACTGTCTCCTTCACGCCGGCCGCCCACCCGGAGCTGACGATCCGCAACCCGCAGGTCTGGTGGCCGTACCAGTGGGGCGCGCAGCCGCTGTACCGGCTGGCGATGTCGGTGGCGCGCGCGAACACCCGGTTCGCCATCGCGCCACAGACGTTCGCCATCCGCACGATCACCACGCACCTGACGCCTCCGTCGAGCATGGCGCCGCAGGGGGTCCGGGTCTTCGCCGTAAACGGCCGGTCATTTCTGTTCCGCGGCGGCGGCTTCAGCGAGGACCTGTTCCTCCGCTACTCGTCGAGGGACATCATCAACCAGGCCGGGCTCGTCCGGGACCTGGGCCTCAACGGGATCCGCACCGAGGGCAAGGAGATGCCCGCCGACTTCTACGACCAGATGGACAGGGCCGGGATCATGATCGACGCCGGCTTCCAGTGCTGCGACAAGTGGCAGCCGGATCCGTCCGCGACGCTGACGCAGCACGACCTGGACATCATGCACCTGTCGTCGCTGACCATCGGCCAGCGCCTGCGCAACCACCCCAGCGTGATCAACTTCAGCTGGAGCGACAATGCGCCGCTGCCCGACCAGGAGCGCGTCTCGCTCCAGGGCTTCGCCGAGGCCGACTTCCAGGACCCGATCATCGCCTCCGCCGAGTACAACAGCAGCCCGATCCTCGGCCAGGCCGGCGAGAAGGAAGGACCCTATGACTGGGTGCCGCCGGCCTACTGGTACGACACGTCGCACGAGGACCCCGGCGACCCCACCTTCACCAACGTCGGCGGCTCCTGGGGCTTCGACAGCGAGCAGAGCGCCGGACACACCGTGCCGACGCTGGACTCGATCAAGCGGTTCCTGTCTCCCTTCGAGCAGGCGCAACTGTGGAAGAGGCCCGATTACAACCAGTACCACGCCAACTACGAGCCCGGTCACGTCGGGTACGCGTTCGGCACCCTCTTCAACCTGGACACGGCGATCGCCAGTCGCTACGGCTCCTGGTCGAGCCTGAACCAGTACGTGCTGCAGGCGCAGGTCCAGAACTACGAGGACACGCGCTCGCAGTTCGAGGCGTTCGTCGACCACTGGACGAACACGCCTACGCCGTCCACTGGCACCATCTACTGGCAGCTGAACAAGGGCTGGCCGTCGCTGCTGTGGACGCTCTACAACAACGACTACGACCAGCCCGGCAGCTACTACGGGGCCAAGAAGGCCAACCAGACGATCCATGCGCTCTACGCCTATGACAACGGCGCGGTCACGCTGGCCAACCTGACCGGCGGCACCCAGTCCGACCTCTCGGTCGAGGCGAGGGTTCACGACGTGCGGGGCAACCTCCTGGACAGCCAGGTGGCGAACGGCCTCACGCTGCCCAGCCACGGCGTCGCCAACGCCGTCCTGCGGCCGAAGGTGCCGGCCACCACGGCCCCGCCGGCCCCCGCCCAGACGTTCTTCGTGGAGCTGGTGGTCAAGCGGCAGGGGGCGGTCCTGGACCGCAACGTCTACTGGCTGTCGACGCAGCAGGACGTCGTCGACTGGAGCAAGACGATGGGCCAGCCGCAGGCCACCATGACCCGGTTCGCCGACCTGAAGGCGCTGCAGGGCCTGCCCACCGCGAAGGTCTCGGTCACCGCGACGAGCCGCCAGCAGGCCGGCGGGAGCACCGTGACCCAGGTGACCGTCACGAACACCTCGACCACGCCGGCGGTGGCCTTCTTCATGCGCGCGGACGTTCGCCGCGGCACCGCGGCGGGCGTCGAGCAGCCGGGCGACAACCAGGTCCTGCCGATCTCCTGGAGCGACAACGACATCACCCTCTGGCCGGGCGAGTCCCAGACGCTGACGGCCACCTACAGCTCCTCCTCGCTGCGCGGCGCCACGCCGGTCGTCAGCCTCTCCGGCTGGAACGTGCCCCACCTGGACGTGGCTGCGGCCACCCGCTGAGCGACCGGCACCTCCCCGGGGCGGCCCGCCGGCCGCCCCGGGGGCCAGCCCTCCCGGCGCGTCGAACGGCCGGAGGCCCGCCCCGGCCTGCCCTGCCGCCTCGGACCGGCCGCCTCCCCGGGCGGGGAACGACCCATCCGATCGACAGAGCGTTTTCCGTCTGTGGTGGGATCGTCACGACGGCCGCCGGGTGGTCCTCGAGGGGGTGAGAGGGGGCACACAGTCGGACCCGGCGAGCCGGTGGGGGGTGTGTGCCCCGCGACGACAGTAGACGCCCGCCGGCGGCACGACACCGTTTGAACTACGCAAAATGGCGCGGGGCTCTGTCCCCGGCGTCGCTCCACGGGGGGCCGGCGTTGCCCTGGCGTGGCGATGGGCCTATCTTGGAGGCTCTCGGGATGGCCCCTGCGGCCGGCCGCCGTCAGGGATCCGGTGGCAGGAGCGAGACACGGGCAGGTGCCAGCAGGTGGACCTGAGCAGGGCCTCGGCAGGTCACGGTCGCCGGCGCCGAACCGCGTCGTGACCCCCGTACGAGAGTTGGAGGGCTGGGAGACGGCAGAGCGAGCGCCGCGGTCGGGGGGCAGCAACCTGCCCGCCGAGCTGAGCGCCTTCGTCGGTAGGCGTCAGCTGCTCGTCCAGGCCCGGGCGAGCCTGATCGACCGGCGGCTGCTGACCCTGAGCGGGGTGGGCGGCGTGGGCAAGACGCGCCTGGCGCTCCGGGTCGCAGCCAGCCTCCGGCGCAGCTTCCAGGAGGGCGGCGTCTGGTTCGTGGAGCTGGGCTCGCTCCGCGAGCCCGACCTGGTCACGCGGGCCGTGGCCGACGTGCTGCAGGTGCCGGACCAGGGCCGGCGGCCGCTCGCCGAGGTCGTCGCCGCCCGGCTGGTCGAGTCACGCACCCTGCTCGTCCTGGACAACTGCGAGCACCTCCTGGAGACCACTGCGGCCCTCGCCGAGCTGCTGCTGGGCTCCTGCCCGCGCCTGCACGTCCTCGCCACCAGCCGGCAGGCGCTGGGCGTGGACGGCGAGACCGTGCTCACGGTCCCGCCGCTGCCGATGGTGGACGCCCGCCAGCTGTTCCTCGAGCGCGCGGCCGCCGCCTGCTCCTTCACGCCCGAGCCGGGGCAGGAAGCGGCGATCGACGAGCTGTGCGAGCACCTCGACAGGCTGCCCCTGGCGCTGGAGCTGGCCGCGAGCCGGCTCAAGACCATCTCCATCGGGGAGATGCTGGCCCGGATGGAGTCCGGCTTCGGCCTCCGGGGCCTGGGCCGCCGCCGGGGCGTCGAGCGCCAGCAGACGCTGCGGGCGACGCTCGACTGGAGCCACGACCTGCTCGACGACCGGGAGCGGGCGGCCTGGCGGCGGCTCGCCACGTTCGAGTCGGGCTTCCGGCTGGCCGGCGCCGAGGCGCTGCTCGGCGACGACGCCCTCGACCTCGTGGGGGCCCTGGTCGACAAGTCGATCCTGGGCGTCGAGCAGCGGGACGACCACACGCGGTACCGGATGCTGGAGACCGTCCGCCGCTACGGGCAGGCTCGCCTGGAGGCGACCGGCGAGCACCCGGACATGGAGTGCCGGCTGGTCGAGTTCTACCTGGCCATGGCGGAGGACGCCGACCGCCGGCAGAGCGGTCCCGAGGACGACCCGAGCTGGGCGGCCGAGCTCGACGAGGAGCAGGGCAACCTGCGCCGGGCGCTCGCGGCCGCGGGGCGGCTCGGGGGCGACCACCGGCTCCGGATGGCGGTGGCGCTGGTCGCCTACTGGGACCTGCGGGGCCAGCTGGAGGAGGGCCGGCGCTGGCTGGCGAGCGCCCTCGCGCTCGGGACCGAGGACGCCAACCTCATGGGCAAGGCGCTGGACGGGGCCGGCTGGCTGACCTTCCGGCAGAACGACTACGCGAGCGCCGAGTCCTACTTCGAGCGCGCCCGAGCGGTCGCCGAGGCGGCGTCCGACGCGCAGGTGCTGGCCAGGGCGGCCAGCAACCTGGGGCTGGTCCGCATCATGACGGGCCGCACCGGCGAGGCCGAGGAGTACCTGCGCGCGAGCATCCGGACGGCCCGCGACGCCGGCCTGCCGGCGGAGGAGGTCGGCCCGCTGATGGTGCTGGCGCTGCTGCACTACGTGTCCGGCGACCCGGCGGCCGCCATCGGCCACGCCGAGAGCTGCCTGGACGTGGCCCGCCGGCTCCGCAACCTGAAGACGGTCGCCATGGCCGTGGGCGTGCTCGGCAACCTCAACCTGGAGCTGGGGGACGTCGCCGGCGCGCGCCGCTGCCTGGACGAGGCGCTCGGCATCGCCGCCCGCATCGGGGACCGCGTCAACTCCCCGCTGATCCTGGGGGCGTCCGCGCGGCTGGCCGAGCTGGAGGGCGACCACGAGCGCTGCCTGACGCTGGCCGCCGCCGCGGGACGCCTGGAACGCTCGACCGGGGCCGGGCCCATGGCGGTCTGGCAGTGGCGCGTGGACCAGGCGGTCGAGCGGGCGAGGACGGCGCTGGGCGCCGCCCGCGCGGACGCTGCCTGGTCACGGGGTGCCGCCGTCGACTCCATCGAGGCCATCCTCGCCGGCCGCCGGCAGGCGCCGGAGCCAGCGCGCAAGGGCCTTCACGGCGGCGGCGAGGTCCTCCTGACCCGGCGGGAGATGGAGGTGGCGACGCTCGTCGCCGACGGGCTCAGCAACCGGGCGATCGCGGAGCGCCTGATCATCGGGCAGCGCACGGTCGAGACGCACGTCGAGAACATCCTCAACAAGCTCGGCTTCCACTCGCGGGCCGAGATCGCCGTCTGGGCCACGCGCCGCGCCGCCCGGCCCTGACGCGTCGCCGGGGTCGCCGCCGGGAAACGGGCGGTCGTCAGCCGTCACCCGGGTCCGCTCCCGCCGGCACGGATCAGGTTGCGGAGCTCGATCGCCGCCGGCGTCGGGCACCGCCTCAGCGTCGGGTCGCCGTCCAGGTCGACGCGGAAGAGGCCGAAGTCGTTGCCGGGCCCGAAGGCGAGGCCCCACTCCCGGTTCGACGTGACGCTCCAGAAGATGTAGCCGACCAGCGGCACGCCGTCCGCGGCCACGGCCCTGGCCTCGCGCACGTGCTCGCGCAGGTACGTCGCCCGGGACATGTTGCTGGCGACGTCCACGCAGCCGTTCTCGACCAGCATGATCTCCTGCCCGGGGAACGCCTGGGCGGCGCGGCGCAGGACCCGGCTCATGGCAGCCGGCCACACGGGCGCGTTGGCGTAGTCCCCCGTCGTGAGGTGGAGCAGCTCGCGCAGGCGCCGGGGGGCGACGCTGGGGATGCCCCAGTAGTAGTCGAGGCCGACGAAGTCCTGCTGGCCCACGCACTCGGGGGGACACAGCCACTCCGGCAGCTCCCCCTTCAGGCCGAGGTGCCACCAGTTGCTGTTCACGGCGCAGAGCAGCCAGTCGATGGGGTGCAGGAGCCAGTTCAGCGGTCGCGACCACCAGGCGCGCAGCACGGGCAGGCGCTGGCGGAGCGGCACCTGCTCGAACGTCACCCGGTCGGCGTCGCCCAGGACGCGGGCCGCCACGTCGCGCGCCAGGCGCTCCTCCGTCGCCCGGCCCTCGGCGCCCAGCGTCCGCCCTTCGGGGCCGGGCAGGTCC
>JBKPCH010000174.1:0-22283 GCA_046727275.1 Candidatus Dormiibacterota bacterium
CGTCGAGCGAGCCGCGGGCGATCGCCGCGCCGGCCGCGGCGCCCGCGGCGGCGGCCGCCGTCACGCCGATCGCCCCCGCCGTGAAGACGATAACGCGGGCGCCCAGCAGGCGCGGCCGGCCGATCGCGGCGGCCAGCCAGAGCTCGAGGAGGCCCCGCTCCTCCTCGTTCCGGATCGAGCCGGTTGCGGCGAACAGCGGCCAGAAGGCCACGAACAGCGCGAACGCCCCGTACGCTCGCCACTGGACGAAGCCGCCCAGGGTCTCCGGGTGGATGGGGAGCGGCAGCAGGTACGCCACCTGCGGCGCCAGCGCCGTCATCTGGCGGCCGAACGCCTCGCGCTCGGCCGGCGTGGTGCCGCCGCCGGCCGCGTAGCCGGCCGCCTCGACGACGGCGAGCAGGAAGAGCAGGCCGGCGGTGACGAGGAAGCCGGTCCGGTGGGCGCGGAGCGCGATCCTGACCATCACCGGGCCTCCGCCGAGGCGGCCTCGGCGATGCTGCCGGCTGGCTCCGGGCCCGCCTCGTCCTGGTAGTACGTGAGGAAGACCTCCTCCAGGCTCGGCTCGTGGCTGACGAGGTTGGCGACCTGCCCGCGCTCCAGCGCCGTCAGCAGCGGGCTGAAGCTGCCGTGGACGACGCACGTGAGCGTCTGGCCCTCGACCGCGACGTGGTCGACGCCCTCGGCGGCGCTGACCGCCTCCGTGGGCACCGGGCCGGCGAACTCCGCCTCGACGTGGTGGTAGCGGATGTGGTGCAGGTCCTCCAGCCTGGCGACCTGGGCCAGCCGGCCATGGCGGATGATGCCGACCCGCTCGCACACCTTCTCGACCTCGGACAGCACGTGGGAGGAGAGGAAGACCGTGGCGCCGCCCGCCCGCGCCTCCGCCACCAGGCGGTAGAACTCCTGCTGGTTCAGCGGGTCCAGGCCGCCCGTCGGCTCGTCGAGGACCAGCAGCCGGGGCCGGTGCATGAAGGCGAGCACGAGACCGAGCTTCTGCTTGTTGCCCCGCGAGTACTCCCGGAAGCGGCGGCCGAGGTCCAGGTCCAGCCGTTCGGCCAGGTCCGCCACGAGCGCCTCGTCGACGCCCCTGCGCAGCCCGGCCACGTACGACACGACCTCCCCGCCGCGGAGGCCGCCGAACTGGGGCAGCTCACCAGGCAGGTAGCCGAGCAGCCGCTTGACCTCGACCGGCCGGCGCTGGCAGTCGATGCCGAAGACCTCGGCGCGGCCGCCGGTGGGCCGGATCATGTCCATCAGGACCCGGATGGTCGTCGTCTTGCCCGCGCCGTTGGGGCCCAGGTACCCGAAGACCTCGCCCGCGGTCACGTCCAGGTCCAGGTCGAAGAGGCCCCGGCCGCCGCCGTAGTCCTTGCTCAGGCCCTCGGTGCGAATCGCGACTGTCATCTCGGGCTCCTCTCGCGCCAGCGGCGCAGCATCGTCTCCATCGCCTCGAGCGCCAGCAGGTAGAAGGCGGCCATCTCCTCGAGGCGGTCCCGCGCCACGCCCGGCGCGGCGTCGCGGGCCTGGGCCCGGAGCAGCTGGACCAGCGTCTCCAGGTACCGGTTCTGCCCGGACATCATCCCGTCGTAGTTGTCGGATGCCTCGTACAGGACTCGCCGGCTGCCGCGTTCGCCGTGCCGGCGGGCGAGCGTGTACATCTCCAGCAGCCGCGCGGCGACGCTGGCGCTGCTCTTGCTGACCTCCAGGTCGGCAGCGATACGGTCCAGGCTGACCGGCTCGAGCGCGATCAAGAGGTAGCCGTACAGCCGCGCCGCGGTTTGCGGCACGCCCCAGGGGACCATGAGCCGGGCGATGTCGTTCACGAAGGCGCGCTCGGCGTTCGTCAACCCATTGTTTGGGTCGTTCGGCACGTCCCGAATGTACCACACGCACTGGATCCTGGTGCTGCCGTACCGTACCTGGTGGATGCGCCTGGGCGACTTCGAGATCCACCTGCTCGTCGCCGGCGGCTGGCACCCGGACGGCGGGACGATGTTCGGGGTGGTGCCCAAGGCGCTCTGGCAGCGCCGCCGCCCCGCCGACGAGGACAACCTGATCCGGGCCGCCTGCGTCGGCGCCGTCGTCCGTCACCGGGGCCGGGTCATCGTCTGCGAGACGGGCATGGGCACCAAGCTCGGCGAGAAGCAGGCGCGCCAGTTCCGCGCCTGGGAGCCGGACGGCCTGCTCCGGTCGCTCGGCCGGCTGGGCGTGCGGCCCGACGAGGTGGACCTCGTCGTCACGACGCACCTCCACTGGGACCATGCCGGCGGCCTGACGAGGCGCGGCCGCGACGGCCGGAGGGACCGCGTCGAGCTGACCTTCCCGCGGGCGCGACACGTCGTCCAGCGGGCGGAGTGGGAGTTCGCCCAGCACCCGGATCCCCGCTCCCGGGCAGGCTACATCGACGACGATCTGCTGCCGGTGGCGGAGGCGGGCCTGCTGGAGGTGGTGGAGGGCGAGGCCGAGGTCGTGCCCGGCCTGGTCGTCCGGCAGACGGGCGGCCACACGCCGGGCCACCAGCTGATCGTGCTCCGGGCCTCCGACGACCTGGCCTGCGTGATGGCCGGAGACCTGCTCGGCCTCCGCCCCCACCTGCGCGTGCCGTGGGTGCCGTCCGCGGACCTGGACGTCCTGCGCACGATCGAGGAGAAGACGCGCCTGCTGGACGAGGCGTCCCGCCACCGCTGGCTGCTGGTCCTCGGCCACGAGGTGGAGGACCCGGCGGGCTACGTCGACGCCGGCGGCGACTGGACGCCGGAGCCGGAGCTCAACGACCCGGTGCGGGCGGAGCTGACCGGGGCGGCGGGGCAGTAGGGCCCCGGGGCGCCGGACGGCGGCTCGCGGCAGCCCTGCGGCAGCCGGTCGCCGCCCCCAGCCGGTCCCGGCGTCAGCGGCCGCCGCGGCTGCGGCCGGACGTCCGGCTCAGACCTGTGCCTTGACGCGGCCCCCGGTGCGCTGCGGCCCCTTGCAGCGCGGGTAGTCGCTGCAGGACTTGAACGGTCCGTACCGGCCCTGCCGCTCCACCATCGGCTTGCCGCAGACCGGGCACGCCTCGTCCAGCTGCTTCGCCTCCTGGCGCGGCCCGCTGCCCTCGCGCTGCTTGTTGGCCCGATACTTGCAGTCGGGGTAGCGGCTGCAGGAGAGGAACGGCCCGTAGCGGCCGGTGCGCTCCACCAGCTCGCCCTGCCCGCACTCGGGGCACTGCTGGCCGGTGGGCACCGCCTCCTTCTGCTGCTCGCGCCGCACGTACTTGCACTCGGGATAGCCGGAGCAGCCCACGAACTCGCCGTAGCGGCCGCGCCGATGCTGCAGCGGCCGTCCGCAGTCGGGGCACGCCTCGTCCAGCAGCCTGGGCTCGTCGGGCTGGCCGCCCGGCAGCACCGCCTGCCGGTACCGGCAGTCGGGGTAGCGCGAGCAGCCCTTGAACGGCCCGAACCGGCTCGCCTTCAGGATCAGCTGGCCCTGGTGGCACTCCGGGCACTCCTCGCCCGTCTCGGCCGGCATGGCCTCGCGGGCGGCCGAGAGCATCCGCTCCAGCGGCACGTAGAGATCGCCCACCACCGGCACCCACTGCACCTCGCCGTTCTCCACCCTGTCCAGGCGCTGCTCCATGGAGGCCGTGTAGTGGTCGTCGACGATGTCGTTGAAGTGGGCGACCATGATCGTGTTCACGGCCTCGCCCAGGGGGGTGGGATGGAGCCGCCGCTCCTTCTGCTCGACGTAGGTGTGGTCCTGGATGGTGGCCACGATCGTGGCGTACGTGGAGGGCCGGCCGATCCCGCGCTTCTCCAGCTCGTTGATCAGCGTCGCCTCCGTGTACCGCGGTGGCGGCTGCGTGAAGTGCTGCTCCGCCTCCAGGCCGTGGAAGTCCAGGACATCGCCCTCGGTCAGCTCGGGCAGCTGCTCCTCACGCTCGTCGTCGCGCTCCCAGATCCGGTAGAAGCCGTCGAAGACCAGCACGGAACCGCTGGCGCGCAGGCCGAACGGCCCGGCCTCGATGTCCACGGTCGTGCCGGCGTACCGGGCGGCCGCCATCCGGCTGGCCACGAACCGCTTCCAGATCAGCTCGTAGACCCGGTGCTGGTCCGGTGTCAGGTACTGCTTGATGTCCTCCGGCCGGCGCGTCGGGTCGGTCGGCCGGATCGCCTCGTGGGCCTCCTGCGCGCCGGGCCGCGCCTTCTCCCTCCTGGGCTTGCCCAGGTAGCGATCGCCCAGGCTGCCCTTGATCCACTCCTGCACCCTGGTCTCGGCCTCGGCCGAGATGCGGGTGGAGTCGGTGCGCATGTACGTGATGAGGCCGGTCGAACCCTCCGCGCCCAGCTCGATGCCCTCGTAGAGGTCCTGCGCCAGGCGCATGGTCTTGCGGGGCGAGAAGCGCAGGCGGCTCGAGGCGTCCTGCTGCAGCGTGGACGTGATGTACGGCGGCGGGGCGTTCTTGCTGCGCTGCTTCCGCTCGATCGAGACGACCCGGTAGTCGGCGCCCTCCAGCTCGCGGATGGCGGCCTGCGCCTCGGCCTCGGTCTTCAGCTCCAGCCTGGCGTCGGGCTCCGCCAGCCGCCTGGCCAGCCGCGCCTTGAACCGCTGGTCCTTCTCCTGCTGCGAGAGCAGGGCGTCCACGGTCCAGGACTCCTCCGGCGTGAAGCCCCGGATCTCGTCCTCCCGGTCCACCACCAGCCGCAGCGCGACCGACTGGACCCGGCCGGCGCCGATCCCCTTCTGGACCTTGCTCCAGAGGAAGGGGCTCAGGCGATAGCCCACCAGACGGTCGACCACACGGCGTGCCTGGTACGCGTCGACCAGGCGCATGTCGATCTCGCGCGGCGCTTCCAGCGCCCTGCGCACCGCCTCGCTCGTGATCTCGTGGAACTCGATGCGCTTGGGCGCGCGGAGGCGCAGGACCTCGGACAGGTGCCACGCGATAGCCTCGCCTTCGCGGTCGGGGTCGGAGGCCAGGATGACCTCGCGCTGCCCCTTGACCGCCTTCTTCAGGTCGGTGATGGTCTGCTTACGGCCCTCGACGACTTCGTAGCGAGGCTGGAAGTCCTGCTCGACGTCCACGGCCAGCTCCCGCTCGGGGAGGTCGCGGACGTGGCCCATCGAGGCGCGCACGTCGAAGCGATCCCCCAGGAACCGCTTGAGCGTTCTCGCCTTCGCGGGCGACTCGACGATGATCAGACCTTCTGCCACAGCGATCTTCCTACCCCCTGCCTGCTCTCCTCATTCCGCGGCCGTGCACTCTAACGTAGCCGGTGCCCACCTTGCGGACCGTTCCCTCCAGTTCGAGTCGGGTCAGTCTAGCGACCACTTCGGGGAACACAAGCCCCAGCCTCCGCGCCAAGTCTCCAGGCTGCACAGGATACGAATCCGAGAGGTGGCGCACCAGCCCGTCCCGCCCGGCGGCCACCTGCGGCCACGCCTCGAGGCGGGCCGGCGGCCCGAGCGGGTCGTCCAGCACCGCGGTCGGGCCCGACAGCTCGGCCAGGACGTCCCGCGCGTTCTGGACCAGGCCGGCGCCGTCCCGGAGCAGCTGGTGGCAGCCCACGCTGAGCGGGGAGAAGACGCTGCCCGGCACGGCCATCACGGTCCGGTCCTGGCTCAGCGCCGCGTCCGCGGTGATCAGCGCCCCCGAGCCCTCCGCCGCCTCGACCACCACCACCAGGTCCGCGAGCGCCGCCATCGTCCAGTTGCGCTGCGGGAAGTGCCCGCGCCGCGGCCCGGTGCCGTCGGGGAACTGGCTGACCAGCGCCCCGCCGCCGCGCAGGATGCGCTCCGCCAGGCCGGCGTGCGCCGCCGGGTAGACGACGTCCACGCCGGTCCCCAGCACTGCAACGGTGGGACGGCCGGCGAGCAGCGCGCCCTCGTGCGCGGCGGCGTCGACCCCCAGCGCGAGCCCGCTGAGGACGAGCACGCCGGCGTGGGCCAGGTCGCTCGCCAGCCGTTCGGCGACGGCCTCGCCGTAGGGCGTCGGCCGGCGGGCGCCGACGATCGCGACGCGGGGGCCGGGCGGAGGCGGCCAGGTTCCCCGGGCGCGCAGCGGGGGCAGGTCAGGCGGCTCGGTCGGCAAGGCGGTAGCCCAGGGCCTCCATGACGTGCCGTTCTCCGACTGCGCGCTCCCCCTCCAGGTCGGCCAGGGTGCGGGCCACCCGCCAGGCGCGGTGGAAGCCCCGGGCGCTGAGGCCCCGGGCGGCCGCCCACCGGACGAACGCCGAGCGGGCGGCGCCGTCCAGGCCGGCCCACCGCCTGAGCTGCGGGGCCCGCAGCCCGGCGTTGAGGGCGCCCTGTCGCTCCTGCTGGATCGCCCGCGCCCGCAGGACGCGCTGCCTGACCGCCGCCGACGGCTCGCCACCGGCCTCCTGCCCGAGGGCCTCCAGGGGTGTCCTGGCGACGGTGACCTGGAGGTCGATCCGGTCCAGCAGCGGTCCCGAGAGCGACCGGCCATAGGCCTCGACGGCGGCCGGCGTGCAGCGGCAGGCCCGCTGGGGGTCGCCCGCCCAGCCGCAGGCGCAGGGATTGGCCGCGGCGACGAGCTGGAAGCGGGCCGGGTAGCGAACGGCGCCGCCGCCGCGCGTGATAGTCACGTGGCCCTGCTCGAGCGGCTGCCGCAGAGCCTGCAGGGTGGGACGGTCGAACTCGGCCAGCTCGTCGAGAAAGAGGACGCCGTGGTGGGCGCGGCTGATCTCGCCGGGCGTGGCCAGCCCGCTCCCGCCGCCGATCAGGCCGGCGGTGGAGATGGAGTGGTGGGGGTCGCGGAAGGGCCGCTGCCAGTCCAGGGGCCGGCCGGGGGGCAGGTCGCCCAGCACGCTCCGCACCTGCGCCACCTCCAGCGCCTCGTCGAGCGTCAGCGGTGGCAGCAGCCCGGGCAGGCAGCGCGCCAGCATGGTCTTGCCCGCGCCCGGCGACCCGACCATGAGCAGGTGGTGCCCGCCGGCCGCCGCGGTCTCCAGGGCCCGGCGTGCGGCGTCCTGGCCCTGCACCTCGGCCAGGTCCTGCTCGGGCACGACCTCCGGCGGCACCAGCGTCGGGCCGGCGCGGTGGGGGCGCAGCGGCGAGCGCCCGTCCAGGTGGCCGACGGCGGCCGCCAGCGTGGGGCAGGGGAAGACGCGCAGACCGCCGGCGAGGGCCGCCTCTGCGGCGTCGGGGACGGGCACGAACAGCGTCGTGACGCCGTGGCTGGCGAGCCAGCGCGCCGCGACCAGCACGCCGCCGACGTGACGGACCGTGCCGTCGAGGGCCAGCTCGCCGAGGAAGGCCGTCGCGGCCGGCGGGGCCAGGCCCAGCTCGGCCAGGCAGATCGCGACGGCGATGGCCAGGTCCAGGGCGGAGCCGTCCTTGCGCAGCCCGGCGGGCGCCAGGTTGACCGTCAGCCGGCGCTGCGGGAAGGGCAGGCCGGAGTTGCGGATCGCGGAGCGCACGCGCTCCTTGGCCTCCCGGACCGACCCGCTGGCCAGGCCCACGAGGGTGAAGCCGAAGACGCCGGCGGAGACGTCGACCTGGACCTCGACGAGGCGGCCTTCGAGGCCGCGAACGAGGCTGGTGAGGACGGTGGCGAGCATGGGACGAGCGTAGGTGGGGGCCGTCCGGGCGCCAATACAGGCTGTTAAGAAGGGGCTGATTGTGGCCACAGCGGACCGCCTGTAGCCACCGGGCAGGCCGTCTTAACAGCTCGTGTTGGCATCCTCGCCAGCCCTTCCTAGGCTGGGCCGCGCCGTGAACCTTTCCTTTACGAAGCTCGCTCGCAGGAGGCTGCTACGCTGGCGCCGGCGCCGGGACGCCCAGGTGCCGCAGCAGCAGGTCGCGTACGTCGGTGGCGGCCAGCGCGTCGCCGCCGACCAGCTCCGGCCGCCCGCTGATCAGCAGCGGCCCCTGCTCCGCCGACTGCGGCAGCCGGCCGTGGGAGCCGCGGACGAGGGACGCGTCGAGGCCGATCACGTCCAGCAGGCTGCGGAAGCCGAGGCGCCGGGCCAGCAGCCGGCGGCCCACCTCCAGCTGCGGGAAGCGGAGCGTGGGGTCCAGGAACAGCTCGACCGGGTCGTAGCCGGGCTTCCGGTGGATGTCCACGGTGCGCGCGAAGTCCGGCGCCCGGTGGTCGTCCAGCCAGTGGTAGTACGTGAACCAGGCGTCCGGCTCGGCGATCGCGATGAGCTCGCCGGCTCGCGGGTGGTCCAGGCCGGCCGCTCGCCTGCCCTCACCGTCCAGGACTCGCTCCACGCCGGGGCACGACTCCAGCAGCTCCCGGACCTCCTCCAGGCGGGAGGGGTCGGCGACGTACACGTGCGCGACCTGGTGGTCGGCCACGGCGAAGGCCGCGCTCGCCCCGGCGTCCAGCTGCTCCCGGCCCAGCTCCTCGCGGACGTGGAGCAGCCCGTGCTCGCGGAGCAGCCGGTTCACGTGCACGGGCCGGGAGACGTCCGTGATGCCGTACTCGGACAGGATCACGACGTCAACGCCCCGCTCGTCGTACATGCCGATGAGCTCGCCGCACGCCGCGTCCACCTCGCGGAGCTCGGTCTCGACCGCCGGGTCGCTCGTGCCGTGTCGCTGCAGCCCGTAGTCCAGGTGCGGCAGGTACACGAGGGTCAGCGTCGGCCGGTGTCTCTCCTCGACCAGGCGGGTGGCGTCGGCGATCCAGCGCGTGGACCGGATCGACGCGGCGGGGCCCCAGTAGTGGAACAGCGGGAAGGTGCCCAGGGCGTCCTGCAGCTCGTCGCGCAGGCCAGCCGGCCGCGTGTAGACGTCGGGCAGCTTGCGCCCGTCGGCCGGGTACATCGGCCGGGGCGTGACGGACACGTCGGCCGACGAGTACATGTTGAACCACCACAAGAGGTTGGCGCAGGTGAGGCCGGGGTCGAGCCGCCGCGCGGTCTCCCACACCTTCTCCGCCTGCGTGAGGCGGTTGGACTGCCGCCAGAACCGCACCTCGCACTCGTCACGGACGTACCAGCCGTTGCCGACGACGCCGTGGACGGAGGGGAGCGTTCCCGTCAGGTAGGTGGCCTGGACCGAGCACGTGACGGCCGGGAGGACCGGGGTGACGGGCACGGCCGCGCCGCGCGCGGCGAACCGCGCCAGGTTCGGGGTCGCCGGGCCGAGCAGGGCCGGCGTCAGCCCGACGACGTCGAGGACCGCCAGCCGCCGGGCCACTCAGCCCCCACCCGGCCGCTCGCCCGCCGCGCGCAGCTCGGCCAGCACCCAGCTGTACTCGCGGCAGATGGAGTCGACCAGGTCTTCCTTCAGCGCGGCGGGCAGGACGTCCCAGGTGTACGTCTCGATCTCCAGGTGGCCGGTCACCTCCCCGCCCGCGCAGAGGCGCAGGAAGCGCCGGGTCTCGGCCTGGGTGGAGGAGAGCTCCCCGTAGCTGTCCACGAACAGTGGCACGTGGAAGTGGATCCGCCAGCGCCTGCCCCCCGGCCGCTCCGCGGTGGCCAGCGCCGCGGGCAGGTCGGCGAAGAAGCGCAGCTCGCCGTCCCGCTGCTCGACGACCTGGTGCAGGTAGGTGGAGTCGGCGAACGGCTCCAGCCGCTCCCGGAGCCGGCGCCGGACCGCGGGGTCCTCGGGCAGCGCCACCTCCAGCGCCGAGCTGACCTGGAGCCGTCCCACCCGCAGGCCAGCCTCGCGAAGGGCCCAGCAGGCCGCCTCCGCCGGCTCGTGCTCGACCGCGAAGTGGCACGTGTCGAGGCAGACGCGCACGTGCTCCAGCAGCAGCTCTTCGGCCGCGTCCGCCGCCACGCCGAGGCGGCGGGCGAGGATGGGCGCGCCCCGCGGCAGCAGCCACTCGCGGAAGAAGGCGGCCAGCTCGCGGCTGTTCTCGGCGAGGCCGCCGGGCTCCGGCTCCACGTCGAGGTGCACGAGCCGGCCCCGCTCCTGCCGCAGCCGGACCATGGCCTCGACGACGCGGACCACGTTCAGCACGCTCAGGACGTGGCCGCCGCTGTCCCCGGCCGACAGCCAGCCCTTGTAGGAGATGGGCGGGGTGGAGATGCCGCCGTCCACGTCCTCGGGCAGCAGGGCGGCCAGGATGGCGAGGAGGTCCAGGGTGTAGTCGACCCGGGCCTCGTGCTGCCAGTCGGGCGCGAACGCGGCCTTCTTGACCACCTCCCGGTGGAAGTTGCCATGGACGAAGCCGTTCAGCAGCGCCACGTAGAGTCCCTGCTCGGCCAGGAACGCCCGCAGGTGGTCCAGGCAGGCGGGCTGCCGGAGCTCGCGCGCCTCGGCGGCCGAGAGCCGGAGGCCGAGCCCGAACCGACGGCCCGGGGCCAGCCGCCGCTTCAGCTCGGGCGCGTATCGGGAGAGGTTGGCGAAGACCTCCGACCAGCCGGACCCCGGGTGGATGTTGGTGCAGTAGGTAAGGTGGACGCCGTGCTGCTCCAGCTGCATCGTGCGCTATCCGGCCGCCGTGGCGGCGGGCTGGAGGCGGCCCGGCAGCTCGAACTTGGGGCACTGGCCCAGGAAGCGAGCGGGGTTGTCGAAGACGACCTGCCGGATCAGCTCCTCCGGGTGCCGGCGCCTTCGCATCTCCAGCACGAACTGCGGCACCGCCACCGGGACGCTCGGGCCCCAGTCGCAGGCGGAGGCGACGCAGATTCGCTCCGGCCCGTGCACCTCGATCATGTCCACCGCCCGCTGGGGCGAGACCTTGGTCTGCGGATACAGCGTGATCCCGGCCCAGAAGCCGGCCTCCAGGATCGGGGCCAGCGTGTGCTCCTCGGCGTGGTCGACCAGCACGCGGCCCGGCGCCACCCGTGGAAACCGGCCCAGCGACTCGATGGTGACCCTGGTGCCCTTCAGCTTGTCCTCCAGGTGCGGCGTGTGGATGTGGATGAGCTGGTCGTGCTCGAGGGCCAGCGCCACGTGGTCCTCGAACGTCGCCACCTCGTTGCGGGTGACGCGGTTCAGCCCGATCTCGCCGATGCCCAGGACGTTGGGCCGGTCCAGGTAGCCGGGGATGAGGGCCAGCACCTCCCGGGCCAGCCGCCGGTCCTCCCCCTCCTTGGGGTTGAGGCAGAGCCAGGTGTAGTGCCGGATGCCGTACTGCGCGGCTCGCCGGGGCTCGAAGTCCGTGAGCTGGCGGAAGTAGTCCTCGAACCCGTGGGCCGAGCCCCGGTCCCAGCCGGGCCAGAATGCCGGCTCGGTGAGGGCCACACAGCCGGTGAGGGCCATCTGCTGGTAGTCGTCCGTGGTCCTGGAGACCATGTGGGCGTGGATGTCGATGTACTCCATCAGCGGGCCTCCTGCCGGCTGTCGAAGGCGCCGGCGGCGCTCTTCCGGTCCAGCGCCGCACGGGGCTCGCTGGTGGGGTCGCTGAAGATCAGCTGGACCCGCTCGATGCGCGAGGGCCCCGCGCGCAGCGCGTCCACCGCCGCGGCGAACGCCTCCATGCGGAAGTCGGCGCCCGGACCGCCCGCCCGGTCCAGGCGGTCGAGGTACGCGGCGATGTCGAGCAGCTTGGTCCGGTTCTCGATGAAGTACTCGTCAATCAGCCGCGATGAGGTCAGCGGGCTTGGGTGGGCGGCCATGGTCGTGGAGCCTCCTGATCTGTGGTCTGGCCGTGGCGAGCTGGCGGAGCACCGCCACGCTCTCCCTGACGAGGTCGGTCGAGACGTCGTGCACGTCGAAGCCCTGGCCGATGCGTCGCAGCATCGTGATGGTCAGCCGGCCGCCCAGGTGCTGGCGGAACTCGTCGAGGCCGCGCAGCACGGAGGCCTCGCTCTCCGGCCGGTCCAGGTCGCGGCTGAGCTCCGGCACCCACAGCTCGAAGCCGGCCGCCTGCAGCAGGTCGACGATGCGCCGCCACTGGCCTGGAGGGAGGTCCCCGGCCAGGCGCGAGTACGTCGCGTCCAGCGCGATGCCGATGGCGACGGCCTCGCCGTGACGCAGGCGGTGCCCGGTCAGGCGCTCGAGCTTGTGGGCTGCCCAGTGACCGAAGTCGAGCGGCCGGGCCGAGCCTCGCTCGAAGGGATCGCCGCCGGTGGCGATGTGCTGGAGGTGGAGCTGGGCGCAGCGGTGGACCAGGCGCTCCATGGGGCGGGCGTCGCGCCGGGCGAGCGCCTCGACCGCGGACTCCAGCCAGCCGAAGAACTCCGCGTCCTTTACCAGGGCGACCTTGACCGCCTCGGCGATGCCGGATCGCCAGTCCCGGTCCGAGAGCGTGGCCAGGAAGCCGGCGTCGTTGAGGACCGCGTGGGGTGGGGCGAACGTGCCCACCCAGTTCTTCTTGCCGAATGCGT
The DNA here is from genome assembly GCA_046727275.1 of Candidatus Dormiibacterota bacterium. Classification (GTDB taxonomy): domain Bacteria; phylum Chloroflexota; class Dormibacteria; order Dormibacterales; family Dormibacteraceae; genus CF-161. The sequence continues at coordinate 12,225 of JBKPCH010000174.1, forward strand.
TGACGCCGTTCTTGACGCCGATCCCGGCGTCGTTCTGCGCCAGCACGGTGGTGGGCAGCCGGATCAGCCTGATCCCGCGGTGCGCGGTGGCCGCCGCATAGCCGGCCAGGTCGAGCACGGCGCCCCCGCCGATGGCCACCAGGTAGGAGTGCCGGCACAGCTCGGCCCGGTCGATGGCCCGGTGGACGGCGTCGACGAGCCGCGGGTCGGACTTGGCGGCCTCGCCGCCGGGCACGACCAGCGGCGGCCCGGTCAGCTCCAGCCACTGCTCGCGGCAGGCGCAGTAGCGGTCGATCGATGGCAGGAGCGCCGGGGTCCGCCTGGCGACGCCCCGGTCGACCACGAAGGCGACCCGGGCCGGCCCACCGGCAGCTTCAGCCAGCCCAGCTGCCGCCCCGTTCCCGGCCGCCGGCCCGGCCACGACCTCGGCCAGCAGAGGGTTGCTCGGGTGCAGGACGTTCCGCGTGAAGTGGACGCTGTAGGTGTATGTCACCTGGACGGAGAGGTTCAGCGTCTGCACGGCTCAGGTGACCGCGAAGGCGCGCGCCAGCCACCAGGCCGCCGGCAGCAGCGCCAGAATCGCCAGCGGATAGAGGACGCCCGCGTAGGGGGCCGCGATGGCGGCGTCCAGCAGGACGAGCCCCATCACGCCCGCGCCCACAACGGCCCGGAGCGACCCCGCGTCCGCCGCGCGCCACGCTCGGCGCAGCGGCGGCCCGAGGCGCCAGCCGAGCAGCAGGAGGAACGGGATCGCCGCCAGCGTGGCGGGCGGCCCGCTCACGGCCAGCGCCAGGACGGCCGCACCGGCCGCGCCGAACAGCCCGAGGACGGCAACCAACGCGCCCCGGGTCCCGCCGGTCACCTCGCCCCGGCCGGCGGTGGTGACCGCGGCGACGTACAGCAGCGGGATCGCCGCCAGAGGCCAGCGGTGCGCCAGGAGGGCGGGGGCGGCGCTCAGCCCCAGCAGCAGGTTGAGCCCGCGGCAGGCGCCCATGAACGCCGGCCCGGCCAGCGGGTGGTGCTTGGCCCACGCGTCGTAGGCCGCCGCGCACCCGGCGATCAGCGCGGCCACGCCGGCCGACACCGGAGAGGCGGCCAGCGCGAGCGCGACGCCCGCGCCGAGGAGGGCGATGGCCAGGACCGCCGCCTCCGCGGTGGACGCCCGCCCGCTGGGCAGCGGGCGCTCCGGCCGCTCCACCGCGTCCAGGCGGCGGTCCAGGACGTCGTTCAGCGTGACGCCGCCGGCGTAGAGGCAGATGGTGGCGGCGACCAGCCAGGGCAGCGCCCGGGGAGCGGTCAGGGCCGCCGCCCCGAAGCCCGCCAGCACGTCCGCGGCCGCCGTCAGCAGGTTGGGCGGCCGGGTGAGCTCCAGGAGCGCCCGCAGCCGGCTGGTGCGGCTCCCCGGCTGCGCGTGCGCCACGAGCCGCGCCTCCGGCGCTCTCACGCTCCCCTCCTCCTGTTGACCCGGCGCGGTGCGCCGGGAACGGTGGTCAGGACGCGGCGCGCCCTACCCGCCGGTGGATGCCGGCATACAAAATATACCTACCGCGGTCGCGCGCCGGCTCCTCCGGCGCAGTTCGGCCGGGCGTGGGTACAATTTCTACCTGGCGCGGCTCCCGCCGCGCTGAATCCGCACGCCCGGTGCACGCACCCTGTCCCGCACCTGCGGGCCGCGCCCGGGCGGAGGTCAAACAGGGAGGAACCATACATGTCCCAGGTCACGCTGAAGCAGCTTCTCGAGGCGGGGGTCCACTTCGGCCACCAGACGAGCCGGTGGAACCCGAAGATGAAGCCGTACATCTTCACCGCCCGCAACGGCATCCACATCATCGACCTGCAGAAGACGGTCAAGCTGCTCGATGACGCCCTCGACTTCGTGAAGGGCGTCGCCGCCACCGGCCGCCCGGTGCTCTTCGTCGGCACGAAGAAGCAGGCCCAGGAGACCATCCAGACGGAGGCCGCGCGCTGCGGCATGTTCTTCGTCAACCGGCGCTGGATGGGCGGCATGCTGACCAACTTCTCGACCGTGAAGAAGCGCATCGAGCGCCTCCAGGACCTGCGCCGCATGCAGCAGGCGGGCCAGTTCGAGCAGCTGCCCAAGAAGGAGGCCAAGAAGCTCACCGACGAGCTCGACCGGCTGATGTACCACTTCGACGGCATCGCCGACATGCGGCGGCTGCCGGGCGCCGTCTACGTCGTGGACCCGCGCAAGGAGCACATCGCGGTCACCGAGGCCAACCGGCTGCACATCCCGGTCGTGGCCATCACCGACTCCAACTGCGACCCGGACCTGATCCAGTACGTGATCCCGGGCAACGACGACGCCATCCGCGCGGTCAAGCTGCTGACCGGGAAGATGGCGGACGCCTGCCTGGAAGGTCGCCAGCTGGCGATGGAGCGCGGCGAGCAGCTGCCCTCGATGGAGGAGCGCGAGTTCCTCGAGACCCCGCGCTACGACCTCATCGAGGAGTACCTGGAGGACGAGGAAGACTATCTGCCCGACGTGTCCGAGGACGAGTTCCTCGGCCGTGACGACGAGGAGGCGCGCTGATGCCCGAGACGAGAGCCATCTCGCTCGACGATGTGAAGCGGCTCCGGGACATGACCGGAGCCGGGATGATGGACTGCCGCAAGGCGCTCGAGGACAGCGGCGGCGACCTGGACAAGGCCGTCGTGCTGCTCCGCGAGCGGGGCATCGCCAAGCAGGCGAAGCGAGCCGGGCGGACCACGAGCAACGGCGTCGTCGAGGCCTACCTGCACCGGACGGCGGAGGACTACCCGCCGCAGGTCGGCGCGATGGTCGAGGTGAACTGCGAGAGCGACTTCGTGGCCAAGGGCGGAGACTTCCGCAACCTGGCTCGCGAGCTGGCCATCCACATCGCGGCGCACGCGCCGCGCTGGGTCAGCCGCGAGGACGTCCCGCCCGAGGTCGTGGAGCAGGAGCGGGAGATCCACCGGCGCAAGGCCGAGCAGGACGGCAAGCCGGAGAAGATCATCGACAAGATCGTGGACGGCCAGGTCGAGACCTTCTTCAAGGAGAACTGCCTGCTGGACCAGGCGTTCGTGCGCGACCCCTCGGTGCGCGTCGGCGACCTCGTCGCCCAGACCGGGGCCCGGGTCCAGGAGAACATCACGGTCCGGCGCTTCAGCCGCTTCAGCATCAAAGAGGGCTAGCGGTTGGGTTCCGACGGCGAACACCGCCCCCGCTACCGGCGCATCCTCCTCAAGCTGAGCGGCGAGGCGCTCGGCGGCGACCGCGACTACGGCATCGACTTCCCGGTCGTGCGCCGGGTCGCGAGCCAGGTCAAGAAGGTCAACGACCTGGGCGTCGAGGTCGCGCTGGTGGTCGGGGGCGGCAACATCTTCCGCGGGCAGTCGATCGCGGAGCGCGGCTTCGACCGCGCCACGGGTGACTACATGGGCATGCTGGGGACGGTCATCAACGCCCTCGCGCTCCAGGACGCGCTGGAGAAGCTGGGCCTTGCCGCCCGCACCATGTCGGCCATCCAGATGAACCAGGTCGCCGAGCCGTACATCCGCCGGCGGGCCGTCCGGCACCTGGAGAAGGGCCGGGTCGTCCTGCTCGCGGGCGGCAGCGGCAACCCGTACTTCACCACCGACACGACGGCGGCGCTGCGGGCGGTCGAGCTGGAGGCCGAGGTGCTGATGAAGGCCACCAAGGTCGACGGCGTCTACACGGCCGACCCCCACCGCGATCCGACCGCGACCAAGTTCGAGCAGCTCGACTACATGGAAGTGTTGAATCGTGGCATCGAGGTCATGGACAACACGGCGCTCACGCTCTGCATGGACAACGGCGTGCCGATCGTCGTCTTCGACCTGCTGAAGGAGGGCAACATGGAACGGGTTGTCTGCGGCGACCACATCGGGACCCTGGTGGCGACCGGAGCATGAGCACCGACGGCATGCTCAGGGAGGCCGAGTCCAAGATGGGCAAGTCGATCGAGCACCTGGAGCAGGAGCTGACGACCATCCGGACCGGCCGGGCCAACCCGGTACTCATCGAGCGCGTCATGGTGCCCTACTACGGGACCCCGACACCGCTCAACCAGCTCGCGCAGATCAGCGCCCCCGAGCCCAGGCTGCTGGTCGTCCAGGTCTACGACCGGGGCCAGATGGGCACCGTCGAAAGGGCCATCCGCGACTCCGGCGCCGGGCTCAACCCCTCCAACGACGGCCAGGTCATCCGGGTGCCCATCCCGCCGCTGACAGAGGAGCGCCGCCGCGAGTACGTCAAGCTGGTCCGGCAGCGCGCGGAGGAGGCCCGGGTGGCGGTCCGCAACATCCGCCGCGACGAGCTCCAGCGCCTGCACCAGCGCGAGCGCGCCGGCGAGGTGCCGGAGGACCAGGCCAAGCGAGCGAGCGACCAGCTGCAGAAGGTGACCGACGCGAAGACCGGGCGGATCGACGCCATCGCCAGCCGCAAGGAGGCCGAGGTGATGGAGGTTTGAGCCGGCCGGCCGCCGTCCCGGCGTAGGCTTCCAGGAACAGCATTGGACCCACAGCCCGCCGCCCTGCCGTCAGCCCCTGTGTCCGTCCTCGGCCGCGACCGGCCGGCGCCTCTACGGCACGTCGGGATCATCATGGACGGCAACGGCCGCTGGGCCCGCCAGCGCAGCCGGCCGCACTCCTTCGGCCACCGGGCCGGCGTGCGCGCCATCAAGCGGGTGATGTACGGCTGCGAGGAGCTCGGCATCGAGGTCCTGAGCGTCTACACCTTCTCGACCGAGAACTGGTCGCGGCCCCGGCCCGAGGTCCGCTACCTGATGCGACTGTTCCACGAGGCCTTCCAGCGCGAGATCGACGAGATCCACGAGCGCGGCATCCGGGTCCTGGTCAGCGGCCGGCGGGCCGAGCTCTCGGCGGCGATGCAGGACCGCATCGTCCGGGCCGAGGCTCGCACGGCGGGCAACCGGAACGGGATCCTCAACGTGTGCCTCAACTACGGCGGTCGGGCCGAGGTGGTGGACGCGGTCCGTTCCCTGATCGCCTCCGGCGTCGGGCCGGAGGACGTCGACGAGCGAGCGCTCGCGGGTCACCTCTACCACCCGGAGCTGCCGGACCCCGACCTCATCGTCAGGACCGCGGGCGAGAGCCGGATCAGCAACTTCCTGCTCTGGCAGTCCGCCTACGCCGAGATTCACGTAACGGATACCCTGTGGCCGGACTTCGACATCCACGATCTGAAGCTGGCGATCCAGGACTACCAGGGCCGGACCCGCCGCTTCGGAGGGCGCCCTTCCGAGGAGATCGCCGTCGCCAGGTGACCGGGCGTGTGCGGGCCTGGGCGGCGTCGCTCAGCCCGCTGGCCGTCCGGGTCGTCAGCGGCGTGCTGTTCGCGCTGGCGCTGGTCCTGCTCCTGGCCGCGGGGCGATGGGGCATCTACGCCATCGTCCTGGTGCTGGGCGGCGTCAGCCTCTGGGAGTTCCGCGGGCTGTCGGAGCGAATGGGCTACCGGGCCCCGAGCTGGCTGCTCTACCCCCTCGGCCTGTACTTCACCCTCAGCGGCACGGTGCTCACGCAGATCCCCGTCCAGCTGGTGCTGGCGGTGGCCCTGATCGGAGGCCTCTCGGTGTTCCTCGTGCTGCCCGGCCGTCTGGGCGGGCTGGGCCGCTGGGCGATGGGCCTCGCGGGCGCCGTCTACATCGGGATGCCCTTCAACTACTACCTGCTGTTGTACCAGTCGGCCCAGCGCGCTCCGGGCGTCCTGTGGCTGGCGATGATCGTGCTGACCGTGGGGGTCAGCGACGTGGCCGCTCTCCTGATCGGGATGCGCATCGGGCGGCACCCCTTCTTCCCGGCCGTGAGCCCGAAGAAGACCGTCGAGGGCGCGCTGGCCGGCCTGGTCTGCGCCGTGCCCGTAATGCTCATCGGAGGGACCCTGCTGCTCCACCTGCCCCCCGCGCACGCCGCCGTCCTCGGCCTCCTGATCGGCGTCTCGGCCGAGATCGGGGACCTGGTGGAGTCGCAGATGAAGCGGCTGGCCAACGTCAAGGACTCCTCCAACCTGATCCCCGGGCACGGCGGCGTCCTGGACCGGGTGGACTCGGCCCTGTTCCCGCCGATCGTCGTCTTCCTGTACGTTTCCCTCCTGCACTTGCAATGAGCGGGAGGAACGAGGGCCGGCAGCGGCCCCAGCGGGTCGTCATCCTGGGGGCGACGGGCTCGATCGGCCGGCAGGCGCTCGACGTCATCGACCGCTTCCCGGAGCGCTTCGAGGTGCTCGGCCTTGTCTCCGGACGCCGGGCCCCCGACCACCCCGCCCGCTACGTCGTCCAGGCCGGCGATCCCGACGCCGAGGCGCGGACGCGCGAGCTGGTCACGCACCCCGACTGCGACATCGTGCTGGTCGCCTTCCCGGGTGCCCGGGCGCTGGCGCCGACGCTCGCGGCGCTGGACGCCGGCAAGCGCCTGGCCATCGCCACCAAGGAGGTGCTGGTCATGGCCGGGGAGATGGTCATGCGGCGCGCCGGAGGCCCGGACACGCTGCGCCCGGTCGACTCGGAGCACTCGGCCATCTGGCAGTGCTTGTGGGGCGAGGCGCCCTCCAGCGTTGCCCGGCTCGTCATCACGGCCAGCGGTGGCCCGTTCTGGTCGCGGCCGGAGCTGGACCTGAGCCTGGTGACGGTGCGGGACGCTCTCAACCATCCACGCTGGAAGATGGGCCCCAAGATCACCGTGGACTCGGCCACCCTGATGAACAAGGGGCTGGAGGTGATCGAGGGCCACCACCTGTTCGGGCTGCCGCTGGAGCGGATCGACGTGATGGTCCACCCGCAGAGCGTGATCCACTCGATGGTCGAGTTCGTCGACGGCTCGACCAAGGCCCAGCTCGGCTTCCCCGACATGCGGCTGCCGATCGCGCTGGGCCTCAGCTACCCGGAGCGGCTGCCGGCCGTCGTCCCGCCGACGCGGTTCCACGAGCTGGGCGCCCTGGAGCTGCACACGCTGGACGAGGTGCGCTTCCCGAGCGTGCGGGTGTGCCGGGAGGCCGCCGCCCGCGGGGCTCCATACCCCGCCGTCCTCAACGCCGCGAACGAGGAGGCGGTGGCCGCCTTCCTGGAGGAGCAGGTCCCGTTCCCCGGCATCGTGGCGCTGACCGAGTCCGCGCTGGGCGCCTTCTCCGGCGGCGGCAGCTCCCTCGAGGAGATCCTGGAGGCGGACCGGTTCGCGCGGGAGCACGTGAGAGGCCGTCTGCGGGGCGGCGTCCGATGACCCGCCGCCCGGTCATCCCTGCGCCACGGTTCGGGTAAGGTCAAGCGGTGAGCTCCTTGCAGGTCGTGCTGGACGCCCTTTCCGCCGTAGGCAGGCTGGCGGCGATCGTGGCCCTGTTCCTCCTGCTGGTCGCACCCCACGAGGGCGGCCACTTCCTACTGGCCAAGCTGTTCCGGGTCCAGGTCTACGAGTACTCGCTCGGCATGGGCACCAGGCTCTGGTCGACCGTGCGGGCGGGCACGACGTACGCGATCCGCGCGTTCCCGCTGGGCGGCTACGTGCGGCTGGCCGGCATGGAGCTCGAGGACCGCGACAATGCCGACGGCTTCCACACGAAGCCCGCCTACCAGCGCCTGCTGATCCTGCTGGCCGGCCCGGCCGTCAACTTCCTGGTCGCGACGGCGATCATGGTCGGCGTCTTTCTGACCCAGGTCAACGAGGACCCGGGCAAGGTCATGGGGATCGTCCAGAACAGCCCGGCCTACTCGCAGGGGATCAGGCCCGGCGACAGCATCCGATCGGTCGACGGCCGGGCGCTGCGGCACGGCGAGGACCTGAACAACATGGAGCAGGCCACCGGCGAGAAGCCGCTGGCCCTGGGCGTGCGGCGGGAGAACGGCTCGACGTTCACCGCCACCGTCTCGCCGCAGCTCGACAAGACAGACAAGCACTACCGGATCGGCGTCCGGATCGCCGGCATCGTCACCCCGCAGACGGCCATCGGCAGCGGCCTGACCTGGCCGTTCGTGACGGCCGGTGCGTTCGGCCAGGGCATCTACGAGCTGGCCACGGGCCAGGTGCCGGGCGGCCTGTTCGGGCCGAACGGGCTCTCCGGCCCGATCGGCTTCGGCTACATCACCTACCACGCCGCGGCGGAGGGCGTGATCAGCTACCTCGTCATCGTGGCCGTGCTCTCGATGGCGCTTGGCCTGACCAACCTGCTGCCGCTGCCGGTGCTCGACGGCGGCCGGATCATGGTCGTCATCCTGGAGAAGCTCCGCGGCCGGCCGTTCGACCGCGAACGCGAGATGGCCGTGCAGCGATACGGCCTGGTTGCCCTCTTCGCCCTGATGGCGCTGATCGCGTTCTTCGACGTCCAGCGCATCGCCACCGGACAGTTCCCAGGACCGAGATGAACCAGAACGCAGCCCAGGCACCTCGCCGCCGGTCGATCCCGGTGCGCGTCGGCGACGTGGTCGTCGGCGGCGCCGCGCCCATCGCCGTGCAGACCATGACCAAGACGGACACCCGCGACGTGCGGGCGACGCTGGACCAGATCGCCGCGCTCAAGGACGCGGGCTGCGAGATCGTCCGGCCCGCCGTGCCGGACCACCACGCGGCCGAGGCCCTGAAGGAGATCGTGGCCCGCTCCCCGCTGCCCGTCATCGCGGACATCCACTACGACCACCGGCTCGCGCTGATGGCGCTGGAGGCCGGGGTGCACGGGCTGCGGCTGAACCCCGGCAACATCCCGGACCGCGAGAAGGTCGAGCGGGTGGTGCGGTCGGCGAAGGAGCGGGACGTCCCGTTCCGGATCGGCGTCAACGCCGGCTCGCTGCCCGAGGAGGTGCACCGCAACCTGCGCGAGCAGCAGGCCGTCGACCGCGACGACCGGGCGCGCACCGCGGACCGCATGGTGGAGGTGGCGCTCGGCCACTGCAGGATCCTGGAGGACCTGGACTATGGGCCCGGCCACATCAAGGTCAGCCTCAAGGCGACGGACGTGTGGACGAACGTGCTGGCCAACCGCAAGTTCGCCGAGGCGCGTGCCTACCCGATCCACCTGGGCGTGACCGAGTCCGGCCCGGTCCAGGCGGGCAGCATCCGCAGCGCCGTCGGCCTGGGCATGCTGCTGGGCGAGGGCATCGGCGACACGATCCGCGTCTCGCTGGCGACGGACGACCCGACGGAGGAGATCCGCGTCGGCTACGAGATCCTGAAGGCGCTGAACGTGCGCACGGAGGGCGCGACCCTGATCGCCTGTCCGACGTGCGGCCGCCTGGAGTACGACATGGTGCCGACCGTGAAGGCGGTCGAGGAGCACCTGGCGAAGCTGCGCGTCCCGATCACGGTCGCCGTGATGGGCTGCGTCGTCAACGGCCCGGCGGAGGCCCGGCACGCCGACCTGGGGGTGACGGGCGGCCGCGGCAAGGGCGTGATCTTCCGCAAGGGCAAGCTGTACCGCACGGTCCCCCAGGAGGAGCTGCTCCCGGTGCTGCTCCAGGAGATCGACGACCTGGCAGCCGCCCACGCCGAGGAGCTGGGCCTGACGGTCAAGGCCTGACGGGGCGGCGGGCCGCCGGCCTCCCGCCGCGCCGGCCATCATTGTCCGTTTTTTGTCCGCCTCGGCCGCGTACCCTGCCCGCCGTGCCCAAGGGACGCCAGGTGAGGAAGGCGCTCGAGAAGGCGGGCTGGCGCTGGGTCCGGCAGAGGGGTTCGCACGTCTATCTGCGAAACGGCGGTCGGACCGAGGCATTCAGCTACCACGACACAGTCGAGCTGGGCGAAACTCAACTGCGCTTTGTGGCCAAGAAGTTCGCGCCGACGCTGGACCAGTTGAAGCGGCTACTGTAGAGGTGGACGGAATGATCGAAGTGGCGGCACAGAGCAGGATTCCGGTCGAGTTCTTCTACGACGAGGAGTCGCGCAACTGGGGGTTCACCGTGGAGACGCCGAGCGTGGTCGGCGGCGGCGATGCCACCCTCGAGGACGCGATCCAGCATGCGGCCGAGGCCATTGCGTTCGCCCTCGAGGCCGAGGTCCGTCCGACGGACGATCGGCTCAGTCGGATCGAGTACCTGCCGATCTCCGTCGGCTGAGGGG
>JBKPCH010000175.1:0-19422 GCA_046727275.1 Candidatus Dormiibacterota bacterium
GCGCCCGCCTGGTCCGGCGGGGCACGCCGGTGGCGGTCGCGGCCGGGACGGAGGTGGACGGGTTCGCCGCCGGCTCACCGGTCCTGACCGACGAGTTCGCGCCGGTCGACCAGCTCATCACGCACCCGGGCCGGGTCTGAACGAGAAGAGGCTGGCCTACGTCACGGCGAAGTCGTCCGCGTTCACCGTGCCCTGGCCGTACCAGCCGTGGACGTAGATCGTCACGCTCGTCGTGGCCGGGCCGGTGGTGAACCTGAGGGTCTGCTGCGTGTAGGCGTCCGACGACGCCCACACCTGGCCGTCGGCGCCGCCCGTGCCGCTCACCCCGACGAACGCGAACTGCCCCCGGGTCCAGGCCGAGAGCGCGTAGGAGCGGCCGGGCCGCACGGCGATCGCCTGGCTGCACTGGGCGGTGTCGAACCCCGTCGCGGCGGCCGCGAGGGCGCCGTGGCCGGAGTGCACCGGGGCGCTAACCACGGCGTCGGCCGGGCCGCACGTCCAGGGCGCCAGGCCGCCCGTCTCGAAGCCGGGGTTGGCCACCGTGGCGCCGCCCACCGGGGTCGGGGTGGCGGACGGCGTCGCGGTCGGGCGAGGCGTGGGGGTGCCCGTGGGGGTGGGCGTGCCCCGGGGCGTGGGCGTGCCGGTGGGGGTCGGCGTCGGCCTGCCGGTCGGCGTGGGCGACGGGGTGGGGCCCGCGCCGATCGTGATCGTCCGGGTCTGCACGCCCCAGTCGTTGGCCTCCGTGCCCGGCAGCCAGACGTCCAACGTGCTGTTCTGGATCCACGTCCCGATGTCAGCCGCGTAGCACCAGCCATAGTCCGGGACGTAGAAGCGTGTGCCCCACGGGATGACCCGCGGGTCGACGGCGCAGATGCCGAGCTGGGTCGTGTACCCGGAGGCCGTGGCCCCCGGGTCGTTGTAGGACGTGACCATCATCTGCATCGTCTGGCCGGCCGGGGTTGGCCAGGGCTGCACGGTCCCGGCGTCGGTCAGCTGGTAGGGCTGCGAGAGCTGGCTCTCGGGCCCCGTCGTCGAGTCGGGGTTGGCCACCAGCGTGTAGAAGGCGTGGTCGCACGGCTGCGGGTCCGTCGCGGTGTACGTGGCCGCGCCGGTGTCGGTGATCCACTGGACCGCGATCGCGTTGCGCCACAGCCGGTAGGAGCCGGCGCCGGCGACCCGGTCGAACGTGATCCTGACCTGGCCGCCCGACAGCGCGCCGCTCACGCCGGCCGGCGCCGGCAGCCGCGAGGCCACGCTGTACTGCGGCGCCAGCTGGGGCGGCGCCTTGAACGGCGTCACGCTGCGGGGCGGCGGCGTGATGTTCGTCCAGAACGGGCACGCCCCCAGCCCGGTCCCGGCCGGCGCGAGCGCCGCCGCGTGCGCGACGGCGACGGGCACGGCGATCGCGGCGACGGCGCCCGCCGCGAGCAGCAGCGCGCGGGTCCTTCCAATCAGCCCCATCGGTTCCCCTCCCCTTGTCTCGGCGCAGGCACCGGCCAGCAGACCGCATGACATTATAAGGACTGCCCGCCGCGCTTCCGACTCCCGCTCGACGCAGTTCGGACACAGTCGGCCGCCACACTCGGGAACCGTGATCACCACCGCGCAGCCACGTAACGATTCCCGGGCGGGCGGCGTATCCCCACCGATGATCTCCACCACGGGCCTGACGCTGCGGTACCCGGGCGGCATCACCGCGCTCGACGGCCTCACCCTGGACGTCCCGTCCGGCGTCGTCGGCCTTATCGGCGCCAACGGTGCCGGCAAGACGACGCTGATCAAGATCCTGCTCGGCCTGCTGCCGCCGACGGGCGGATCGACGCGGGTCCTGGACCTCGACCCGACCGCCCGCGGCGCCCAGATCCGGGCCCTCGTCGGCTACATGCCTGAGCACGACTGCCTGCCCCCGGACGTCTCCGCGACGGAGCTGGTGACGCACCTCGCCCGGATGTCCGGCCTGCCCGCGGCGGCCGCCCGCGAGCGCACGGCCGACATCCTCCGCCACGTCGGGCTGGGCGAGGAGCGCTACCGGCCGATCGGCGGCTACTCGACCGGCATGAAGCAGCGCGTCAAGCTGGCCCAGGCCGTCGTGCACGACCCCCGCCTGGTGCTGCTCGACGAGCCCACCAACGGGCTCGACCCGGCCGGGCGGACCGAGATGCTGGCGCTGGTCCGGCGCATCGGGTTCGACTTCGGCATCTCCCTGGTCGTCTCGTCCCACCTGCTGGGTGAGGTCGAGCGCATCTGCGACCACGTGGTCGTGATCGACTCGGGCCGCCTGCTCCGCTCGTCCAGCGTCGGCGCCCTGACCAGGCGCAGCCCCGTTCTGGCCGTCGAGGTGTTCGAGGGCGAGGAGCTGCTGGCCCGCCACCTCGAGGCGGCCGGGCTGCAGGTCCGCACGGACGGCCGCGCTCTGTTCGTGCAGGGCGGCGACGACGCCCCGGACGTGGTCCGGGACGCGGTCGCCGACCTGGAGCTGGGCCTCGTCCGGCTGGAGCGCCGCCGGCACCACATCGAGGAGCTGTTCCGCGACACGGAGCAGGAGGAGCCCGCCCATGCCGCCGTCCGCTAGCCCCGCCGCCAGCGCGGCGGCCGTCATCCACGACATCGGCTACCAGCCCTACCAGAGTGCCCGGCTGGGCCGCGCCCACATCGTCGGCGCGCTCTACGTCCACCGGGTGCGCGCCGCGTTCGGGTTCGGCCGGTCCGCCAGGTACAAGATCGTGCCCCTCGGCCTGCTGACCCTGATGTGCGTGCCGGCCGTGGTCAGCGCCGCGGTCACCGCCCTCCTCCACGTCCCGGCCATCGGCTACGCCGTGTACGGCTACTTCCTGCAGGTGGTCGTCGTCCTGTTCCTCGCCGCCCAGGCGTCGCAGCTGGTCACGACCGACCTGCGGTTCCACGTGCTGCCCCTCTACTTCTCGCGGCCGCTCGTCCGCAGCGACTACGCGCTGACCGTGCTCGCCGCCATGGCGACCGCTATGCTGGTGCTGCTCGGCTCGCCGCTGCTGCTGCTGTACGCGGGCGCCATGCTCGGGCTGGTCCACGGCGCCGGCGACGTCGTCGCCCAGACCGGCCACCTGCTGGAGGGGCTGGCGGGGGCGGTCCTGGGCGCGCTGCTGCTCTCGGCGCTGGGCCTGGCCGCCGCGGCGTTCAGCCGGCGCCGCGCCTTCGCCGTCCTGGCCGTCATCTGCCCCTACCTCGTGCTGCAGACGAGCATCTCGATCGTCGAGGGCCTGTCCCGCGGCTCGGTGATCGGCAGCCTCGCCGGCCTGCTCTCGCCGGTCGAGCTGCTGCAGGGGGTGCAGGTCTGGCTGCTGGGGGCGCCGCCCGCCTTCCCCGCCGTGCCCGGCTCGCTCGGCCCGCTGTACGCCGCGGTCCTCGTCGCCGCGGTGGCCGGCGCCGCCGGTCTGCTGCTCGTCCGCTACCGGAGGATCGACCTGTGAGCACGCTCGAGCTCGACCACGCCTCCCGCTGGTACGGGAACGTGGTCGCCGTCAACGACGTGAGCATGACCGTGGGCCCGGGCGTGACCGGGCTGCTGGGGCCGAACGGCGCCGGCAAGTCGACTGTGCTGCACATGATGGCCGGGTTCCTGGCCCCGTCTCAGGGCACCGTGCAGCTGGACGGGCGGGACGTCTGGCACAACCACGACGTCTACCGCGTCCTGGGCCTGGTCCCGGAGCGCGAGGCGGTCTACGGCTACCTGACCGGCCGGGAGTTCGTGGAGGCGTGCGCCCGGCTCCAGCGGGTCCCCGATCCCACCGGCGCGGCGCGGCGGGCGCTGGCGACGGTCGAGCTGGAGGACGCCCGGGACCGCCGGCTGGACACCTACTCCAAGGGCATGCGCCAGCGGGTCAAGGTGGCCGGGGCGCTGGTGCACGACCCGGACGTGCTGCTGCTGGACGAGCCGTTCAACGGCATGGACCCCAGGCAGCGGCTGCACATGATGGACCTGGTGCGGCGGATGGGCGACGAGGGCCGCACCGTCCTGTTCAGCTCGCACATCCTGGAGGAGGTGGAGCGCGTGGCGGAGCAGATCGAGGTCCTGGTGGCCGGCCGGCTGGCCGCCTCCGGCGACTTCCGGGCCATCAGGCGGCTGATGACCAGCCGGCCGCACGTGTTCGTGGTCCGGTCCAGCGACGACCGCCGGCTGGCGGCCACGCTGATCGCCGACCCCTCGACCGTGGCCGTCGAGGTGATCGCGGACGGCCTGCGGGTCGAGGCGATCGACTTCGCCCGCTTCACCACCCTGCTGCCCAGGGTGGCCAGGCGGGACGGCATCCGGCTGCTGGAGCTGTCGCCGGCCGACGAGTCCCTGGAGAGCGTGTTCTCCTACCTGGTGGCGTCGTGAACGCGGTGGTGGCGCGCATCACGGTGCGCGGGCTGCTCGGCCGCCGGCGGGCGCTCCTCCTGGTGCTGCTGGCGGCGCCGCTGCTGGCCCTGGCGATCGTGCTGCGGGCGCTGGGCCTGGCGAACGAGAACGTCGCGGCCTCCGTGCTGCGGCTGTACGGCCTGGGCACGCTGCTGCCGCTGGTGGCCCTGATCGCCGGCACCGGGGTGTTCAGCCCGGAGATCGACGACGGCACGATCGTGTACCTGCTCTCCAAGCCGCTGGGCCGGCCGGCGATCGTGCACACGAAGCTCGCGGTCGCAGCGACGATGACCGTGGTCGCGACCGCCGTGCCCATGCTGACCGCGGGGCTCGTCCTGTTCGGCACGAGCGGGGGCCTGGCCCTCGGCATGACGGTGGCGGTCGCCGGCGGGATCGTCTACAGCGCCATCTTCGTGCTGATCGGCATCGTGACGCGCCACGCGGTGGTGGCGGGCCTCGTCTACGCGCTGGTCTGGGAGAGCGCGGTCGGCCAGTACGTGCCGGGCGCGCGGCTGCTGAGCGTGCAGCAGTGGGCCCTGTCGCTGGGGGCCGGTTTCAGCAACGGCTCGGCGCTGCACGGGGACCTGGCGCCGGGCGTGGCGCTGCTCCTGCTGATCGCGGCCGGGGTGGGGGCGACGGTGTTGGCCGGCCAGCGGCTGCGCTCGCTGAGCCTGACCGGGGAGACGTAAAGCCCATTCCCCCGGCTGGTCGTGTCGAGCCCGGCGTCGCGCACATCCGTATAACGTTATGTAGACTAGAAGGGTCGGTAGTCGTTCCCCCCACCATCCCGTCGGCACGATAGGAGCAGGTGGACCATGACCCTGACGCACGCACGTTTCGGCTCCAGGCTGGTGAAGGCGGCGCTCCTGCTCGCCGGCCTGGTGGCCGCGATCGGGCTGGCGATGGCCGCCCGGGCGCCCCGAGCCACCGCCGCCCCCTCCCTGCCGGCGCACATGCTGACCGGCTACTGGCAGGACTTCACCAACGGCGCCACGCCCCTGCGCCTCAGGGACGTGTCCCGCAACTACGACGTCATCGCCGTCGCGTTCGCGAACGCCGACCCGAGCCGCCCCGGCGGCGTGACCTTCGCCGTCGACCCGGGCCTGTCCTCGGCGCTCGGCGGCTACTCGGACGCGGACTTCAGGAGCGACGTCCAGACGCTGCACGGGCAGGGCCGCAAGGTGATCGTCTCGGTGGGCGGCCAGAACGGGGCCATCAGCGTCAGCGACCCGACCAGCGCCTCCAACTTCGCCAGCAGCGTCTCCGGCCTGATGACGTCGTTCGGCTTCGACGGCGTGGACATCGACCTGGAGAACGGCATCAACGTGGGGTCGATGTCGTCGGCCCTCCAGCAGCTGTCAGCGAGGGCGGGCCCCAACCTGGTGCTCGCGATGGCGCCGCAGACGCTGGACGTCCAGCCGGGCGGCGGCTACCTGCAGCTGATCGACAGCGTGAAGGGCATCCTCACGGTCGTCAACACGCAGTACTACAACTCGGGCAGCATGAACGGCTGCGACGGCAACGTCTACTCCGAGGGCTCGGTCGACTTCATCACGGCCCAGGCCTGCATCCTGATGCAGCACATCCGCCCGGACCAGGTCGGCCTGGGCTTCCCCGCCTCGCCCTCGGGCGCGGGCAGCGGCTTCGTGTCGCCCTCGGTCGTGAACGCCGCGCTCGACTGCCTGGCGGCCGGCACGAGCTGCGGTCGCTTCCGGCCGCCGACCACGTGGCCGTCGATCCGCGGCGCGATGGACTGGTCGATCAACTGGGACGCCGCGAGCGGCTACGGCTTCGCCAACACCGTCCGCCCGCACCTGGCCGGCCTGCCCGGCGGCGGCGGCCCCTCGCCGACGCCGTCCCACACGCCCACACCGTCGCATACGCCCACGCCGTCTCACACGCCCACGCCGTCGCACACCCCGACGCCGTCGCATACGCCGACCCCCACGCCGTCCCACACCCCGACGCCCGCACCGACGCCGCGGCCCACGCCCTCGGGCGGCAACCTGGTCGCCAATCCCGGGTTCGAGACGGGCAGCCTCGCCGGCTGGAGCTGCTCCCCGCTGGACAGCGTGGTCAGCAGCCCCGTCCACTCCGGCGGCCACGCCCTGGAGGCGGCGGCGAGCACGTCCGACAACGCGCAATGCACGCAGACGATCTCGGTGCAGCCGGGCCACTCGTACACGCTGTCGGCCTGGGTCCAGGGCAGCTACGCGTTCATCGGCGTGAGCGGCACGGGCGTCAGCGACGGCAACAACTGGACGCCGGGCTCACCTGGCTACACGCAGCTCTCGCTGCCGTTCACGACCGGCGCCGGCACCACCAGTGTGACGGTCTACGTCCATGGCTGGTACGGCACCGGCACGATCTTCGCGGACGACTTCGCGGTCAGCTGAGAAGAACGGGGGGAGGTATCGGGGGGCGCGGCCGCCGCGGCCGCGTCCCCTCCCGCCGCCAGCCAGACCTCTACAGGCCGAGCGCCTGCAGGTGGCGAACGAAGTGGAGCTCCAGGTCGTCCGCGTACGCGTCGGCCCCGCGGCTCAGCGCCGCCAGCAGCCGGTCGCCCAGCCGCCCCAGGACCGAGCCGAACGTGACGTGGAGGATCTGGCGCACGCCGGGGTCGTCCAGGAGGGCCGGCAGCTCGGCGCCGGCGGGCTCGTCCGCCGCGGGCGTCGCCTCCAGCCGGCCCGATACGTGGTAGCTGGCCCTGTCCTCGGGGTAGCGCTCGCGGGCGAGCCCGTAGGCCTGGCGAAAGAGCGCCGGGTCCAGCCGGGCAACCGTGCGCAGCGCTTCCAGGTAGCTGGTGCCCGACGTCTTGACGTGCACCAGGTCGCCGGCGCTCCGGCGCAGCGCCGGGTAGATGCTGAGCTTGTCGGACCCGGAGTGGAGGCTGAGCTTGTACGGGCCGACGGAGCGGGCGATCGAGGCGTGCAGCGCGCAGTCCATCTCGAACGCCGCCAGGTCGCCCACGTAGTCGACGCCCTTCTCGAAGCGGCCGACGAACCGCGGGGCCAGGCTGACCCAGCGGACGCCCAGCCGCGTCAGCTCCAGCGCCACGTAGGCGTGCTGCAGCGGGGTCGTCGGCGTCGCGGTCTCGTCGACCGAGACCTCGACGTCCACCACGCCGCCGGCCAGCGCGCGCAGGCGGCGGTAGAGCGACGACGTGTGCGCGATCGCCGGTCCGTACTTGACCGCCGCCCGCGCGACCGCCGCGCCCTCGAAGGCGATGGTCCGGTCGTCCAGCTCCAGGGAGCAGTCCCGGTAGCGCTTCAGCAGCGAGCGCGGGCTGTCCTCCAGCGCCTCCCAGGGCAGCCGCTCCAGCGCGGCCGCCAGGTCGGCGTCCGGCAGCTCGTCGGCGCCGGCGTCCACGTGGTCGCCCGGGTCGAAGGTGAAGAAGGTGTAGCCCTCGGCCACCCACGCCTCCACGTCCGCGATCGTCTTGAGGTGGTCCGCGTCCGCGCCGTGGGCGTCCTGCCAGCCGGCCGCGAAGGCGCCCCAGGTGGCGTCGTCGAGCACCTGCCGCGGCGTCCGGCCCGACCGCTCGTTCTCGCGCGCCGACTGCTGGGCGAAGATCGGGGCGACGGGCGCGCCGGTGGCCCGCAAGGCGGCGACGTGGCCGGGCGTGGCGATGCCGAGGCGGTCGCCGAAGCCGAACGAGCAGGCCAGGCCCAGCGGCTGGGGCTGGAGCCAGGGCGCCAGGCCGCGCAGCGCCGCCACGTTCCGGGCCGTTCGCGGTCCGACCAGCACGGCCGAGGCGCCCATCGTCGTCACCTCACCCTCCAGGCATTCGAGGTCGGCCGGCTGCGCGGCCATCGCGACCAGCACCTCCTCGCCGCCTTCGTCGCCGTCCCGGCACCGTCGGGCCGCGGCCAGCGCCACCCCGCCCGCCAGCCAGACGAGCGACTCCTGCCGGACGGCCAGGCCGGCCGACTCGGCGACGGTGGCCAGCCCGTCAGCCACCGGCGGCGATCCAGGCATGCGCCGGGTCCTCCCGGAGTCGGAGCTCCCTGCCCTCGCCGGCCAGGGCCCAGAGGTAGTAGAGGCGGTAGCCGGGGGCGGCCACCACCGGGTGGTAGCCGAACGGGAGCAGCACCGTGTCGCCGTCCTCCACGACCAGCGCCTGGTCGATCCCGCGCTCCGGCGAGTACAGGCGCTGGATGCCGAAGCCCTGGCCGGGCTGGACGCGGAAGTGGTACACCTCCTGCAGCCGGACCTCGCCCGGCGGGTCGTGCCGGTCGTGCTTGTGCGGCGGGAAGCTGGACCAGCCGCCGGGCTCGTTGAAGGTCTCGCCCACGAGCAGCCGGCGGGCGGGACGGTCCGAGTCGAGGATGGTGTGGACCTCCCGGCGCCAGGAGTCCCGGCCGCGCGTCTCCCTGCGCACCTCGTCCGGCCGGATCACGTAGGGGTCGCCGCCGTCCGGCGCGGGAGCGCGGACGACCGCCACCTCCGCCCCGTCCGCCGACGCGACCCCGACCTCGCGGCCGGGCGGCACGTAGACGGCGGTGGCCACGCCCGAGAACACGTCGAGACGGCCGCCCAGGCACTCCCACCCCCGGCCGTCGACAGCGACCGCGCAGACGCCGCGGAGGACGACCAGCAGCGATTCCCGCCCATTGGCGGCGCCAGCCAGACGGCCGCCGGGCGGGACGCGCCACAACTCCAGCTCCAGCCCCTCCGACAGCGAGCTGCCGGGCTCCAGCAGGACGAGCTGCTCCCCGGCTGGCACCCCCTTGACCTGTACGTCGAGTACTGGCTCCCTTTGCCGTATGATGGAACTGGTTTCCATATTGTGGCAACGGCCATGCTAGTCGAGCTGGCGGGACGCGTCAACTGAGGTACTCCCTCTGTCGCATCGGCCCCGCGTGCAGGAAGCCGAGCAGGCTACGATCGAGGGCAGAGGCGCAGAGTGGACCTGGGCGGCCTGCTGCAGAGCGTTGAGGGATCGTCCGGCGCCGGTGCCGGCCTGCCCGCAGCCATCGCCATCTTCGTCCAGGAGGCCGGCGTGCCCCTGCCGCTCCCGATCGGCGGCCTGCTGCTCTTCCTGGGCTACCGTGACAGCTCCGGGCCGCTCACGCTGCTCGCGCTCACGCTCATCGTGGTCGAGGTGGCCTCCGTCCTGGGCGCCTCGGTCAAGTACTGGTTCGGCCTGAAGGGCGGCCGGCCGCTGCTCTACACCTACGGGCGGTACGTGCGCCTGAAGGCGGACCGCGTGCACCGCAGCGAGCGCCAGTTCAGCGAGCACGGCACCCGGGCGATCATCCTCGGCCGGACTGTGCCCGGCGTCTCGATGCTCGTCCCCCTGGCGGCCGGCGCCCTGGGAATGCCCTTCCGCCGGTTCCTGCCCGCGCTCGCCGCCGGGTCCGGGATCAACGTCGTCCTCTTCGTGATGGTGGGGTTCCTGGCCGGCCCGAAGCTCGTCGGGCGCCTGGTCCAGTTCGGCCTGTCGGTCCGGGTGCTTGCGACGCTCGCCATCCTGGCGGCCGTCGCCGGCGCTCTCGTGGTGCTGCGCCGGCGGGCCCCGCTGCAGCAGCGGCTGACCTGGACGGCCGGCACCAGCCTCGGGCCGGTGGAGCGCTCGCTCGTGGCGGGCCTGATCGCCATGTTCGAGATGGGCGCCGGGATCAACCTGGTGCTGTACGCGATCGCGATCGCCGGCCTCCTGCAGCCCCAGGAGGCGCTGGTCCACTTCCTCGACCTCGCGGCCCACCTGGCGGGCGGCGGCCCCGGCGTGCTCGTGGCGCTGATCGCGCTGTTCGTCGCCGGCGGCCTGGCCTGGTCGCTGCTCTACACCCTGGTCGCGGTGCGCTACCTGCCGGGGCCGGCGGCCGTCCGGGGCCTGCTGTTCGCGGCTGCGCCGTTCACCGCCTCGATGGCGCTGCTCGCGGCGCTCGGCTTCGGCCCCCTCGGGCTCGGCCTGGGCGCAGGCATCATCCCGCTCGCCGGTGAGCTGACCCGGTGCGCGCTGTTCGGCGCCGGCCTGGGCACGGCCGAGCGCATGCTGCGGCCGGCCGACCCCGCCCCGGTGCCGGCCAGCGCCGCGACGGCCTAGCGAACGAACCAGGCTATTCGTCCCGCGGCGAGTTCGTCTGCGGTAGCCAGGCTCACGACGGCACGACGATCACGAAGCTCGCACGAAGACGAATTTTTCGTCTTTGACCTGAAACCCTTCGTGCGTCCTTTGAGTCCCTCGTGCCTTCGTGAGCCTGGCTATTCTCGACGTGGTAACGGACCTAGAACGTCGGCGCCGCCCGGGCGGACCCCGGCCTCGATGGAGAACGTCTCGCTCTCGCCGGCCCGGACGACGCGCACGTCGTCCTCCACACCCACCCGCACGGATGGCTCGAAGCCGGGCTCGGACAGCACCCCCATGTGCTCGTCCTCCACCGTCAGGTGCACCCGGCTGCCACGAAAGCGCAGCGGCAGCGAGAGGCCCTCCAGCTCCGCCAGCAGCCGCGGCCGGAAGATCAGCGCCTCATCGCGGACGCGCTCGCCCAGGTAGAAGCGCTGGAGCAGGTCGAGGGTCCCCGACATCACGCCCATGTGGATGCCCTCGGCCGTGGTCCCGCCCTGCACGTCGCCGACGTCGCTCTCCAGCGCCACCATGTAGCGCTCCCAGGAGGCCCGCAGGTCCAGCCTGGCCAGCACGCCGGCGTGCGCCACGAAGCTCAGCGTGGACCCGTGCGACGTCCGCCGGTCGTAGTAGTCGTGGTTTTTGCGCAGCGTGTCGGCCGTGAAGGGGTAGCCCAGCCGCTCGAAGACCTCCTTCAGCTCGGCCTCGCGGAACAGGAAGAAGAGCAGCACCGTGTCCGCCTGCTTGGTCACCTTGTAGCGGTCGGGGTCGTCGCCCGCGGCGCGCAGGATTCGGTCCAGCCGCTGGATGTTCCCGTACTGCCGGCGGTACGCGTCCCAGTCCAGCTCCTCCAGCTCGTCGTAGCCCTCGAACTGGCTGATGATGCCGTCGCCGTGGAAGGGCACGAACATGCGCCGGCTCATGTCCCGCCAGCGCTCGACCTCCGAGTCCTCCAGCTCGATCCGCCCCCGCAGCTCCTTCCGCGGCCCGGCCGGGAGCATGTCCAGCAGCCTGACCGCCGTGTCCGTCAGCCAGGCGACCATGACGTTCGTGTACGCGTTGTTGCGCAGCCCCGGCTCCGGCGAGCCCGGATAGCGCTCGTGGAACTCGTCCGGCCCCATCACGCCGTGGATCTCGTACCGGTTCCGGTCCGGGTTGAAGCTGGCGATGCTGGACCAGAAGCGCGCGATCTCCAGCATCATCTCGGCGCCCTGCTCCAGCAGGAACTCGAAGTCGCCCGTGGCCCGGTAGTAGTGCCAGATGTTGTAGAAGATCGCGGCGTTGACGTGGCGCTGGTTGTGGCTCAGGTCGGGCTCCCAGCGGCCCGAGCGCGGGTTCAGGTGGACGACCTGGGTCTCCTCCTTGCCGTCGCTGCCGCTCTGCCACGGGTACATGGCGCCCCGATAGCCCTCCGCCTTCGCCAGGGCGCGGGCCTGGTCCAGGCGCCGGTACCGGTACATCAGCAGCTCGCGCGTGATCCGGGGCAGGCGGAAGTTGAGGAAGGGGTAGATGTACAGCTCGTCCCAGAAGACGTGCCCCCGGTACGCCTCGCCGTTGAGCCCGCGCGCCGGCACGCCGGCGTCCAGGCCCACCGTGTGCGGCGAGCACGTCTGGAGGATGTGCGACGCGTGCAGGCGCAGCAGCAGCTGCACGCGCTCCGAGCGCGGCACCCTGACGTCGCACGTGTCCCACAGGTCATCCCACGCCCGCGAGTGCCGCTCGTACGTCTCGGCGAACGTGTCCACGCGGGCCACCTTCTGCTCCGAGGCGGTCCGCGGCTCGCTGATCGCGCGGTCCTTCGACGTGTACAGGACCGCCACCTTCTCGACCCGGACCGGAGCGCGGCCCTCCAGCCGGAAGGTCAGCGCCTGGTGGATGTAGTCCTCGGCCTGGTAGAGGACACGCTCGACCGCGAGGTCCTCCCCGTCGCGGTAGACCCGGGTGCGGGCCGCCTCTGCGACGTAGATGCGGGACTGCCGCGTCTGCACCAGCAGCGAGATGGTGTCCGGCCGGGGCGCCCGGCTGGCCACGCCGTTCAGGTGGCGGCCCTCCAGCTGGCGGTAGCGGGCCACCCCCTGGTTGCTCACCCGGCCGTCCAGCGCCGTGATCACGGTCACCTCGCCCGACCAGTTCTCCGCGGTGAGGGTCCACTCCAGGCCCGCCACGTGGGGGTCGGCCATGCTCACGAAGCGCCGGCTGAGCAGCGTCGTCTCGCGACCGTCGCGATCGCGGAAGCGCATCGCGCGCCGCATGGTGGCGGTCCGGATGTCGAGCTCGTGGCGGTAGCTCAGCACCTCGAGGTTGTCGAGGCCGACCGGCTCTCCCCCCTCGATCCGGAGCTTGAGCACCAGCCAGTTCGGCAGGTTCACCAGGTCCTCGTTGGGCACCGGCTGGCCGCCCAGGATGGTCGTCTCCCGGTTGTAGCAGCCGTGCGCGTACGTGCCCGGGTAGTGGATCTCGTCCACGTCCGCCCACTCGGCGGCGCCGCGCGTGCAGAAGTAGCCGTTGCCGGTCGAGGTCAGCACCTCGCGCAGCCGCTCCTGGTCCGGCTCGAAGCCGTCGTAGCTCAGCGACCAGCCGCTCATCGCGAACCCCCAGCGGCGGTCCCCGCGGCGAGGCCGTCGAGGAACCGCTCCACCTCGTCCACCGTCTCCAGCACGTAGTCTGCGGCCGTCTCCCGGCCGCCCACCTCCGGGTCGTCGGCGCGGCCCACGAACACGCCGACGCCGCGGTCGGGCAGCGCCTCGAATGCGTCCTCGTCCGTCACGTCGTCCCCCAGGTAGATCGGGGCCACGTCCTCCCGGTCCAGGCCCAGCGCGTCCAGGAGGTAGAGCACGGCCCGGCCCTTGTCCCACTCGACCGCGGGCTGGATCTCGTACACCAGCTTCCCGGGCGTCACCTTGAGCTGGCCCCGGTGGTCCGCCAGGACCCGGTCCACGATGTCCCGGATGCGGGGCCGGTCGGCCTCCGCGACGAGCCGGTAGTGGACGGCGACCGAGACGCTCTTGGGCTCGACCAGCGCCCCCGGGATCGCCGCCGTCTCCGCCTGCAGCCGCTCGCGGACGGACTGCAGCAGGCCCTCTGCATCCCGGCCCTCCTCGCGCCGGATGGCGCCGCCCTCCGGGCTCCAGATGTCGAAGCCGTGGCTGCCGGCGACCACCAGGTCGCTGAGGCCCATGAGCTCCTGGACGACGCGGCGGTCGCGCCCGCTGACCACGCACACCGGCCAGCGGCTGGCCAGCCTGCGGATGGTCTCCCGCATCCGGTCGGAGATCACCGCGTCCTCGGGACGGTCGACGATCGGGGTCAGCGTGCCGTCGTAGTCGAGGAAGAACGCCGGGCTCCGGCCGTCCAGGCGCGCGGTCAGCTCGTCCCGGCTGGCGAGGGCGTTGGGCAGGCTGGCGATCGGCCGCCGGGGCCGCGCCATCAGACCATCGAGGCGCGCTGGAGCGTGCCCCCGCCGATCGCGTCGATCGCCACCTCGTCCAGCGACGTGACGACCAGGTCGGCCCCGGCCTCGTTCAGCAGGGCCTGGTCGTGCAGCCGCGCAACGCCCAGGGCCGCCATGCCTCCGGCCCTGGCCGCCTGGACGCCAGAGCTGGCGTCCTCGACCACGAAGCAGGACTCCGGCGGCACGCCCAGCTCGCTCGCGGCCGTGAGGAAGATCTCCGGGTGCGGCTTGCCGTGCGTGAAGTCCCGGCCGGAGATGTCCGCGTCCCAGATCCTCTGGAGGGTCAGGCCTTCGTGGACGAAGTCGTAGGGCAGGCCCCGCTCGGCCGCGAAGCGGTCCAGGTAGATCCTGCTCAGGAACAGGCCGGCGTTCTTGGAGGAGGACGCCACCGCCAGCGGGAGGCCGCACCACTTGACCGCGAGGACGAAGCGCAGGGCGTCGGCGAAGGCGTGGAACTGCCCTGCCTCGATGAGCTCCACCACCCGCACCTGCTTGCGCTCGCCGTACACCTCCGCCCGCCGCGCGGCGTCCGGCACGCCGAAGTACTCCAGCGCCGACTGGGCGCCGGCGAAGCGCGGCTTGCCCGCCATCACGGCCTGGTAGACGGCGGGCGTGAAGCGCTCCGGCGTGTACGTCGTCTGACCGCTGATGTCGCGCCACTCGGTCTCCATCAGGTCCTTCAGCGCCTCCCGCCAGGCCCGCTCGTGCGGCGAGTCGACCAGGACCCCGTCGACGTCGAAGATCGCTCCGCGAAAGCTCATGACACCCCCCCTCTCAGCATCCTGAGGCCCTCGACGCCGGCGCCGAGCAAGGCGACCTCGCCGATCACGACGTACACCGGTATCTGCTCCAGCATCGCACTGAAGCGGCCGCCGGCGCCGAAGGCGTCCACGAAGGGACCCCTCCCCAGCTTGTCGCGCAGCGCCTGGGCGATGCCGCCGGCCAGGTAGACGCCGCCGGTGCCCAGGACCTTCAGCGCCAGGTTGGCCGCCTCGCCGCCCAGGATGCCCAGGAAGAGCTCCACGGTGGCCGTGGCCAGCAGGTCGGGCGCGTTCTCGTCCAGGGCGGCCTGGACGATGGGCCGGGTCCGGTCCTGGTCCTCGGTCCCGGCGAGGAGCTCGGCGAGCTGGGGGGACTCGGGTATGCCCTTCCGGTCCCTCAGGAAGGCGTACAGGTTGGGGATGCCCACGCCGGAGGCCACCCGCTCGAAGCTGACGTGGTCGAACGCCTCCCACAGCGCCCGCAGGAGGTCCAGCTCGAGCTCGTTGGTGGGCGCGAAGGCGGCGTGGCCGCCCTCCGAGCCGTGAGCGCGGTAGCCGCTCCCCTCCACCGTCAGGAAGGCCTCGCCCAGCCCAGTGCCGGGGGCGATGACCGCGATCGGGCCGCCCGGCGCCGGCTGGCCCTGCTTCACGACGTACAGGTCACGGGGGTGGAGCACGGGGATCGCGCTGGCCGTCGCGACCAGGTCGTTGAGCAGCCAGACCCGGTCGAGGCCGAGGGCGGGCGCCAGGGAGCGCTCGTCGAGCTGCCAGGGCAGGTTCGTCAGCTGGGCCCGGCCGTCCACGACCGGGCCTGCCACGGCGAACGAGGCGGCCTGCACGCGCAGGCCGGTGTCGCGGAGGAACTCGTGGGCGATCTCCTCCAGCCCGTGGTACTGCTCGTTGGGATACCGGTGCCGGGCCAGGGGCTCGCGAGGGTCCTGGGACACCGCGACGATCGCGAGGTCGGTCTTGGTCCCGCCGATGTCTCCAGCCAGCAGCAGTGGATCGTTCGCCTCCATTGGGCCAGTGTGCCTCTAGGCCTGCGGCTCCTGCATCACCTTTGCGGGGAGCTCGGCGCCCATGGTCTCCGTCATCGTCTCGAGCTCGCGGCCCCGCGTCTCCTTGATCAGCGTCCAGACGAACACGAAGGAGAGCACTGCGGCCAGGGCGTACAGGCCGTACGCGTAGCCGAGGCCGAAGTTCTTCAGGGTCGGGAAGGTCGTGGACACGACGAAGTTGGCAATCCACTGCGCCGCTGCGGCGACCCCCAGGGCTGCTGCCCGGATGCGGTTCGGGAACATCTCGCCGAGGAGGACCCAGACCACCGGGCCCCAGGACATGCCGAAGAAGAAGACGTAGATGTTGGCGGCGAACAGGGCGATCGTGCCGTTGGCGCCCTGCAGGTGCGGCGTGCCGTTCTCGATCGGCGCCGTTCCGAACAGGAAGGCCATCAGGCCCAGGGTGACCACCATCCCGGCCGATCCGATCAGCAGCAGCGGCTTGCGTCCGAACCGGTCGATCGTCGCGATGGCGACCAGCGTCGTGACGATGTTGGTCAGCCCGGTGATCACGGTGATCTCCAGCGACTGCTTCTCGCTGAAGCCGACCGCCTGCCAGAGCACGCTGGAGTAGTAGAAGATGACGTTGATCCCCACGAACTGCTGGAAGATCGAGAGGCCGATGCCGATCCACACGATGGGGAGCAGGCCGAACCGGCCGCCCAGCAGGTCGCTCATCCTGGGCTTGCGCTCCCTGCGCAGGGTCTGGCGGATCTCGGCGATCTTGGCGTCAACCCGGCCGCTGCCGATGATCCGCGCGAGGACCTCCCGCGCGTCCGCCAGGCGGTCGATGGAGACCAGGTAGCGCGGCGACTCGGGGATCTGCAGCGCTCCCACCAGGTAGACGAGGGAGGGGATGACCTCGGAGAGGAACATCCAGCGCCATGCGGGCAGGCCGAGCAGCCAGGTGTTCTTGGCGCTCCCGGCCGCTGCCGCGATGGCGAAGTCGCTGAGCAGGGCGATGAAGATGCCGGTCACGATGGCCAGCTGCTGGAAGGAGCCCAGCCGGCCCCGCAGCTCTGCCGGCGCCGACTCCGCGATGTAGGCGGGGGCGATGACCGAGGCCACGCCGACGGCGACGCCGCCGATGAACCGCCAGATGCTGAAGTCGATGATCGTGAACGAGAGGCCGACGCCGAACGACTGGACCAGGAACAGGACCGCGGCGACGATCATCGTCGGCACGCGGCCGAACCGGTCGGCCAGCCGGCCGGCGATGATCGCTCCGAGCGCCGACCCCAGCAGCGCGGCCGAGACCGAGAGGCCGAGCCTGACCGGTCCCACGTTGAAGTGCTCCTGCACGGCGCCGACCGCGCCGTTGATGACCGCGGTGTCGAAGCCGAAGAGGAAGCCGCCGATGGCGGCCACCGCGGCGACGAGGACGACTCTGCCGGTTTCCGCGCCGCCTCCGACCAATCCGCCCGACGCGCTGCTTGGCGCTCCACGCTGGCTCATGCCGGGCCCTCCTCAGAGTCTTGGACTAACTCGTTTGCACGCTATGCCACTCACTTGAACAGTGTCAACCACTATGTGTTTGCGGACCGGGCACGGTCTGGCTGGCCATACCTGTAAACGTGGGGCAGAACCCATTTCGGGCCGGCCACGCTCCTGCGTACGCTTGCCCTGATGACCCACATCCGTCACCTCGCGTGGCGCCTCGCCGAGCCGCCGCCGCTCCTGCCTCCGCTGGCCATCCAGTCCCTCAAGGTGGCGATCGCCTGCGGCCTGGCGTGGTGGCTGGGGCAGGCCCTGGGCTCGCCGCGGCCGTTCGACGCGGTGCTGGCGGCCATCATCCTCATGCAGGGCCACGCCTACGGGTCGCTGCTCAACGCCCTCCAGTTCCTGCTCGGTGTCGCGGCCGGCCTCGTCCTGGGGATCGTCGCCGACCGGGTGGTCGGCGTGTCGCCGCCGGTGCTGGCCGCCCTGATGTTCGTCTGCCTGCTGATGGGCGGCTGGCTGAAGGTGTCCAGCCAGGGCTTCAACAACCAGATCGCCGTCTCGGCCCTGCTGGTCCTCGCATCGGGCAGCGCGACCAACGTCGCGAGGCTGTGGGAGACCGCGCTCGGCGGCGCGGTGGGCGTCCTCGTGGCGGCCCTCCTGTGGCCGCCCAACCCGGTGCGTGGGCTCCGGCAGGAGTACCGCGAGGTCCTGCACGGGCTGCGGTCGGACGTGCTGCGCAGCGTGGAGCTGGTGGGCGCCGTCGGCGGTGCGGGCGACGCCGAGGCGCACCGCCGGAGGGTGCGGTCGCACAGCGAGCGGGCCGACGCGGCGGTCGCCCAGGTGGCGCCGGCCGAGGACGCCCTGCGCTGGAACCCCTGGCACTTCGGGCGCCTCAGCGACCTGAGCCAGCTCGAGGACCGGCTCCGCCTCCTGGCCTACCTGTACCGCACGGTGCGCGCGCTGGCCAGGCAGGCCGCCGAGACGCCCCGGCAGCTCGGCGGCGACGACGACTGGGAGCCGGGCCGCGCGTACCTGCTCGCCGCCGGGACCGAGGTGATCGAGGCGGTCGAGCGCCGCCTAAACGGACAGGAAGGGGTCGCCGCGATCGCCCGCGGCCGCGAGGCGGTGGCCAGCTTCGCCGCCGCCGCGCCCTGGGACCGGCACGGGATCGCCCTGGCCGCCGTCCTGGACGACCTCCTCACGGATGTCGAGGAGTGGCGGCCGCCCAAGGAGGTGGTCCCCGACCGTCTGCTGGTGGCGCGCGTGCTCCGGCGGCTGGGCGGCAGCGCGCTGCTGACAAGGTCGCCCACGGTGCAGGCGGAGATGGAGTTCGAGGAGGAGCGCAGGCACGCGATGCGCCAGGACCTGGCTGCCACCGTGAGGCGGCGCGCCGGCGCCGTCCTCCCCCTCAGTGATGTCGTCCAGGCGGCCGGCATCGCCAGGGAGATAGAGCGGGGCATCCGGGACATCCCGCTGGCCATGATCCGCGGCCCGGAGACCCGTTCGGCGGACTTCGACGAGTCGTTCCTGCCCCGCCGCCGGCAGGTCCGCCGGCGCTGGGTGGAGCTGTTCACCACGATGCAGGGGGGCGTCCAGCCGCCCCCGATCGAGGTCTACCAGCTGGCCGACGCCTACTTCGTCAAGGACGGCCTCATCCGCGTCTCCGTGGCCAGGCACCTGGGGTGGGACCGGATCCGGGCCAACGTCGTGGAGGTCACGACCCGCGCCCCCGTCGCCTCGGACGTCAGCGGCCGCGAGCTGCTCGGGGCCGCCGAGTACGCGCGCTTCCTGGAGCGGACGGAGCTCGACGTCAGCCGGCCGGAGGCCCGGCTCGAGGTCAGCCAGCTCGGGCGCTACGACGTGATCTTCGAGCACATCCTCGGCCACCGCTACTTCCTCGGCCGGGAGGGCCGGGAGGTCTCGGTCCCGGAGGCGGCGGCGAGCTGGTACGACTCCGTCTACCGGCCGCTGATGGACGTGGCCAGGGCCCACGACCTGCACCGGCGCCTCCCGGGCTGGACGGACGCCGACATCTACCTCGAGCTCACGCGGCGCTGGCTGGACCTGGGCGAGGAGGGCCGCCCGGCCGGCCCCGAAGGCGCGGCGGGCGCGCTGCTGGCGGACCAGGAGAGGGCGGCGGCGCCGCGGCTGTCGCGCCGCCTCGCCGCCCTCCGGCTGGACCGCCTGCTCAGGCCGGCAGCGAGGCTGCCGCGCCGTCTGCGGCGTCGCGGCTGAGCACGCCGCGGAGGACCGCCCCGAGAAGGGCC
>JBKPCH010000176.1:0-3675 GCA_046727275.1 Candidatus Dormiibacterota bacterium
GAGCAGGGCCAGCCAGCCCCGCCGGGCGGCCGGCGCGGCGGTCCGCGCCCGGTCGAGGGCCAGCGGCACGGCCATGGCCAGGAGCACCCCGAGGAGGTTGGCCTGGCCGAGGTTCCCGTCGGGTCGAAAAGGGACGCGCGCGAGGGCCTGGTAGACGGCCTCCGCGGCGGCCAGGCCGCAGCCGGCCAGGAAGCCCTCGGTGACCCGCTGCCGCTCGCCCAGCCAGGCGGCCCCGCAGAACAGCGCCAGGTAGGCCAGCCGCATGGGCAGCGACTCGTAGCGGCTGTACGTGCCGGCCAGAGAGTCGGCCGGGGCGATGGAGAGCGCCGTGGCGGCCACGGCCGTCAGGCCGACGGCCAGGGCGGGCAGCCGCAGCCGGCCCAGGGACCACCGGCCCCGGACGAGGCCGGCGCCCGCCAGGAGGGCCCCGCCGGCCAGCGTCACGGCCGCTCGGGGGAGGACATAAGCGTCGACGGAAATGGGTATGAAGACGACGGGCACCAGCAGGGCCACAGCCGCCGGCAGCAACTCGGCGACCCGGTGGCGGGGTGGCCTCAGGGGCCGTTCGTCCCGGAAATTGTGAGCCAGGATCGGGCGTTATAGTAGGTGGCGGGGGCCCTACCGGAGGCCCCTGACCCTGGATTGAGGAGGTGCCCGTCCAACCAGTCCGGCAGGAGGAAGCCGAATTTGTATCCGTTTGAGAGGTTCACCGAGCGAGCCAAGAAGGTGCTGACGCTCGCGCAGGAGGAGGCCGAGAGGTCTCACCACAGCTACATCGGCACCGAACATCTCCTGCTGGGTTTGCTGAGGGAGGGTGAGGGTCTTGCTGCCAAGGTTCTGAACAACCTTGGCGTCGAAATCGGCAAGGTGCGCCAGACGATCGAGTCGGTGCTCGGCCGCAACGAGCGCATCATCATTCAGCAGATCATCCCGACGTCGCGGGTCAAGAAGGTGATCGAGATCTCCTTCGAGGAAGCGCGCCGGATGGGTCACAACTATGTTGGGACCGAGCATCTGCTGCTGGGGCTGCTCATCGAGGGTGAGGGCATAGCCGCCCACGTCCTGGAGGACCTGGGGGCCACGCTGGACAAGGTGCGCTCGGAGATCGAGCGTCTGCTCCACGACTCCACCATCGAAGACTCCGAACCGACGCCGAAGAAGCCGTCCAAGACCCCGCTGCTCGACCAGTTCGGCCGCGACCTGACCGAGATGGCCCGCAAGAACATGCTCGACCCGGTTATCGGGCGCGAGATGGAGATCGAGCGGGTCATCCAGATCCTGAGCCGCCGGACCAAGAACAACCCAGCCCTCATCGGAGAGCCCGGCGTCGGCAAGACCGCCATCGCCGAGGGCCTCGCCCAGCAGATCGTGCTCGGCAACGTTCCGGAATCGCTGATGCACAAGAGGGTGCTCACCCTGGACATGGGCGCCCTGGTCGCGGGGACCAAGTACCGCGGCGAGTTCGAGGAGCGCCTCAAGAAGATCCTCGACGAGATCCGCTCCAGCAAGGAGGTCGTCCTCTTCATCGACGAGCTGCACACGCTGGTCGGTGCCGGGGCGGCCGAGGGGGCCATCGACGCCGCGAACATCCTGAAGCCCGCCCTGGCCAGGGGCGAGATCCAGTGCATCGGCGCGACCACGCTGAACGAGTACCGCAAGTACATCGAGAAGGACGCCGCCCTGGAGCGCCGGTTCCAGCCGGTCTTCGTCGACCAGCCGACCACCCAGGAAACCATCGACATCCTGTTCGGGATCAAGTCGCTCTACGAGAAGCACCACCGGGTGAACATCACCGACGCTGCCGTCCGCAGCGCCGCCCTCCTCAGCGACCGCTACGTCTCGGACCGCGCCCTGCCCGACAAGGCGATCGACCTGATCGACGAGGCGTCCGCGCGCGTCCGCATGAAGCTGACCACGACCCCCGACGACCTGAAGGAGATGCAGAAGGAGATCAAGCGCCTCCAGGCCGAGAAGGAGGACTCGATCGGTCAGCAGGACTACGAGACCGCCGCGACCATCCGCGAGAAGGAGAAGCGGCTGCGCGACAGGTACTCCCAGAAGGAGGCGACCTGGCGCGACAAGCTCGGCGAGACGATCCCGGACGTGAGCGAGGAGGACATCGCGACGATCGTGGCCTCCTGGACCGGGGTGCCGGTCTCCCGCCTCGTGGAGGAGGAGACCGCCCGGCTGCTGCGGATGGAGGACGAGCTGCACCGGCGGATCATCGGACAGGACGAGGCGATCAAGACGATCTCCCAGGCCGTCCGCCGGGCGCGCGCGGGCCTCAAGGACCCGCGGCGGCCGATCGGGTCGTTCATCTTCCTGGGGCCAACCGGCGTCGGCAAGACGGAGCTGGCGCGGGCGCTCGCCGAGTTCATGTTCGACTCGGAGGACGCGCTGATCCGGCTCGACATGTCGGAGTTCATGGAGCGGCACACGACCGCCCGCCTGGTCGGGTCACCGCCGGGCTACGTCGGCTACGACGAGGGCGGCCAGCTGACGGAGGCCGTCCGGCGCCGGCCGTACTCCGTGATCCTGCTCGACGAGATCGAGAAGGCCCACCCCGAGGTGTTCAACATGCTGCTCCAGATCCTGGAGGACGGGCGGCTGAGCGACGCCAAGGGCAAGGTCGTCAACTTCGCCAACACCCTGATCATCATGACGTCGAACCTGGGCATCCGGGACGTGAACCAGGCCCAGACGTCGCTCGGCTTCCAGGCCTCGCTGGCGGCCGAGGAGACCGAGGTCGACCGCCGGCACAAGGTCATGAAGGACAAGATCGACGAGGAGCTCAAGCGGCTGTTCCGTCCCGAGTTCCTCAACCGGGTGGACGCCATCGTGACGTTCAAGCCGCTGACCACGAGCCAGGTCAGGCAGATCGTGGACCTGCTGCTGCGCCGGCTCCAGAAGCACCTGGTGGAGCAGGACGTGACGATCACCGTCACAGACGCCGCCAAGGACCGGCTGGCCGATGAGGGCTTCGACCGGCAGTTCGGCGCCCGGCCGCTGCGCCGGGTGATCACGAGCCGGATCGAGGACCAGCTCTCTGAGGAGCTGCTCCGCGGCAAGTTCAGCCGCGGCGACGCGGTCGAGATCGACGTGAACCCGGATGGCGGCTTCGCCTTCAACGTGAAGCCGCGCAGCAAGGAGCCCGCGGGGACGGCACCGGGCAAGTAGGCGAGAGCTTTCAAAGGGCCGGGAGGCATGCGCCTCCCGGCCCTCTCTTTCTCGGCCGGCGCCTATGCGGGGGGCTTGCCCAGCAGGTCGAGCTGCGGCTGGCTGGGGCCCTTCGGGCGGCGCCGCCGGCGCTGCAGGTCGAGCGCCAGCCGCAGCACCTCGTCCACCCGGCGCTCGTACTCGGCCGCGGTCAGGCCCTCCTCCGCCGCGAGCACCTCGCGCGCGGCCGTCTCCAGCTGGTACCACGTGTCGCCCCGCCGGGCCTCGAACATGGGATGGCGCGTGTTGATGACGATGAGCCTCGCGCCGTCCTCCTCGACGGTCCGGCTGCGCGTCCTGCGGTCCAGCTGCCTCAGCACGATGCGTCCCGGGGCGGCCGGGCGCCGCTCCCGCTGCGTCCTGGCCGGCATCGCCAGCTCCTGCTGCGGCGACTGCCCGGCGGGGCGGAGGACGTCGGGGGCCGGCCCCTCCGAGCCGCTGAGCCGCAGGGCTCGGCCC
>JBKPCH010000177.1:0-31732 GCA_046727275.1 Candidatus Dormiibacterota bacterium
TATTAAACCCCCCCCCCCCCCCCGACAACTACACGGTGTACAAGTCGTCGGCAGCGTCAGATGTGTATAAGAGACAGGTCCTGGCCCCGGTGGCCGCGGCGGCGCTGGCGGCGGCCTTCCTGGGCGGGCTCCTGGTCGGCCGCGTCGCCACGCCGGGCCCCCAGCCGGGTCCGGCACCGGGGCCCGTCGTGCAGACCATCCACCTGGCCGCGGCGGGCGGGGGCACCGGGTCGGGGACGGCCGTGGTCCGCGACACGGAGGGCGGCCGGTCCATCGAGCTCACCGTGCGCGGCCTGCCGCCGCCCTCGGCCGACCACTACTACACGTGCTGGCTGGTGGCCGACGACGACACGCCCCAGCACCAGGACCGCGTCTCCGTGGGCAGCTTCACGACCACGGGCCAGGGACCCCTGACCGTGCGCTGGGAGACGGCCGCCGACCTGGCCCGCTACCCGCACCTGGGCGTGACGCTGGAGCCGGCGAACGGCAACCCGCTCAAGCAGGGTCCAAAGGTGCTGGCCGGCCCGTAGGGCCTTCGCGCGACGTTCGCAGGGTCTTCACATCCCGCGCACATCCGCTCCCGAGGATGGGAGCGACCAGTCGGGCGGAGTGTGGAGGAACCCTTGCGATGAACGGCAGCTTCGAGGCCCTGCGATCGGCGCGGTACGTCTCCCTGAGCACCTACCGGCGCGACGGCTCGCCGGCCGCCACGCCGGTGTGGTTCGCGGTGCGGGATGGACGTGGCTACTTCATGACCACGGCGGGGACGGCCAAGGTCCGGCGCCTCCGGCGCGACCCCCGCGTCACGCTCGCCCCGAGCGGGGTGCGGGGTGCGATCAGGGGCGAGTCTGCGGAGGGCCGGGCGCGCCTGCTCGAGG
Source organism: Candidatus Dormiibacterota bacterium (assembly GCA_046727275.1). GTDB lineage: Bacteria > Chloroflexota > Dormibacteria > Dormibacterales > Dormibacteraceae > CF-161. The sequence continues at coordinate 879 of JBKPCH010000177.1, forward strand.
GGGGCGAGGCGGAGCTCGGGCGGCGGGCGATCGGGGTCAAGTACGGCTGGCAGGCGGCGCTGGTGGCCGTGCTCGTCCGGCTGAGCCGCCGGCGCCAGGTGTACTACGAGGTCGTGGCCGCGGGCGTCGAGTCCGCCGCCTGATCTGCCGGCTACTCCGGATACGGCGGGAACCGGCGCCCGGCGCCCTCCTCGATCAGGCCGCCGTAGCCCAGCCGGGCGAAGTCCAGCTCGTCGGCCTCGCCGTAGCTGAAGACGAACGGCAGCACGAGGTCCAGCGACGTGTTGCGGCCGAAGCCGGCGCAGGAGGCCACGCCGAGGACGACGGCGCGGCCCAGGCGGCCCAGCCAGAGCATGCTGCCCGGGTGCGCCGGCGCGCCCTGGCGCAGCAGCTCGCCGCCGGCTGCGGCCAGCTCGGCGTAGGCGGCGTCGAGCGGGTCGATCGAGGAGGCGCCGGCGAACAGCACCAGCTCGGTGCCCAGCCGGCTCGCCTCCTCGTAGGCGGCGCGGACGGCCTCGGGGCTGCGGGCCACCTCCCGCACGGCCAGGACGTCCGCCCCGTACCAGCCCAGCTTCCGGGTGACCGCCTCCGCGAAGAGGGTGCGGGCCTTCGGCTTCAGGCGCTCGGTGACGACGATCAGCGTGCGCAGCGGGCGAAAGGGATCGACGTGCAGGATCGGTCCGGTCGTGGCCGCCGCCCGCTCGGCCTCGCGGACCAGCAGGGCCGGCACGGCGACCGGGGTCACCTTGGCGCCGGCCACCTCCTCTCCCGCCTCGACCGCCTGGCCGTCCACCAGCGTGAACACGCCGACCGCGGGCAGGTGGTTGAGGCGGTCGACGGCGTCCCGGTCGACGCGCAGCAGCCCGCGGCGCTCGGCGATGACCCGCACCTGGCTCTGCATCGGCCCCTCGACGCGGGTCCCGGGCCCGGCCACCGCCGTCCCCAGGCGGCGGGCGGCCTCGTCCTCGTGGACGTCGTCCTCGGCCAGCTCGACGAGGTGCACCTCCGGGAAGGCGCGCAGCGCCTCGACGTGCTCCAGGCCCAGCACGGTGCCCTTGCGCAGGCCGTGGCCGACGTCGTGGGTCAGCACGCGGCCCGTGACGGCGGCCGCCGTGACCTCCTCGGACCGGAGGCGGAGGAGCCTCACCGGGCCTCCGTAGGATTGATGGCGTCTTGCGTCTCTACAGCACACTGACGCGGCGCAAGGACCAGTTCGAGCCGCTCGAGCCCGGCCGCGTCCGCATCTACACGTGCGGTCCCACCGTCTACCGATACGCCCATGTCGGGAACCTTCGCACGTACCTGTTCGCCGACGTGCTGTGCCGCACGCTGGAGTACCTCGGCTACGAGGTTACCCAGGTCATGAACGTCACCGACGTCGGGCACCTGACGGACGACCAGTTCGACCGTGGCGAGGACAAGATGCTGGTCACTGCGCGCCTGGAGAGCCGGACGGCCGAGGAGATCGCGGAGTTCTACACGCGAGCCTTCATGGAGGACTGCGCCCGGGTCAACGTCCGGCCGGCGGCGCAGTACCCGCGGGCGACGGCCTACATCCAGCGGATGCAGGAGCTGATCGGCCGGCTGATGGAGCGGGGCCACGCGTACGAGGTCGAGGGCACCGTCTACTACGACATCGCCAGCTTCGAGGGCTACGGCCGGCTCTCCCGCAACTCGATCGAGCAGCTCATGGCCGGCGCCCGCGGCGAGCCCGACCCGCGCAAGCGGAGCCCCGGGGACTTCACGCTGTGGAAGGCCGCCGGCGCGAAGCGGCTTCAGGTGTGGGACAGCCCGTGGGGTCCCGGCTTCCCCGGCTGGCACATCGAGTGCTCGGCGATGTCCACGGCCCTGCTGGGCGAGCAGTTCGACATCCACACGGGCGGCGTGGACAACGTCTTCCCCCACCACGAGGCGGAGATCGCCCAGTCCGAGGGCGTCTTCGGACACCGCGTGGTGAACTACTGGGTGCACGGCGACCACCTGATGCTGGGGGGCGGCCGCATGGCCAAGTCCGCCGGCAACTTCTTCCGCATCACAGAACTGGAAGAACAGGGCTACGACCCTCTCGGCTTCCGCTACCTGGCCCTCCAGGCGAAGTACCGGACCAAGCTGAACTTCACGCCGGAGGCGCTGGCCGGCGCCGATCGCGCCCTGCGCCAGCTGCGCGCGAGGGTGGCGGACTGGCGGGACGCCCCGGATGGCCCGCGCGGCGACTTCGAGGACCGCTTCCGGGAGGCGATCTCGGACGACCTGGACCTGCCCGGGGCCATGGCGCTCGTGTCGGCGCTGGTGCGCTCCGACCTGGCGCCCGGGGCCCGCGCCCGCCTGCTGCTCGACTGGGACCGCGTGCTGGGCCTCGACCTGGGCCGGCGGGAGGCGCCGGCCGAGCTGCCGGCGGGAGCGGCGGAGCTGCTGGAGCGGCGGGCCAGGGCCAGGGCCGAGCGGGACTTCGCGACGTCCGACCGCCTGCGCCACGAGCTGGCGGCGCTCTCGGTCCGGGTCGTCGACACGAAGGAAGGCCAGCGCTGGGAGGCCGGCTGACGGCCTGCCTGCGTGCCGGGGTGTGAGTCCGGGCGGGGGCCGGCCGCGGGGCCACCTCGGTCGTCGGGCGTCCTGGAAGGGCGCCGCGACGGCCAGCAGGTCGAAGCGGCGCCGGGCCGGCCGCGGTCCTCGCCGCCGTCCTCGCGCCGGGTCGGGCGAGTAGAGCTGGGGCCGGGGCGGAAGGAGGCGCGGCGCCTGCCGCGGCCTCGCCATCACCGGCCCCGCACCTGCTGTCCCGTCCAGAGCGCGGCCGGCTGGCGCCCGCGCCAGTCACGCTGGCACGACGCGCTCTCCGGTTCAGCTGTCGTGGAGGTCGTCCCGCCTCCAGCGACAGCCTACCCGGCCGGCTGGCGCTGGCCGGCCCGCCCCAGCACCTCGGCCAGCCGCCGCTCCACGTGGCGGCGCTCCACGCCGTTGGCGGGCAGGGTGAGGGCGGTGCGGTAGGCCTCGGCCGCCTCGTGCCACCGCTCCAGCAGTCGGAGCAGGTGGCCCTTCACCGCGGGCAGGAAGTGGTAGCCGTCGAGGGTGCCCTGGGCCTCGATGGCCTCGACGATCGCCAGGCCGGCCGCGGGGCCGCCCGCCATCGCCACGGCGACGGCGCGGTTCAGCTCGATCACCGGGGAGGGCGCGACCGCCATCAGGCGGCGGTAGAGCATGGCCACCTGGCGCCAGTCCGTCTGCCCGCCCGACACCGCCTGGGCGTGGATGGCCGCGATGCAGGCCTGGAGCAGGTAGGGGCCAGGCCGCGGCGTCCGGCGCAGGGCGCGCTCGAGGACGGCGTCGCCCTCGGCGATCTCCGCGCGGTCCCATTGGGAGCGGTCCTGGTCCTCGAGCAGCACCAGTTCGCCGTCCGTGCCCAGCCGGGCCGCCCGCCGGGAGTCCTGCAGCAGCATGAGCGCCAGCAGGCCCAGCGCCTCTGGCTCGACCGGCATCAGCTCGACCAGGGTGCGGCCCAGCCGGATCGCCTCGTGGCACAGGTCCTGCCGGATCAGGCTGTCGGCCGCGGTGGCGCAGTAGCCCTCGTTGAACACCAGGTAGATGACCGCCAGGACCGCCTGCAGCCGCTCCGGCAGCGCCTCCGGGTCGGGCACGCGGTACGGGATGCCGGCGTTCCGGATCTTGTGCTTGGCCCGGACCAGCCACTGGGCCAGGGTGGGCTCCGGGACCAGGAAGGCGCGCGCGATCTCGGGCACGGTCAGGCCGCCCAGCAGCCGCAGCGTCAGTGCGACCTGGGCATTCGTGGAGAGCGAGGGGTGGCAGCAGGTGAAGAGCAGGCTCAGGCGGTCGTCCTCGGCGTCCGGCTCGCCGGCGCACGGGCCGGCCGCGCTGGCCTCCAGGACGGGCCGCCTGCCCTCGCGCCGGATCCGGTCGATCGCGTGCCGGCGCGCCGTCACCATCAGCCAGCCCCCGGGGTTGTCGGGCACGCCGGAGCGGGGCCAGGCCTCCAGCGCGGCCACGAAGGCGGCCTGCACCGCCTCCTCTGCGGCGTCGACGTCGCCGAGGAGGCGGATGAGGACACTCACGAGGCGGGCGTGCTCCAGGCGGAACGTCGCCTCGACCGCCCCGAGGACCGGGGTCAGCCCAGCTCCATGATCGGCCGGACCTCGATCGTGCCCCAGCGGGCCCCGGGGATCTTCCCCGCCAGCTCGACCGCCTCGTCCAGGTCCCGGCACTCCAGCAGGTAGTATCCGCCGAGCTGCTCCTTGGTCTCGGCGAAGGGACCGTCGGTGGTGGACAGCCTGCCGTCGCGGACGCGGACGGACGTCGCCGTCGCGGTTGGCTGGAGCGCCTCGCCGCCGAGGAAGGCACCGCGCTGCTGGATCATCTGGGTGTACGCGCCGTACTCGGCGTGCATCCGCTCGGCCTCTCCGTCGCTGGGGGCCTCGGTCGGCTCCGGCGTGTAGATCAGGGCGAGGTAGCGCATCTGCTGGCTCCTTCTCGGGTGGCGCGGTCACCGGTGGACCGCTCTCGTCTCTAATGACGGACGGGCCGGCGTCGAAATCGACACCGCGGGACAAGTAGCCTGGACGGATGACAAGCGTCTCGGTCGACCAGCTGCAGGAACGGGTCGGGCAGGAGCTCGGGACCAGCGAGCCATTCCGCATCGGGCAGGACCGCATCGACAGGTTCGCCGACGCCACGGAGGACCACCAGTGGATCCACGTCGACCCCGAGCGGGCGCGCAGCGGCCCCTTCGGCGGCCCCATCGCGCACGGCTACCTCACGCTCTCCCTGCTGCCGCACCTCCTGGGCGAGACGGTCCAGGTCACCGGCGCCCGCATGAGCGTGAACTATGGTCTCAACCGCCTGCGCTTCCCGTCCCCCGTGCCCGCGGACAGCACCGTCCGGGCGACGTTCAAGCTCGACGACCTGAAGCCGGTCGAGGGCGGTGTGCAGGCGCTCATCGGCTTCGAGGTGCGCGTCGAGGGGGCGCCCAAGCCGGCCGCGGTGGGCGAGGCGGTCTACAACTACTATCTCTGAGCCGCCGCCGGTGACCTCACCGCCGGAACGGTGAGGTCGCCGTCCGGTACACCCGGGCCACGCCCTCCGGCTCCGGCAGGCCGGAGGCCAGGACGTCGGCGACCGCCCGCTCGACGTCGTAGGCGACCCGCCTGACCTCCACGCCCCCATCCTCCACGAGCAGGTAGGACGAGCGCTGGTCCCCGTCGAAGGGCAGGCCCACGCTGCCGCTGTTGGCGACCGTCAGGTCGCCGACCTCCCGCACGTAGGGCCGGTGGATGTGGCAGTAGACCGCGACCGGCGTGCCCAGCGGGCCGTAGATCGCCCGCAGCTCGGTGTCGTCGGTCTCCGGCTGGACCGCCTGCCAGAGGTCGCCGGGCACTGCGTGGACCAGCCCGATGCCGGCCTCGTGGCGCCACTCCATGGGCAGCGCCTGCAGCCAGGCGTTCCGCTCCTCGCCCACCTGCTCGCGCGCCCACCCGACCCTTCGCTCCGAGGTGTGGCTCTCCAGCGCCTGGTCCATGTTGCCCATGACGCCCGGCCAGCCCAGCTCGCGGACCCGGTCCACGCACTCTCGCGGACGCGGCCCGTTGAACGCCAGGTCGCCGCCGTGGGCCACCAGGTCCGGTCGGGCCCCTTCCAGGTCGGCGAGCACGGCCTCCAGCGCGACGAGGTTGCCGTGGATGTCCGAGACGATCGCGACCCGCATACGGGGCAGACTACCGGCTCGACCGTTGCCGTCTCGGTCAGCGGCTGCCGGCCGCGACCTCGGCCATCCCGGTCTGCACCTTGCGCAGCAGGCGGGCGAGGGCCTCGATCTCCTGCTCCGACAGCCCGGACAGCAGCGCGTCCTGCGCCTCCGCCACGGCGCCGACCGCCTGCTCGGCGAGCGCCAGGCCCTCCTCGGTCAGCTCGACCACGACGCCACGGCGGTCGTCGGGGTCGGGGCGGCGAACGACCAGTCCACGCCGCTGGAGACGATCCAGCCTGCCGGTGGTCCCGGCCGAGGTCAGCATCAGGACCTGCGAGAGGCGCGTCGGCGAGAGCTGGTGCGGTGGCCCGGCACCGCGCAGCGCGTAGAGCACCCCGACCTCGCCCCGGTTCAGGCCGTAGCGGCTGAACAGCTGGTCCTGCCAGCGGCCCAGCTGGAGGGCGATCCGGCCGATGCGCTCCACCACCTGCGATCGCTCCGCCCCCAGCCTGGGCTCGACGGCGGACCAGCGTTCCATGGTCTGGTCGGTCCAGTCCCTGGTCACGCCGTCACTATACGGAACGTTCAGATAGCGCGCGCGATAGCAGGCGCTGGCTAGCTAGCGATCTTCATACTTGCCGTAAAAGGCACCGGGAGGTCGTGCAGGGGGCGAACACTTGACCGGCGAACGCCCGTTCGGATACCGTCAGGGCAGACGTCATGCCCTCCGTCCCGCCACTCGAAAGCGCGCTCCTCCCCGGCGACGTGACGCTCGACCACGTCATCCCCGCCCGCGAGGCGGAGCTCGTCCCGCTGCCGGCGGACCTGCGGCCGGAGCTCGCCGGGGCGCTCGCCGGGCGCGGCATCCGGCAGCTCTACTCGCACCAGTCCGAGGCGTACGGCCACGTCCGCGCCGGACGTCACGTGGTCGTCGTGACCCCGACGGCCAGCGGCAAGACCCTCTGCTACAACCTCCCAATCCTGCAGCGGCTGCTCGAGAACCCGGGCAGCCGCTCCCTCTACCTGTTCCCGACCAAGGCGCTGGCCCAGGACCAGCTCGCGGAGCTGGGCGCGCTCGCCCGCGGCCTGCCCATCGACCTCAAGGTCGGCACCTACGACGGCGACACGCCGCCCGGCCGCCGGACGGCCATCCGGGACGGCGGCCACATCGTGCTCACCAACCCGGACATGCTGCACACCGGCATCCTGCCCCACCACACCCGCTGGCGCCGGCTGTTCTCGAGCCTGGAGCACGTCGTGGTCGACGAGCTGCACACGTACCGCGGCGTGTTCGGCAGCCAGGTGGCGAACGTCATTCGCCGGCTGCGCCGCATCTGCGCCTTCTACGGCTCCAGCCCGCGCTTCGTGTGCGCGTCCGCGACCATCGCCAACCCGGGCGACCTGGCCGCGCGCCTGCTGGAGGAGGAGCACGTGGCGCTGGTCGAGCGCAGCGGCGCTCCCCGCGGCGAGCGCCGGCTGGTTTTCTACAACCCGCCGCTGATCGACCGCGAGCTCGGCATGCGCCGCAGCTCGGTCCTGGAGGCGCGGCGCATCGCCGCGCCCTGGATCCGCAGCGGCATCCAGACCATCGTGTTCTGCCGCTCGCGCCTCCAGGTCGAGGTGATGCTCAGCTACCTGCAGGAGTCGCTGCTGCCGCGCCTGGACGCGCGCCGCCGGGTGCGCGGCTATCGCTCCGGCTACCTGCCCCTCCACCGGCGCGAGATCGAGGCCGGGCTCCGCTCGGGCGAGGTGCACGCCGTGGTCAGCACCAACGCCCTCGAGCTCGGCATCGACGTGGGGTCCCTGCAGGCCGCCGTCATGGTGGGCTACCCGGGCACCATCGCCTCGACGTGGCAGCAGCTGGGCCGCGCCGGCCGGCGGTCGGGCTCGGTCGCGGTCTTCGTGGCCTCCAGCGCGCCGCTGGACCAGTTCATCGTCCGCCACCCCGACTACTTCCTGGGCGCCAGCCCGGAGGAGGGCCTGGTCGACCCCGACAACCTCCTGGTGCTGGCGGGGCACCTGCAGGCCGGTCTGTTCGAGCTGCCGCTGCTGGACGACGAGCGCCTGGGCGGCGCCGACGTGGACGGCCTGCTCCGGCTGTTCGAGGAGGACGGCGTGGTCAGCCACTCCGGCGGCCGCTGGTTCTGGTCGCAGGACGCGTTCCCGGCCGAGGGCGTCTCGCTGCGCCGCCTGGCGGCGGACAACGTCGTGATCGTCGACACCGGGCCGGCCTCGCCGGAGGTGATCGGCGAGATGGACCAGTTCTCGGCCCAGGTCATGCTGCACACGGAGGCCATCTACCTCCAGGACGGCGCGCAGTACCACGTGGACCGCCTCGACTGGGAGGAGAAGAAGGCCTACGTCCGCCCCGTCGAGGTCGACTACTACACGGACGCGCTGCTGGGGGTGCACGTCACCGTGCTGGACACCTTCGAGCACGACCCCGTCCCGGGGCTGGACCGCGCCCACGGCGAGGTGAGGCTGGCCGCCCTGGCCACCATGTTCAAGAAGATCCGCTTCCACACCCACGAGAACGTGGGCGCAGGGCCGATCAACCTACCCGAGCAGACGCTCCACACCACCGCCTACTGGACCACCGCCGAGCCGGGCCTGTGGGCCGGCCTCGGCCTGGCCGGCGGCGAGGCCCGGCTCGCGCTCGAGGCGGGGCTCCAGGGCGTGGCCCACGCGATGCGCACCGTGGCGAGCCTCCGCCTCATGTGCGACCCCCGCGACCTGGGCGCCCTGGCCGAGGTCCGGTCCGCGGCGACCAGGCGGCCGACGGTCACGATCTACGAGGTCTATCCGGGCGGCGTCGGCTACGCCCGGCGGCTCTACGAACTGCACGCGTCTCTGCTGGCCGGCGCCGCCGAGCTGGTGCGCGACTGCCCCTGCGCTGCGGGCTGTCCGTCCTGCACCGGGCCACTCGGCAGCGTCGACGGGGCCAAGGCGGCTTGTCTGCGGCTTCTCTCCGCGATCGCCTTGCCAGTCTGAGCCGCGGGGCGGCGCCCGCCGCCGCGCGGCGTCCGGCCGTGGAACGTGTCGTGCCGCCCGGCTTCGAGGCGGTGGCGACCTCGCACGGCACCGCCTGGCGCTTCGCCGACGTCCTCGCGCCCGGGCGGTTGCCCGGACCGGCGCCCGACGTGCCGCACGCCTACCTGGACACCGAGACGACGGGCCTGGCTGGTGGGACGGGGACCCAGGTCTTCGCAGTGGCGGTGTGCCGGCCCTGCTCGGCGGGCCTGGAGCTGGTCCAGCTGTTCCTGGCCGACCCCTCGGGAGAGCCAGCGCTCCTGGCCGCGCTGCAGGAGGAGCTGCGCCGGGACGCCGGCCTGGCCACGTACAACGGCAGCAGCTTCGATCTCCCGCTGCTGCGCACCCGCTGGGTGATGGCCCGGATGCCGGGCGAGCTGGAGCACCCCGCCCACGTCGACCTGCTGCGCCTGACGCGCTCGCTCCTCAGGCAGCGGCTGGAGCGCTGCACGCTGCGGCTGGTCGAGGAGCACCTGCTCGGCTTCGAGCGCGAGGACGACCTGGCCTCGGCGCTGGTGCCGCAGGCGTACTTCGCCTACCTCCGCCACGGGTGGAGCCCGATGCTGCCGATGGCGCTGGAGCACAACCGGCAGGACGTCATCAGCCTGTACCACCTGCACGCGCGGCTCCAGCTGCGGCTCTCCGGCAGCGAGCCGCTGATGGAGGGGCCCGACTGGCTGGCGCTGGGCCGCCACCTCTTCCGCACCGGGCGGCGGGCCGACGGATGGCGGGCGCTGCGGAACGCCGTCGAGATGGCCGACGGCCCCGACTCCGGTCTGGCCGGCCTCCTCCTGGCCCGGCGCCTGACCCGGCGGGGCCGCCCGGGTCCGGCGGAGCGGGTGCTGGCGGCCCTCCAGGAGCGGCTGCCGGCGGAGCCCCGGCTGGCGATCGCGCGGGCCCGGCTCCTGGAGTGGTCGCTGGGCGACCAGCGGGCGGCGCAGCGCGTGGTGGCGGGCGCGCTCGCCGCCTTACCGGAGGACAGCCCCTACCGGACGGACCTGGAGTGGCGTCTGCAGCGGCTGGAGGCCAAGGTAGCACGTAAGACTTGACTTACGGTCAGTCATCGCTTACGATGATGGGGTTGTTGCAAGACCGTTCGGAGGAAGCGATATGGCAAACCCGGTTGGCTGGTTCGAGGTGGTCGGCAAGGATGGCGACAAGCTGCGCCGCTTCTACGGCGACCTGTTCGACTGGCAGATCCAGGACAGCGGCGGCGAGCAGAACTACGGCCTGGTGGCCGCGGCCGAGAAGGGAATCGGCGGCGGCGTCGGGGCGAGCCCGGACGGCGGTTCAGGCCACGTGACGTTCTACGTCGAGGTGGACGACCTGTCCGCCTACCTGAAGAAGGCGGAGGGGCTGGGCGGCACCACGGTCATGCCGCCGACGGACATCCCCGCCTTCAACCTGTCGTTCGCGATGCTGACCGACCCGGAAGGCCACCTGATAGGCCTGATGAAGGGCGGCGTCTGACGCCCGGAAAGGGGCGAGGCGCCCGCCTCGCCCCTCCTAGGGCGCCCTAGCCGTCAGCCCGGCGCCACACGATCGAATAGCGCCACAGCAGGTGGCGGCGGACGCGGGCTCCGGGCAGCACGCCCGCGCAGGCCTGGCGGACCTCCGGCACCGACGGGTAGCGGTCGCCCTGCGCGTGCGCGTCCCACGCCTCGCGCGCCTCCCGGGAGGGGCGGAGCCGGCCGCTGTGCCGCAGGCGCAGCCCGATGGCCACCGGTACGGCGGCGGCGTCCAGGGGCAGCGACGCCCGGACCGGGCGGACCAGGTCCAGGACCAGCAGGACGCCACCGGGCCGCAGGGCGTCGCGCAGCCTCCTCAGCGCGGCCTCCAGCGGCAGGTGGTGCAGCGTCGCGATCGAGGCCACGCAGTCGTAGCGCCCTGCCTCCAGCGGCGCCGTCATCAGGTCGGCCACGCGGAACTCCAGGTTCGGCACCCCCGCGCTGCGGCGCCGGGCCTCCGCGACCATCGCCGGTGAAAGGTCGATGCCCACGACCCGGCCGCAGCGGCCGGCCAGCAGGCGCGCGAACCCGCCCAGGCCGCAGCCCACGTCCAGCGCCTCGCCACAGCCGGGAGGCACCTGCCGGAGCAGCCAGCGATGGTAGTGGCGGTTGTGGTCCCACGCGTGCCCGCCCGGCAGCAGCGCGATGCGGTCGAAGTCCGCCCGCACGCTGTCCGAGCTCTGCTCACGAACCGGTCTGCGCATAAGGGAGCGCCCAGTCTCCTACACTCCTGGGCCGTGAAGGTCATGGTGACCGGTGGGGCGGGATTCATCGGCTCCCACGTTGTCGACGCGCTGATCGCTCGCGGCGACCGCGTGGTGGTCGTCGACGACCTCTCCACCGGGGCGCGGGAGAACGTCAACGACGGCGCCGAGTTCGAGGAGCTCGACATCCGCAGGCCCGAGGCGATGGACCTCGTGCGGCGCTGGCGGCCGGACGTGGTCTGCCACCACGCCGCCCAGATGAGCGTCAGCCGGTCCGTCCGCGAGCCCCTGTTCGACATCGGCGTCAACCTGGTCGGCAGCCTCAACCTGCTGGAGGCCGCCCGGGAGGTCGACGCCCGGTTCCTCTTCGCCTCCACCGGCGGCGCCCTGTACGGCGACGCCGACGTGCTGCCCACGCCCGAGACCTACCCGGCCTGGCCCGTCTCGCCCTACGGGGTGGCCAAGCTGAGCTTCGAGCACTACCTGCACGCCTACCGGGTTCAGCACGGGCTGCCCTCGGTCGCCCTGCGCTACGCCAACGTCTACGGCCCCCGGCAGAACCCGCACGGCGAGGCCGGGGTCGTGGCCATCTTCTGCCTCAGGCTGCTGGAGGGGCAGGAGGCCGTCATCAACGGCGACGGCACGTACACTCGCGACTTCATCCACGTCGCAGACGTGGTTCGCGCCAACGTGGCCGCCCTCGACGCCGGCATCACCGGCCACTTCAACGTCGGCACCGGCCGCCAGGTCGACATCAACCGGGTGTTCCACCTGGTGCGGGACCAGATCGGCAGCTCGGCCGAGGAGGTCCACGGACCGGCCCGCCCCGGCGACCAGCGGACCTCCGCCCTCGACTCCAGCCTCATCGGGCGGGAGCTGGGCTGGCACGCGGAGGTGGGGCTGGGGGAGGGCCTGGCCGACACGGTCGCGTGGTTCCGGGCCCAGCACGAGCGCGCTCCCGCGTGACGGCGGAGGACGCTGGCCAGGAGGTCGTCGTCCGCTTCTTCGACCGGCTGATGGAGCTGCGGCCGGTCGATGCCACCTATCACGGCCTGCACCGGCACGACCACCGCCTGCCCGACGGCAGCCTCGCCGCCGCCTCGGAGCTGCGCGACCTCGTGGCCCGGTTCGAGTCCGACCTGGCCGGCCTCGGCGACGGCCTGGACCTGGACCTCGCCCGCTACTGGGCCGGGCTGATGCGGTTCGACCTCGAGGAGCGCCGGCTCTGGGCCCGGATGCCCGAGGCCCCGGGCCAGGTCGGGAGCGGCGTCTTCCTCCTCTTCGCCCGTGACACCCTGCCGCTGGAGGACCGGCTGGAGGCCATCGCGGCGCGCCTGGAGGCGGTGCCCGCCTACCTGGCGGCCAGCCGGGAGCGGCTCCAGGAACCCGTCCGCCTCTGGTGCGAGATCGCCGCCGCGTCGGCCCGCCAGCTCCCCGCGCTCTTCTCCCTGGTCGTCAGCGCCGCCCTGGAGGACCCGCTGCGGGGCCGGCTCGAGGCGGCGGCCGCCCCGGCCAGCCAGGCGGCCGATGACTTCGCCACGTGGCTGGAGCGCGACGTGGCTTCCGGCGCTGCGACCGACTGGGCGCTGGGCGAGGAGCGGTTCGCGGCCCTGCTGGAGCGGCGGGAGCTGCCGGACGGCCCCGACGCCGTCCTGGCGCTGGGCCGCCGCTACCTGGAGACCATCGAAGAGGAGCGGAGGGAGCTCCTGGCGGCGCACTGGCCCGGCCGCTCGCTGGAGGAGGTGGACCAGCTCGTCCGGGCCGACCGGCCGGACAGCTTCGAGGCAGCACTGGCGGCGTACCGCGGCGCCATCGCGGACTCCAGGGAGTTCGTGTCGAGCCATGGGCTGGCCACGCTGCCGGCCGGCGAGGACCTGCGCGTCGAGCCGACGCCCGCCTTCATGCGGCCCGTCCTGCCCTTCGCCGCGTACGAGCCGCCGGCCCACTTCGACCGCCGGCAGGCCGGGATCTACATGGTCACGCCGCGGGACGACCTGGGCGAGTACAACCGGGCCCAGGTGCTCAACACGTCGGTCCACGAGGGCTATCCGGGCCACCACCTCCAGTTCGCCTGCGCCAACCAGAACCCGTCGCTGGCCCGGCTCCTCAGCGCGGACTTCGCCGTCGAGCTCATCGAGGGGTGGGCCCACTACTGCGAGCACCTCATGGGCGAGCAGGGCTTCGACAGCAGCCCCGAGGTGCGCTTCGTCCAGCTGAACGACCTGGTCTGGCGCGCCTGCCGGGTCATCATCGACGTCGAGCTGTCCAGCGGCCGGATGGGGTTCGCGGACGCCGCCGGCATGCTGGCGACGAGGGCGGCGATGACGCGCCCGGCCGCCGAGGCCGAGGTGCGCCGCTACACGTACACGCCGGGCTACCAGCTGTCGTACCTCTACGGGAAGCACCTGCTGCTGGACCTCCGCGAGCGCCGCCGTCAGGCCGAGGGCGCATCGTTCGACCTGCGCCGGTTCCACGACCGGCTGCTGTACGCCGGGGCGCTCCCCGCCGCCACCTGGGACGCCCTGTTCTAGACCTCCAAGGTCAGCCGCCGAGCCTCGCCCCGTCCAGCAGCCGGATGAAGCTGCGCTTGGCCGCGTGCGCCTCGCGCACCGAGGCCAGGTACCCGGCGAAGTCCGACTGCCGGTCCAGCCGGGCCATCAGCTCGCGGATGCGGCGCAGCAGCCCGATCGCCTCCCGGTGCGCCTCGCCGGTCTTCCGGCCCAGGGCCCGCTCGACCGCCTCCTGGTAGGCGCTCAGCGCCTCGGCGGGGTGGTCCGCCTCGCGCCTGGCGGTGACCTCCAGCCACAGGTCCTGCGCGCAGCCGTGCTCGCGGGCCTCGCGCCACGCGCCCTCGAAGTCGCCCTCGTCGAGGAGCGCTCCCACGACCTGCGTGCGGCCGGCCGGCGCCAGCCACCCCTCGGAGCGGCGGTCCGCCTCGTCGTCCGCGGCGCGCAGGCGGTCGAGCGCGCGCTCCCGCCGCTCTGGCCAGTCGGCCGCCAGCCCGGCGTGCTCCCTCAGGCGCCGGTAGGTCTCCCGGCCGGGCTTCGCGTCGAAGGCCCGCTCGGCCTGCGCCGGTGTGTCGACCTCCTCCTCGGCGGCCGCCGGGCTGGGCTGTCCCCCGGCTTCGCCGGCGTCGACCACGCGGCCCAGCGACGCATCCGGTTCGGCCAGCAGCAGCCGGCGGCGCAGGCCGTCGTCCAGGAGCGCCTGCTCCAGCAGCAGCTCGGTCAGGCCCTCCCGCGGCAGCTCGTCGAGCCGGGCGCGGATCTCGGCCACCGTCGCGTCGACGCGCACGGCCGGCTTCGTCCGCCAGGCCAGCCCGACGGCGACGCAGTGCTTGCACATCAGGCCCTCCTCGCCGACGGGGCACGTGCACGAGTGGCCCAGGCCGTCCCGCTCCGGCCAGAGCCGCACCCGGTAGCGCTTGCGGCCGGACACGGAGGCCAGCAGGCGGTCGCCCTCGAGCACGAGGTCGCCGACCCGCCCCTCGGACGAGTAGACGGCGCCGCGGTCGAAGGTGACCTCGCCGGCCAACCGGCGCAGGGACCTGCGGTCGAGGAGGGATGCCAGCGAGCGACCCACAGCTGATCGCGCTCAGCATGCCACCAGGTCCGCTAGCGTTGCCCGAATGAGAGGTGTGCAGGGGGGGCCGCTCGTGATCGTGGGCGCCGGGCTGACGGGAGGCAACGCCGCGGTGACGCTCCGGGAGGAGGGCCACCGCGGCCGTGTCGTGCTGATCGGCGACGAACCGGGGGTGCCGTTCGGGCGGCCGCCGCTGTCGAAGACGTACCTGCGCGGGGAGGAGGGCCTCCACGGCTGGTACGTCAGGCCGGCCGGCTGGTACGCGGAGCGCGACGTCGAGGTCCTGGGCGGTGAGCGGGTCGCGACCGTCGACGCGGCCGCCCGGGAGGTCGTGCTGGAGTCCGGCGGGGCCGTGCCCTACGAGGCGCTCCTCCTGGCGACCGGGGGCCGCAACCGGTCCCCGGGCGTGCCCGGCGCCGTGCTCCCGGGCGTCCATCAGCTCCGGACCGTCGCCGAGGCGGACGCCATCCGGGCCGCCGCCAGTCCCGGTGGGCAGGCTGTGGTCGTCGGCATGGGCTTCATCGGCTGCGAGGTCGCGGCCTCCCTGCGCCAGCTGGGGATGGGCGTCACGGCGATCCTCCGCGACGACATCCCCCTGAAGGCGGTGCTGGGCCCGGACGTGGGGAGCGTCGTGGCCGCGATCCACGAGCAGGAGGGAGTCGAGCTCCGGACCCGCGACCGGGCGGTCGCGTTCGAGGGCGACGGCCGGCTGGAGCGGGTCGTGACGGCGGCCGGTGCCCGCCTGCCGTGCGACCTGGCGGTGGTCGGCATCGGCATCGAGCCGGTCTTCCCCGCCGTCACCGGCGCGGAGCTGGCGACCTGGGGCGGCGGGATCGCCGTCGACGAGCTCTGCCGGACGTCCGTTCCTGACGTCTACGCCGCGGGCGACGTCGCCAGCCATCTCCACCCGCTCTTCGGCCGCGTCCGCGTCGAGCACTACAACAACGCCGAGAAGCACGGGCGGGCGGCCGCCCGGTCGATGCTGGGCAGCGACGAGCCATACGCGTACCTGCACACCTTCTGGTCCGACCAGTACCGCCACAAGCTGGAGTACGCCGGCCACGCCGCGAGCTGGGACGGCTTCGCGCTCAGGGGCAGCCTGGAGGAGCGCAGGTTCCTGGCCTTCTACCTCGAGGCGGGCGTCCTGCGGGCGGCTGCCGGCTTCGACCGGGGCGGCGACCCGGAGCTGGAGGAGGACAGCGAGATGGCGGCCGCTGCCCGGCTGATCGCCGCCCGCGCGCGGGTGCCGGCGGCCGTCCTGGCCGACGAGTCCGTGGGCCTGGGCTCGCTCCTCCCCGGCTGAGCGGGCTCGCTCAGGCGCCCGACGTGGTGGGCGGGAGGCGCGGGCTGCCGGAGCCGGGCAGCGGCGTCACGTCGTAGCCGAGCGGCCGCAGCGCGTCCCGGATCCAGAGCAGCGCCATCTCCCGGGTGTCGGGCCACAGCGAGGGGTCGGCTCCCGCCGGGCCGGTGTCGATCACCACCCGGCCCACCACCCTGAGCAGGGTGCGGGCGAGCGCCGCCTCGGGCACAGAGCACTCCAGCCCGGCGACCTCCCTGCTCAGCTCGAAGCAGGCCATGTTCACCCGCTCGGCCGCACCCTCCGGCCGGTCCGGGTCAGCCAAGGCGGTCGCTCCGCGACACGGTGGCGCCGGCCTGCCGCATCTCGGCCAACGCCCGCTCCCCGTCGCCCGGGCTGACGTCGACCGCGCCGATGGCGTCCTCGAGCACGGTGACCTGGAACCCCTCCCGCACGGCGTCCAGCACCGAGGCGCGGACGCAGTAGTCGGTGGCCAGCCCGGCCACGGCGACGCGGTGGACGCCGTGCTCGCGGAGCCAGCCGGCCAGGTCCGTCCCGTCGAAGGCCGAGTAGGACTCGCGGTCGGGGTCGGAGCCCTTGCTGAACACGTGCTGGATGGGGGCTGTATCGAGGCTCGCGTGGAACTCGGCGCCAGGCGTGCCGGCCACGCAATGGACCGGCCAGGGGCCGCCGCGGGCCTGGAAGGAGACGTGATTGGCGGGGTGCCAGTCCCGGCTGGCCACCACCAATGGCAGCTTGTGCGAAGCGCGATTGACCGCAGGAAAGATGGCGTCGCCTCCCGGAACCGGGAGCGCGCCACCGGGGCAGAAATCGACCTGAGGGTCCACGATCAAAAGTGCGTCACCCGCGTCCGGATTTGAGGTCATCGGGCGTATTATTCGCTCGGGGCATGGACCTGACTCAACCCATCCTCTTGACCGCGGGGGGCCTGGAGAAACTCAAGCAGGAGCTGGAGCGTCAGCAGGCCCGACGGATCGAAGCCTTCGAGCGCATGCGGGAGGCCGCCCAGCCCGGCGACATCGAGGACAACCCGGAGCTGGAGCAGGCCAAGGAAGAGGTCGCGCGGATCGACGAGCGCATCTACGAGCTGAAGGGGATGATCGGCCGGGCCCAGATCATCGAGGGCAGGCACTCCGACATCGCCGGGCCGGGCTCCACCATCGAGGTCGAGGACGACGACGGCGAGACGATCGTCTACCACCTCGTCGGGGCCGTCGAGGCCGATCCGAGCAACGGCATGATCTCGGTCGAGTCCCCGGTCGGCCGCGCGCTGGTCGGCAAGCGGCCGGGCGACCGGGTGTCTGTCGACGTCCCCGCCGGCCACATCGAGCTGGCGGTCAAGGCGGTCCGCTAGAGGTCTGGCCGGAAAGGCTGGCGAGAGATTCGTCGTCCAGGTGCCCCAGATCCGGGGGCCGCGCCGAGGACCGGAGGGAGCGCCCTCCAGGGCGGGATAAGAGGACCGCAGAAGCCAACCCCGGAGATGGGGTGCATGGGCGGCGAAGATCCGTCTGCCTTTTCGGCCGGACCTCTAGGCTAGACCTCTCGGCCCGCACGGCGCGCGCTCAGGTCCGCGCCAGCGCCTCTGCCGCCCGGTCCAGGTACTCCGGCCGGGTCCGGCGCGCCGGGCCCTCGGCCAGGCACAGGATCAGCAGGTCGATGCCGGCCGCCTCGTGGGCGCGGAGCGCGGGGGTCAGGTCGGGTCCCGGGCCGCCGGGGACCCACGTCATCCCGGCCGAGATGGTGAACGCGGCGCGGTCGCGCCCGGCCGCCGCCAGCTCCCGCCGGAGGCCCTCCAGGGGCTCGGCCAGCCAGCCCGGGTCCGGGCCGCCCCAGGCCAGGTTCCAGCCGTCGGCCAGTCGGGCGGTCAGGCGCAGCATCCGGGGGCCCCGGCCGGCGATCCAGATGGGCGGCGGCGGCGCGGTGGCCAGGACCTCGGCGTCTCGCAGGCGCAAGTCGCGGCCCTCCATCGTCACCCGCTGGCCGGCGAGGAGCCGGCGCAGGGCGGTCGTCCGCTCCTCGAACCGCCCGACCAGGTGGTCGAACGGGTAGCCGAAGGCGTCGAACTCCGGCTGGTGCCACCCGGCGCCGAGGCCCAGCACGAACCGCCCGGCGGACGCGTCGGCCAGGGCGGCGGCCTCACGCGCGAGCTGGCCGGGGGGCCGGAACGCGGTGCAGGCGACCAGGGTGCCGAGCCGGATCCGCCGGGTCCGGGCCGCGGCGACGGACAGGAGCACCATCGGGTCGTGCCCGGTCAGGCGCTGTCCCTGCGGACCGGCTAGCAGCGCGTGGTCCATCACCCAGGCCGACTCGAACCCCAGCTCCTCCACGCGCTCGATGGTCCGGGCCACCTGTTCCACGCCGAACATGCGGCCGCTCTCGGCCTCGCAGACCTGCACGAAGACGCCGACTCTCACGGTGCTACAGCGTACCGATCGACCGCCGGTGGATATGATCCGAGGCGTGGAGCCAGAGCGGCTGGACGAGCGGACGACGGGCGGCGTGCTGTTTCGCCAGGCCGCCCGCTTCGGCGACCGCACCCTGCTCCGGCATCACGACGGCACCGCCTGGCGCGAGGTGTCCTGGGCGCGCTTCCAGGACGTGGTCCTGCGGCTGGCGGCCCGGCTCGTGGGCGAGGGCGTCGCCGCGGGCGACCGGGTGGTCATCATGTCGGAGAACGGGCTGGAGTGGCTGTACTCCGACTTCGCCATCCAGGCCGCCGGAGCCGTAACCGTTCCCATCTACCCCAGCACGCCCGCCCGGATGGCGCAGGCCATCGCGGACGACGCCGGCGCGCGCCTCGCGCTGGTCGCGGACGAGCTCGCCGGCCGCCTCTCGCTCGACCGCCTGGTGCGCTTCGACGCCGACCTGCCACGCTGGCTCGAGGCGGATCCCGACCCCGAGCTGCTCGCCGAGGTCAGGTCGCGTGCCGAGGCGGTCAGGCCGGATGACCTGGCCACACTGGTCTACACGTCCGGCACGACCGGCGTGCCCAAGGGGGTCATGCTCACCCACAGCGCGTTCGTCGACATGGCCCACTCGGCCCTGCAGGTCTTCGACATCGGGCCCGGCGACGAGTCGCTCTCGTTCCTCCCCTACTCACACGTCTTCGAGCGGATCAACGGCGTCTTCGTGGGCCTGACCGCTGGCGCTTCGACCTGCCTGTCGCGCGGCGTCCCGCGGCTGGCAGACGACCTGCGCGAGTGCCGCCCGACCGTCATGGTCGCCGTGCCGCGCGTCTACGAGAAGATGCACCAGCAGGTGCTGGCCCTGGTTCGCGAGGCACCGTTCTACCGGCGGGCCCTCTTCCACTGGGCGGTGGACATCGGCCGGCGGCGCTCGCGGGGCGGCCGGGCGCCGCTGCACGGCCTGGCCGACCGGCTCGTGCTGAGCGCGCTCCGCGAGCGGCTGACCGGGGGCCGCCTGCGGTTCTTCGTGAGCGGCGGGGCCCCGCTCTCCGCCCACGTCGAGGAGTTCTTCTGGGCGATGGGGGTCAAGATCCTGAACGGCTGGGGAATGACCGAGACGGCGAGCGGCGCTACGTCCAACACGGAGGCCCGGCACAAGTTCGAGACGGTCGGTCCACCCCTGCCGGGCGTCCAGCTCCGGATCGACATCGACGGCGAGATCCTGGTCCGCAGCCCCGGGAACATGCGGGGCTACTACCACGACCCGGAGTCGACGGCGCTGACGATGGACGACGGCTGGATCCGGACCGGGGACATCGGCGAGGTCGACGCCGAGGGGTTCCTCAGGATCACCGACCGGAAGAAGGAGCTGATCAAGACGGCCGGCGGCAAGTTCGTGGCGCCCTCGCCGATCGAGACCCGGCTGATGCGGGACCCGCTCATCGAGCGCGCGGTGGTCCTGGGCGACGAGCGGCCGTACGTGGTGGCGCTGATCGCCCCGGACTGGCGCGCCGTGCGATCGCTGCGCGGCATCGACGGCCGGCCGGAGGACCTGGTCCGGGACGAGGGCGTTCGCGCCGCGATCCGGGAGTGCGTGGACCAGGTGAACGCGGACCTGGGCAGCTGGGAGACCGTCAAGTACTTCGAGCTCCTGCCCAGCGACCTCAGCGAGGAGGCAGGGGAGCTGACGCCGACCCTGAAGGTCAAGCGGCGGGCCGTCCAGGAGCGGTACCGTGAGCAGATCGAGACGATGTACCAGGGCAGGGTCAGGCCCGAGGGGGCCCACTGATGGCCGGCCCCGCCGACCTCAGCGAGGTCCACGCCGCGCTGGACCACCTGAAGGGCCAGCTCTGCCACTGCGGGTACCGCAACGAGTGCCTCGGCTGCCGCGGCGTCGAGATGGTCCGTTCCCAGGTCGAGGCGGTCGCCGCCGCGGCCAGTCAGCCGGTCCTGATGCAGGTCGCCCAGGAGGCGGCCATGAAGGACATGGCCGCGCGGTTCGAGGGCATGGCGGAGCGGCTGATGAGCGACCCGGATCTGCGCCAGGCGGCGGAGGCGATGCAGGAGAAGGTGCTGTCGGACCCCGAGGCCCGCCGCCTGCTGGAGGAGTTGATGCGCCGCCTGGGCCCCCAGGAGGAGCCGTAGGGCCCGGGGCCCCGCCCGCCCTACGGGCCGCCGCGGTGCGGCGGCCCGCGTTAGGGGGGTAGGAGAGTCGTTGCCTGCGGGTCCAACTCGACCTGGCGCTTGCCGCCCGGGCCGGCCGGGGGGCCTGCGGGCCGCCGCTGAACGCGGCGGCCCGCATACGGGGGGGAGGAGATTTGAACCTCTTACGAAACCCTTTGCGATTCAGCCTACGCGCCCACGGGCGCTGCCGCATCCGCCGGATGACGTATTTGTGACGGTCGTCCTCAAGATGTTCGCCGCAATGAGCCGGCGCCTGCAGGCCGCCGCGATTCGCGGCGGCCTGCCAACCGGGGGGTAAGTGCCGGCGGAGAGGAGGCACCGCGGGCCTCGATGGGAAGGTACCTGCCTACCCCCGCTCCGGACATCCGGCGAATCACGGAGGTGGCTACGGAGAATGCGTCAGGTCGCGGGCGCTTCTCCCCGCAGCGGGCCGGGGATGACGGCCGCGGGCTGGCGGACATGTGCCGGCCGGATGCCGCGGCCCACCACCCGAACCGCCACGCGGTTGAGCAGCCGTCTCGCCTGTGGGGTGGTGACCAGCCAGCCGGCCGCCGCCGCGAGGAGGGCGACGGGACCATGGCTGCGGCCCTGGCGCGACGAGCGGCTGGCGGCCAGCGCGAAGGCCAGCATCCGGGCCTGCAGAAGCTGCATGGTCCACACCTGCCAGGCTCGCCGGCGCTGCACCCTGGCCAGGTCGCGCTCGGTCAGAGTGCCCCGCCGCAGCGGCCCGGCCAGGACGTTGGCCGCCTCCACCGCGTCCTGGATGGCGAAGTTGATGCCAACGCCGGCGACCGGCGACATCGCGTGGGCCGCGTCGCCGATGCAGAGCAGGCCGGGCAGGTGCCAGCGGCGGAGGCGGTCCGCCTGCACCGACAGCAGGCTGACCTGGTCCCAGCTCTCCAGGGTCTGGACGGCACCTGACAGCTCGGGCACGGCACCGGCCACCGACCGCCTGAGGGCGCCGATGCCGGCGGCTCGCAGCCGGTCAGCGGAGCCCCTGGGGATGGTGTAGGCCACCTGCCAGTAGTCGCGGCGGTCGATCAGCGCCACGACCTTGCCGTCCCCGACTGCGCCGGCGCTGCCCGAGAAACCGGCCGGATGGGGGAGGCGGAACCAGAGCACGTCGATGGGCGGCGAGGTCCGGACCATCGGCAGGTCCGCCGCCTGACGCAGGACGGACCGCCGGCCGTCAGCCGCCACGGTGAGCGCGGCCCTGATCTCGCCGTCGCCGCTCGGCGAGCGATAGCGCACGCCGCGGACGGCTCCGCCCTCCTCGATAAGGCCGGTCGCCTCGGTGCTCATCAGCAGGCGGAAGCCCGGGAACCGTGCGGCCTGGGTCGTGAGAAAGTCCAGGAAGTCCCACTGCGGGATCAGCGCGACGAACGGGAACGGCCAGCGGAGATGGCGGAAGTCGGCCAGCGTCGTGGTGGGGCGGGTCGGCGTTCGGAAGCTCAGCACCGAGATCCGGCTGGGGTTCAGAGCGAGGAAGGAGGAGGCCAGGCCCAGCTCGTCCAGCACCTCCATGGTCGAGGGGTGGATCGTGTCGCCCCGGAAGTCGCGCAGGAAGTCGGCGTGCTTCTCCATGACGACCACGTCCAGGCCCTGGCGGGCCAGCAGCAGGCCCAGCATCGCTCCCGCGGGCCCGCCGCCGGCGATGCAGCACTGGGTTCGGAGCACCTCGGTCATCGCGCTCACCTCTTGGGTAACAGTACGAGATGGGATATCTTGTCTCGTACTGTACCGCGGTTCGTGAAAAAAAGGGAAGCCCCGGTCGGGGCCTCCCTGTCGACGGAGGATCGTGGCGGGGGTCAGCCCGTGGTCGGGCTCTCCTTCGGAGCCGGGGCGGGCGCGCCCGGCCTTTCGAGATGCTTGGGCAGGGTGCGGTCCCAGAGCGGCAGCGGGCCGTTCTGGATGTGCTGGAGGATCTCGTCCTCCTGCTTCTGGGTCAGGGTGCCGTCCTTCACCCGGGGGTCCAGGTCCGACTTCGCGACGCCGGCCAGCTTGCTGCGGAAGGCGGCCTCGTCCATGCCCTTGGAGGCGGCGATGTCCTTCACGGTCTTGCCGTTCTGGAGGTCCTGCTGCAGCTCCGCGGTGCTGATGCCGAGGGCCTTGGCGTACTCGTCCAGGCCGAGGATGCGGCGCGCCTCGGGTCCGCGGAAGCCGCCGCCCGGACCACCATGCCCCACGATGCCGGGGACCGCGGCCGGGCAGGCCTGGCCGCTCATGCGCGCCTTGATGGCGTCGGCCTGCTTCTGGGTCAGGTCACCGTTCTTGACTGCGTCGTCGAGGGTCTGGCCGAGGGCGTCGGAGATGGCCTTCTGCACCTGGCTCTGGCTCTTGCCCAGGTTGTTGGCCAGGTGGCCGGTGAACGTGCTGCAGTAGGCCTGGCCGGGCTTCGGGGTGGCGCTGGCCGAGGGGGATGGAGACGGCGACGCGGCGGCCACGGTGACGACGCCTGCGAGGCCGGCCACGGCGACGGCGCCGACGGCCGCGAGGTAGATCTTGGCGGGGCGAGGGAGCGCCCCCCACAGTGCCTTGGGGTCCATGACGACGACCAGTGTGCGGGTGACCGCGATTCCGAACATGTGAGCGCGGTCAAACTTCTGTAAGAGTCGGCTGGGCCCGGTGCCGGCGGTGTGGCCCGCACCCCTGGACCGTGCCGGCACCGCCGGCACGCTGTATCTCCGCCCCCAACCCACCCCGGGGGGCGGGCCCAGAATACGGGCGGCTGGAACGGCAGTCAACCCATCCTGTTAAGCGAGAGACGGCTCTCTGAGCGCGGACCGACCTGGCCGGGCCCGACGTGAGCCGGTCGAGCCCGACTCGGCCCAGCCCCGTCTCCGCCGTCTCGGCCGTTCCGGCCGCCCGACCCCGCGCCCGACCCCCGCGCCAGGGCGTCTCAGTAGACTCGCACCGGGATGGAAGCTCCGGCGCCGCCCGCCGTCACCGCTTCCGGATGGAGCGGCCGGCACGCGGTCGAGCTGTACGTGCGGACGTACTCGACGATGCTCCAGAGCTCTGGTGAGATCCGCCTGGACTCCCTGGTCCACGCCCACCTGGGCATGGCCTCGTCGCTGCACCCCCTGGCCGGCCAGCCGCAGATGGACATGGGCGCGTTCATCTACTCGGTGCGCCGGCTCCCCACCGCCATCGCGTGGGCGCGCCGCGTCATCATGGGCCAGAGCAGCACCGGCTTCCGGGCCGCCCTCGGCATCGACGTCGACAAGTGGGACCGCGTCAAGGCGCCCGCCCGCCGCCGGCCGTGGTACTACGACGGCGAGCACACACTGGCCATCCTGCTGGCCTCGCCATCCGACATCGACGACCTCGTGCCGACCCTGGTCGCGTTCCAGATCGAGTGGAACAAGCTGCACCGGACTGTCCGGGACGTGGGCCCGGACCCCGAGCGGGTGCGGCTCGCGGTCCAGGCCGGCGAGGAGGACTGGGCCCGGCTCCGGGACGCCTGGGGCGACGAGTTCGAGGCGACTCTGGCCCACGCCGGCGACTCCGAGTCCCGCCTGACCGTCCGGATGGTCGGCGGCTCGCACGTGGGCTACGCGCGCGGCACCGCGCGGTGGTGGCAGCCCATCCAGGCGGCGATCGACGACATGGGCCTCCACGACGCGTCCGTCTACTTCGTCTCGTCCAACGTGCACAGCCTGGTCAACGTGCTGAGCGGCGTGGCCAGGGAGCTCGAGCCCGAGATCGTGGACTTCATCCGAAGAGACGACCCGGAGCTGGCCGGCGAGCTGGCCAAGCTCGAGTCGGGCCAGACGCAGGCGTCCCGCGACAACTGGCTGTACTTCGCGGCGAGGGCGCTGTTCGACCGGCACCCCAGGGCGGCCGAGTTCCGGCGACAGCGCGTCGAGATGGAGCGCCAGGTGGGCATCCGGCACGTGGTGCCGCCGCCCATGGGGATCGACTCGGCCGCCCAGGTGGTGAGGATCGCGGGCCTCGACCCCTCCTGCCTGGATGCCCGCGTCGGCGAGGTGGACGGCGAGGCGCTGCGCCGCTCCCGGGCCGCGCTCGTGAACGTCGACTACCCGCTGGGCCTGGCCGCGTATCACATCCTCAGGCAGGCTGCGGAGGCCACGCCGTGGCTGCTGGGCGTGTACGTGATGGGCAAGGCGGCGACGCTGAACGCCGACGTGGGCGACGTCATGATCCCGAACGTCGTGTTCGACGAGCACTCCGGCAACACGTACTGGCTCGACAACTGCTTCTCAGCCGCCGACGTGCAGCCGCACCTGCGGTTCGGCTCGGTGCTCGACAACCAGCGGTCCGTCACGGTGCGGGGCACGTTCCTCCAGAACCGCGACTACCTCGAGTTCTACTACCAGGGCCGCTACACCGTGGTGGAGATGGAGGCGGGACCCTACCTCGACGCCTGCTTCGAGATCCAGGAGCCCGGCCGCTACCCGATGAACGACAACGTGAACATGAGCCGCCTGGGCTACGACCTGGGGATCATCCACTACGCATCTGACACGCCGTACACACAGGCGCGCACGCTCGGCGCACGCGGCCTGGACTACCGCGGCACCGACTCGACCTACGCCGCCGCCATCGCGGTCGCCCGCCGCATCCTGAGCCGGGAGGGCGCTCTTCGGGACCGGGCCGGCCAACCATAGGCGGGACCGGCAATGGCCGGTCCAAACCCGCCCTCGTGCGAAGCGTGCCGAACCCGGTACGGTCCGGTACGCCGGGCTGCCCAGCAGCTCGACCCGCGCCTTCACCGCCGGACTGAGCTGACCCGCGCCCTAGCGCCACCAGTCGTCGCCGCGCTCCAGCCAGGCCAGGATCATGCCCTGGCGCAGGCCGGCGTGGCTGACGTGGAACCGGTCGAGCCCGTAGAAGTCGAGCAGGAGCAGGAGCAGCTCGGCGCCGGCGCGCAGGGCGCGGACCCTGGCCGCCGGCACGCCCAGGCGCCCGGCCAGCGTCGCGGCGGGCGCCGCGTCCAGGCGCTCCACGGCGGTCAGCAGCTGCTCCGTCGCGAGGACCGGCGGCGGCTGCTCCACCGACAGCACGAGCGGCAGGTAGGACGCCGTGCCGCCGGTCATGACCAGCCGGCCGGCCTCGCACTCCGGCGCCCGGCGGACCTCGGCGAGCGCCGCCCGGCGCAGCGCCTCCCGCTCGCCGGGCCGGGGCGGGTCGGACAGGTAGCGGTCGGCCAGAGCGCCCGAGCCGGCGCGCAGCGACACCCAGCGGAGCATCCGGCGGCCCTCGGCCGCCACCAGCTCGGTGCTGGCGCCGCCCATGTCGCCCATCAGCCAGGGCTGGGGGGTGCCGTGGCGGCTGGCCACGCCCAGGAAGCTGAGCTGCGCCTCGCGCTCCTCGCCGATCAGGCGCACGGGCGTGCCGGCCGCGGCGGAGGCGGCCGCCAGGAACTCCTCGCCGTCGGCCGCCCGCCGGACGGCGGTTGTCGCCCCGACGACGATGTGCTCCGGGCCGTGCGCCCGCGAGCGGTCAAGGACGGAGCGGAGGGCGGCGATGGCCTCGGCGGTCTTCTCGGGCCCGATGCGGCCGGTCCGGTCGACCGCGGCCCCCAGCTCGGGCATCTCCAGGTAGCTGGCCAGGTCCTCCAGCCGCTCGTCCTCCACCGCCGCGACCAGGGCGTGCACAGTGTTGCTGCCCACGTCGGCCGCCGCCTGGACCCGCCGGCCGGTCACCCTCCCGCCCCGCTCCGGGGAGCGAGGCGGCCCCACTCGACCAGGATCGTCTGCGGGTCGTCGGGGTCGACCAGGACCGGGAGCGGCCGGCGCAGGCGCAGGCGCCAGACCAGCCAGCGCGGCACCGGGGTCCGGTGGTGGACCTGGTAGGGATCCCGGCCGGGCACGGTGACGGCCAGGTCGACCGTGACCAGGGGGTCGCCCGAGGGGCCGGTGCCCTCGTCCTCGGTGCCCAGGATGCGGGCGGTGCCGAGGAGGCCGACGCGCCGCAGGCGATCTCGCTCCTCCAGCTCGTGCCGGGCCGGGTGGAGCGCGCGTCCGGCGTACCGGGTGGCGACGCTCCAGAGGATCAGGAAGCCGCCGCAGATCAGGACGAGGAGGCCGGCGGCGACGCGGGTCTCGGCCGAGCCGCAGCGGCCGACGCAGTTCGCCGTCGCGACCTGCTCGCGCACGCCCCAGACCAGCAGGACGATGCCCACAGTCATCACGAAGCCGGCGGCCGCCAGGAGAGCGCGCATCGGCCCGGAAGGATACCCCTGCCGGCCGCCCCCTATCCGCCCACCTCTTACCATCAAGCCATGTCGCAAACCGAGACCAGCCGCCCGACCCGGATCGAGCGCGATTCGATGGGCGAGATGGAAGTGCCCGCGGACGCCCTGTACGGCGCCTCGACCCAGCGTGCGGTGATCAACTTCCCGATCTCCGGCCAGCGCTTCCCGCGGCGGTTCATCCGCGCCCAGGCGCTGATCAAGCGGGCGGCCGCGGAGGTCAACGCCGACCTCGGCCTGCTCGACGCCCGGCGGGCCGCGGCCATCGCCGGCGCCGCCCAGGAGGTGGCGGACGGCCGCCACGACGAGCACTTCCCGATCGACGTCTACCAGACCGGGTCGGGTACGTCGACGAACACGAACTTCAACGAGGTGATCGCCCGGCTGGCCAGCCAGCGGCTGGATGGGACGCGCGTCCACCCCAACGACGATGTCAACAAGTGCCAGTCCTCCAACGACACCATCCCGACGGCCATGCAGCTGTCCGGGGCGGTGGCGATCAGCGAGGAGCTGCTGCCGGCCCTGGAACGGCTGCGCCGGGCGCTCCAGGCGAAGGCGGACGAGTTCATGCCGGTCGTCAAGACGGGACGCACGCACCTCCAGGACGCGACGCCGATCCGGCTGGGCCAGGAGTTCGCCGGCTACGCGGGTCAGGTGGAGGAGTCCATCCGGCGCGCGACGCAGGCCCGGGACGAGCTGCTCGCGGTCCCGCTCGGCGGCACTGCGGTCGGGACCGGCATCAACGCCCATCCCGACTACGCGGGGCGGGCCTGCCGGCGGCTCTCCGAGCTGACGGGGCTCGAGGTCCGCGAGACGCCCGACCACTTCCACGCGCAGGCGGCCCTGGACGCGGTCATCGCCGCCCACGGCGCGCTGCGGACGATCGCGCTGAGCCTCTGGAAGGTCGCCTCCGACATCCGGCTGATGGGCATGGGGCCGCGGGCCGGCCTGGCGGAGCTGGCGCTGCCGGAGACGCAGCCGGGCTCGAGCATCATGCCCGGCAAGGTCAACCCGGTGATCGTGGAATCGCTGACCATGGTCGTGGCCCGGGTGATCGGCAACGACGCCACGATCGGCTTCGCGCAGACCGGCAGCCTGCTGGAGCTGAACGTGATGATGCCAGTGGCGGCCGTCGCGCTGCTGGAGTCGATCACGCTGCTGTCGAACTCGGCGCGCAACTTCTCGGAGCGGTGCGTAGAGGGCCTGCGGGCGACGGAGCGCGGCCCGGAGCTGGTCGAGCGCGGCCTGATGCTGGCCACCGCCTTCGCCCCGGTGATCGGCTACGACGAGGCGGCCCGGATGGCCAAGGAGGCGCTGGCCAGCGGGCGGACGATCCGGGAGCTGGCCCGCGAGCGCGGCTTCTCGGACGAGGAGCTGGACCGCATCATCGACCCGGCGAAGCTGACGGAGCCCGGCCTGGAGGGCGGCCCGGCGGGCGGCTGACGCCCCGGGGCCGCGGCTACACCGGCAGCTCCAGAAGCACCACGTCCTCGTCCCAGTAGCGGGTCCGCAGGCGGCCCGTCTCGCGAAAGCCGAACGCGCGGAACAGGCCCTGCGCCGCGTCGAGCTTGGGGCTCACCTGGACCCAGACGCGCGTCACGCCGGCTCGCCGGGCCCGGCTCACGGCGTGGTCCAGCAGCAGGCGGCCGACCCCGCGGCCGCGGGCGTCCGGATCGACGGCCAGGCGGTCGACGTGGCACGCGCTGGTCGGGAAGCAGCAGCGAACCGCCCCGATCACCTGGCCCTCGTGGCGGATCCGGAAGACCTCGAAGCCGCCCTGGAACCACGCCTGCACCTCGGCCGCCGTCGGGACCTGGTCGCTCAGCAGGCGCTCGTCGAGCAGCCGCTCGCAGCCGGCCCAGGCCAGGCGGTAGAGGTCGGCCAGGACCGCCGCCTCTGTGGGGTCGGCGGGCAGGACTCGCGGCGTGGCTCGGAAGAAGCGCATCGGGAACTGCTAGCGTATCGCCGGCATGGATGTCCTCCAGCGGGCACGGGATCTCTACGCGGCGGGCCGATTGCACGACGCCCTGGAGGCCGCCCAGGCGGCCTGCGACCGGGCGCCCCGGGACCCGGACGCGTGGTGGCTGCTGGGCCGGGTCAGCCGCCACATCGGCCTGCCGGCCGCCAGCGACGACGCCTTCCGGCGCGCCTGCGCGCTGGACGACGGCCTGTCGCTGCCCTACCGGGTCAGCCCCGAGGCGTTCCGCGTCCTGGTGGACGAGGTGACGGCCGCCCTGCCGGAGGACATGCGAAGGCGGCAGGCGGCCAGCCCGATCGCCGTCCAGGCCATTCCCTCCGCCGAGCAGGTGCGCTCGGGCGTCGATCCGGACGCCCTGACCGCCCGCGAGGGGCCGCAGCGGACGCTGGTGCTGTTCCAGGTGAACCACGAGAATCGCAGCGCCGGCGAGGCGGCGCTGTGGGCCCTGGTCGAGCGCTCCCTGACCCACGGCTGAGGGCCTCCGGCCCTGGGGCTCAGGCGCGGCCGGTTGTGCCCGCCGCGCTACCCTCAGTCCAGATGTCCATCCAGACCGCGGAGGAGCTATCGGGCCTGCGCCGGGCCGGCCGGGCCGTCGCCGCCACGCTGCGCGAGGTGCGCCGCCGCGTGCGTCCGCGCGTCACGACCGCCGAGCTGGACAGGCTGGCCGCGCGGACCATCGCCCGGCTGGGGGCCCGGCCGGCGCCCAACCTGCTCTACGGGTTCCCGGGCGCGATCTGCATCAGCGTCGGCGACGAGGCCGTGCATGGCATCCCCGGCCGCCGGCGCCTGCGCTCGGGCGAGCTGGTCAAGCTGGACGTCACCCTTGAGCTCGACGGCTTCTACGCGGACGCCGCGATCTCCGTCCCGGTCGGGTCGCCCACGCCACCAGAGGTCTGGCCGGAAAGGCAGACGGATCTTCGCCGCCCATGCACCCCATCTCCGGGGTTGGCTTCTGCGGTCCTCGGTCACGGCCTGGCGGCCGCTCCCTCCGGTCCTCGGCGCCGCCCCCGGATCTGGGGCACCTGGACGACGAATCTCTCGCCAGCCTTTCCGGCCAGACCTCTGGCGCGCCGGCTGTGCGCGGCCGCCGACGCGGCGCTGGCCCGGGCCCTCGACGTCGCGACCGCCGGCAGCCGGCTCAACGAGATCGGCCGGGCGGTCGAGCGCGAGGTCGGCGCGCGCCGGTTCTCGGTGCTCGGCGAGCTGTGCGGCCACGGCATCGGCCGGGCCATCCACGAGGAGCCCAGCGTGCCCAACGTGTTCCTGCCGGCCCTCGGCGGGCGGCTGACGGAGGGGCTGGTCATCACGGTCGAGCCCGTCGTCGCGGCCGGCCGCGACGGCCTCCGGCGGGTGGGCCGGTGGACCGAGGCGACGGCCGACGGCAGCCTGTCCGCCCACGTCGAGCACACGATCGCGATCACCCGGGGACGCCCCCTGGTGCTGACCGCCGGCTGACGCTGGGCACGGTCGAGCGCGCGAACGCCGATCCGTCAAGATTCAACATTCGTAATTCGGAAAGGATGGGCGAAGACAGCTCCAGGCGAGAGGATCCACGGCTCGCGCGCGACGCGTTCATGACGCGAGTGGAGGCCATCGTGGACCCGTCCTACCGGCTGGCCAGCGTGATGCTTCTGGACTATGCGGCGGCCGAGGACGCGGTCCACGGCGCGACCGTGCGCGCCTGGCGGCAGTACCGGCGGCTGGGCGGCGAGGTCACGAGCTTCCGGACCTGGTTCCTGGCCATCGTCGCCAACCAGTGCCGGCGCCTGCGGTGGCGCCGCCCCCTGGCGCCGAGGCGGCGCCGGGAGGCCGTCGGCCGCACCGGCGACCGCGTGCAGGACGCCATCGTCCACCTCCCGGTCGGCACCCGGGCCGCGCTGTTCTGCTTCTACTTCCTGGACCTGCCGCTGGACGAGGTGGCCCGGGTCCTGCGCCAGTCGCCTGGCCGGGTGCGGGCGCAGGTCTACCGGGCCAGCGACCGGCTGCAGCCCCGGCCGGACCGCGGCCGGGACACGATCGTATGAGCGAGCGGAGGCTGCACGACCAGGTGCGGCAGGCGTTCGGCAGCCTGACGAGGCCGCCCCGCCCGCAGCTGACCGAGCGCATCCGGGAGAGCCTGTGGGAGCGCACGCCCGCGCCAGCCGCCCCTCTCGCGTCGCGCTCCCGCCCGCGGCTGCCGGTCGCGGTCCCGGCGCCGGCCACGGCCCGGACGGGGCAGCCCCGCGCGCTGCTCGCC